>JBJMOX010000136.1:0-27519 GCA_045803515.1 Gemmatimonadales bacterium
CCTCGCTGCCGAAACGCCCGCGGATATCCTGCGAGACGAAGATGTAGCCGTCGGCCGCGAAGAACCGGTAGTCGTCCCGCACGACGGTATCACCGGCGACGCCGTATGGCGTACGGGTCAGCAGGAACGGCATCGGCGGGTGCGGGGCACGTGGCTCACAGATGCTGGTGTGGAGGTGGACTCCGTCGCGCGTGGGAATCTCGACGAAGTGACAGCCGTAGGCGGGCGCCTGCGCCTGCACCGGCCGCGCGGTTACCATGATCCCGAGGAGGACCACCAGGTGGGGCGCACGAAACGTCGGCACGGGCAACCTCCTTCTGAAGACGGTCATTCCACGCGATAAATGGCGTACTCGATCTCCGCGGGCCCGGCGAGCCGGCCCTCCGCGACGAAGAGGCGCTGGATCACTTCTAGTCGACCTCGATGATCCCCTCGCTCACCAGCACGCTCGCCCCGCCGATCCAGGTGCCCACGACGCGTCCCTCCCGCTTCTCCGCTCGTGCCTCCAGGACGCTGGGACGTCCCATCTCCACGCCTTGGGCAATGCGCCAGCGGAAGCGGGCGGTGGACGCGCCATCGTAGTGACTGAGCAACCCGGCCAGGGCGCAGTTGGCGCTCCCCGTGGCCGGGTCTTCCGGCACGCCGTCTCGAGGTGCAAACATGCGCGCCCGGACGTCGAACTCGTCCGCGCTGCGGGTGTAGAGGTGGACGTCCGGCGTGACGCCCGCGGCGGCCAGGGCATCGATCCCGTCCAGGTTGGCGCGCGCGCGCTCCAGGGCGGCCCGGTCCGCAAGCTCGGCTATGAGGAATGGCAGGCCCACCGAGGCGACCTGCGGGGCATGTGTCGTGGTGACGATATCGTCCGGGCTGAGCGATACCGCCGCCGCCACGGATTGCGCCGAGACGGTCTTGCCGAATGACAGGGGCTCGGGGGCCGACAGCTCACACCAGATCGGCTCTCCCTGGCGCCGGTGAATCGAGATCGGAACCACGCCGGCCTTCTCTTCGAAACTCACGGTGATCGATGAGTCGATCGGGCCGAGCTCACCTGCCGTCGCCAGAGCGAAGGCCGTTCCGATATTCGGATGGCCCGCGAAGGGGATCTCCGTGGTAGGCGTAAAGATGCGGACCCTACGGGTGAGCCCCGCCTCCGGGGGAAACACGAACGTGCTCTCGGCGAAATTGAACTCCCGGGCGATCCGCTGCATCTGCCCGGCCGAGAGACCATCGGCGTGGGGCAGGACGGCGAGCTGATTGCCGCCGAAGCGCACCGTGGTAAAGACATCGCAGATGTAGTAGCGGTAACCCATCCCGAGGGCCCCTGAGCGCGGCGGTTACGAACGGAGGCCGGCCGGTATCGGCTTGCGGGCGTAGCCCAGATACGCGACCGAGGTATCCCGGCTCTCACCCGGGCTCACCTGTCGAGCGGCCTCGGTGTGGCTGATCAAACCTCGCCTGCACCGCCGGAGCAGCCGGACGACCTGAAACAGGCTGGCGCGTGGCTTGAGCCCGGTGAGCCCGGCAGGGACAAGACCCTGCTCTTCCAGCAGTCTGCGGAGCTCATCCGGCTTGATGAACATGTTCCAGTCGTGCAGGCCCGGTGGCATGACCGCGGTCCACCTGCACTCCTGCAGCAGCGTGATCACGATGAGCCGGCTTCGGACCGTTCGGTTGATCGTGTCGTAGAGGTAGGTGCCGCCTGGCTTGAGCACCCGGGCCGTCTCGGCGATGACCCGGCGGAGGTCACTCACGTGCTCCAGGACGTCACAGCAATACGCCACATCGAAGCTCGCATCCGCGAAGGGGAGTGCCTCACCACTCGCGGAGCGATACGTGATCGGGAGGCTTTGGCCGACGGCGTGCGTGCGCGCCGCGGCCAGCGATTCCTCCGATGGATCGACGCCCGTGACCGTGCATCCCAGGCGGGCGAACTCCTCCGCCAGGAGCCCGCCCCCGCAGCCGATATCGAGCGCGAGGAGCGTCGCCGGCTCGAGGTGCAGGTCCTCCGTCAGGACCCGGCGCATGTACCCGAAGCGGGCAGGATTGAGAGCGGTGAGTGCGTGGAGGAAGCCGCCTTCGTCCCACCAGGTGTCGGCCATCCGGTCGTACAGCGCGTTGTCTACCGGCATGATCTCAACGGAGCAGGGCGACCGCCCATACCGGACGGTGATCGCTGGTGCGGCCCACGTCCAGCACCGTGCCGGCGCCGGCGCCGCCTCACCTGTCCGCCGCGCCGCTGCCCTTTGCCCGCCGGGCGGTCTCCTGGTCGAGCCGATTCCGAAGGGCCGCGAGGACCGGATCGGCCGCGGTGTACTGCTGGCCGTAAGCGAGATTGAAGGCGTAATCGAAGTCCGCCGGGTTCTTGCCCTGGGTGTGCTGCAGGATGGTTTCCAGCTTGTCGAGGCCCTTGGCCAATTTCGCCTCCGGCGAGCGGGCCGCCTCGTATTCGTCCCACAAGGCGATGATCTCCGACCGGGCGGCCGGCGGCAGCGGAGCGACCAGCTGCAGCAGGTCGGCGCGTTCCTGGCCGGCCTTGCTCGTTCCGGCCGCCTGCGCCGGGGCCGGGATGTCGCCACCGATCGCCTCGCCGAGATCGTGAATGAGGCACATCTTGAGCAGCCTGGCCAGGTCGACGCCCTCGGCATGGTCGTAGAGCAGCATGGCCATGAGGCAGAGCCGCCAGGTGTGCTCGGCGACGCTCTCGCGTTGACCGACGGACGTCCAGCCGCTTCGGGTGACCGTCTTCAGCCGCTCGGCGTCCTGGAGAAACGTCAGCACGCCTTCGAGCTCGTTCGCCTGCATCGACTCCGTCTCCGTGTGATCGTGCCCTGGGTAATCAAGTCGTCGCCTTCCGCGCGCCGCAAGCTCGGGAGCTCACCCTTCCGCCTCCCACAGTCCCGGATAGAGCTGGATGAACCCGGTCGGCGCGAGCTCGAGCACATCGGCGTAGCCGACGCTCGGGGCCTCGTACCAGTACGTCGTCCGGGTCCGCCGCTCGTAGCGCTGGCGCAGCTCGACCAGGGTGCCGGCCGAGACGTCCAGCCAGGCGGCTGGCACATCCGCGCTATGGCCCAAGGCCAGAGCGGCGCGCCGGAGCTGCGGCAGGTTGGTGGCCGGGGTGAAGCCGTAGTCGAGATCGACGCAGCGCTCGAGGCCCGGCACGACGGTACCGTTGAGAGTCCACACGCCCTCCGCGGTCCGCTCGATGAGGAGCTCCACGGAGCGTTCCCCCAGCCAACCGTGGACGCCACCCCGCTGGGTGCGCCAACCGAGATCACACGCAAGCCAATAGTCGAGTACCGCCGGAGCGCCGGAGTCATGGAAGACGGCGCTGCCATCCAGCCGCCAGCCGGCTTCGTGTCCCACGAGGCGGCAGGCGTCATGGCCGGGTGTGTCCAGCCGTCGCCAGAGAATGGATGCGTTGGCCATCCCGGGGCCGATGAGCCGGAATGCTAAGGCAGAGGCCAGCGTGGGATCCGGAACCGCTGTTCGATGATCTCGATGGCGCGTTCCGGCGTCTCGGCCTCGTGCAGGGTCTCACCGGCCTGCATCGTGCGAAAGAACGCCACGGCTGCGGGCGCCGCCGCCAGCAGGACGGTGGGGCGGCGCGCCTTCAGGGCGAGCGCCACCTCGGAGGCCGTCCCAGGCCCTTCGACTCCACAGGCGACGACCACATCACTGCTCAGCACGTTGATTGCGTTGCGAGCCTCTCCCAGCGCCGTGAACACCGCGACGTCGACCCGCGCGCTCACTGGCCCGTCCGGTCCGGTCGGCAACACACCCACTGTCAGGCTGCCCGGCACGGACTTGGCCCCGGCGCACGCCGCCTCCATGACTCCGGCGGGCCGTCCGCCGGTGAGCACCACCCAGCCCGCCTCCGCCAGCAGCCGACCGAGCCGGTGGGCTGCCTCGAGCGTGCTCGGCTCGGATTCACCTGCTCCCATGACTCCGACCACGGGACGCCGCCTCATTCGTTGCGCGGTCCAGGCTTCACGCGTCCTCCAGCGATGCGCGCAACCGCTTCGGTGCTACCAGCAGGTACGCGTCGCGCAGGAGGTCCGCCAGCTCCGCCCAGTCGACCTCGCCGTCGAGCCACACGCCCACCCAGCCGCTCGGCCCCACGTAGGGAGGCACGAAGAAGCGCTTCGGCGCGGCGGACACCATCAGGGCCTGATTGCTGGGCGCGGCCTTGCACCAGACCGCCGGCCGGCCGGCGCCATGGTGGGTATCGGCGCTGGCGTACATGGCGAACAGCTTGTTGCGGACTCGGAAGGTCGGCTCGCCCCAGGCTTCGACCTCGTGCGCCTCGGGCAGGGAGAGACAGAGCTTCCGGAGTCGCGTCAGAGGTCTCGGCGCCATGGACAAGCCGTGAGCTCACGGCAGATAGTAGACCGGGTTGGGCAGTTTGAACGTCCGTTCCGCGTACCCGCCCAGGAGATCGCTCTCCTGATCGCCGACGGCGAGCACGATGGTATATCCCTGCTCGGTGATCTTCCGCCGCTCCGGCGCCTTGAAGTCCACGGCGCTCGCGAAGTGCGCACCCTCTGGAAGGAGGATCACGCCGGTCCACAGGTAGCCTTGCTCCCGGAGATTGCGCTCGGTCGCCTGGAGGAGACCTGGAGGCCGGCCGCTGATGAAGAACACCGCTACGCCGAGCTCGCGTGCCCGCCGGGCGAGTGCCAGGGTCGGCGCGAGAGCCTTCGATTGGCCCAGAGCCTGCCACGCCCGCAGGCCACAGGGCCCTTGCTGGAGATCGCACCCACCATTGATCACGCGGCCCCACCCGTTGATGCGATAGGCCGGCCAGTTGGAAAGCGAGGTCTCGTCGATGTCGAGCACCACCGCCGGCTTCGCGGCGGTCTTCGCCCGCTTCTCCAGCCAGGCGCGCGCTTGGGCGACGACATTCGCGAAGTCCTGATCATACCGGCCGGACCGGATGTACTGGTCGACCTCTCGCTGAGCATCGTAGAGATTCGGCACGCCCGCGGGCGCGCTCACCGACGGCGCTGCGGAGCGGGATGGGGCGACGCCCGACGAAGGAGTGCCCGCGCAGGCGATGATGCCCGCGGCGATAGCCGCCAGGAGGCGCCTCATGCCAGGACCGACCCGCCGGCCACGTCCACCACGATGCCGGTGATCCATGCCGACTCCTCCGAGGCGAGGAAGAGCGCCGCCCTGGCCACGTCCTCCGGAGTGCCAAGGCGCCTGAGGGGATGCTGTTCGATCAACGCGCCCTTCTGCGCCTCGGGTATCCGCTGCTGATTGCGCTCGGTGAGGATCGTTTCCGGTGCGATACAGTTCACCCGGATTCCATGGGGACCGGCCTGCGCGGCGAGGTCCTGGGTGAGGATGATCACGCCGGCTTTGGCGGCGGCATACGGGATGGGCGAGCCTGGGTGCGGTCTCCGGGCGGCGGCGGATGACATGGTGATGATGTTGCCCTTTTTCCGCGCTTTCATGCCGGGCAGGATGCTTTTGATGGTGAGAAAGGTGGCGGTGAGATTGTTGTCGAGCGACGTACGCCACCCGTCCTCGTCGATCTCCTCCAGGGGGCCCGGCTTGGTGAAGCTGCCCCCGGCGTTCGCGACCAGGATGTCGATGGGTCCGAGCTCCTGCTCGACCCGGCGACGCATCGCCTCGATCTCGCTGAAGCTCGACGTGTCGGCCGCGACCTGGATGGCCCGTCCGCCAGCCTTGCTGATGTCCGCCTGTACCCCGGCCAGTGCCGCGGTATCCCTGCCGTGCACCACCACCTTTGCTCCTTCCCGGGCGAACAGCCGGGCGATGGCCGCGCCAATCCCACGCGAGCTGCCGGTCACCAGGGCCACCCTATCGTGTAGTGCGTTCATTATGAGCGAACTATTTACCCACCGCAGTTCGAGAGCAAGAACCGGGGTGCGACGGGCGGCGGCCAGCGATAAGCTTACGCCCGTAGGAACGGACAATGGCAAAAAGGGAGCACTACGATGAGCTGGAGCACAGAAATGGAAATGGAGGAGTCGATCCGCTTCGCCGTGGGCGCATGCTCGCTGGGTGCGGTCGTCGTCGCCACCAGTGCGAAGGGGATCTGCGCCATCCTCCTGGGAGACGATGCCGCCGCCACCGTGAGCGAGCTGCGCGAGCGGTTCCCGGGCGCGCAGCCGATCGGTGACCAGCGGGGGTTCGAACCGGTCCTGGGGAAGGTCGTCTCCTTTATCGAGTCTCCGGGCCGGGGCCTCGATCTGCCGCTCGACCCCCGGGGCACGGCCTTCCAGCGGCGGGTCTGGAAGGCGCTGTGCGAGATCCCGGTCGGGTCGACGGCCACCTACTCGGACATCGCCCGGCAGCTGGGCGCGCCCAAGGAGGCGTACCTGGTCGGGGAGGCGTGCGCGGCCAACCCGATCGCGGTCGCCATTCCCTGTCATCGGGTGGTGCGCAAGGACGGCACGCTCGCGGGCTACCGATGGGGGATCAAGCGCAAGCGGGCACTGCTTCAGCGGGAAGCCGCAGCATGACCGGGGTCGGAGCCACTGTCCCCGTGGCGGATCGCGTCGCCGCGCTGGATTGGCCGCGCATGGGAGCAGAGCTCGATGCGCACGGCAGCGCGGTCGCGCGTTCGGTGCTCGATCCGGAGGAATGTGAGCGCCTCGCGGCCCTCTACCCGGCCGAGGGTCCGTTCCGCAGCCGGATCGTCATGGGACGGCACGGCTTCGGACGCGGCGAGTACAAGTACTTCGCCTATCCCCTGCCCGAGCTGGTCGGGGATCTTCGCACCGCGCTGTACCCGCCGCTCGCCGGCATCGCCAATCGCTGGAACGAAGCGCTGGGCACCGAGTCACGGTATCCGGCCGACCACGCCGCCTTTCTCGACCGATGTCACCGCGCGGGCCAGAGCCGGCCGACGCCCCTGCTGCTGCAATACGGTGAGGGCGACTACAACTGCCTGCACCAGGACCTCTACGGCGAGCACGTGTTTCCCCTGCAGGTGGCGTTCCTGCTCTCGGTTCCGGGCCGGGACTTCGTCGGCGGCGAATTCGTCCTGACGGAGCAGCGCCCCCGCATGCAGTCCCGCGCGGAGGTCGTGGCACTCGGGCAAGGAGATGGGGTCATCTTCCCGGTGCATCACCGGCCGGTGCGAGGCACGCGCGGCGTCTACCGCGTCACCATGCGCCACGGCGTGAGCCGGCTCCACTCGGGGCATCGCCACACGATGGGCATCATCTTCCACGACGCCGAATGACCACCGAGCCGCTCGCCGAAGGCGCCGTCACCCTCGACCTGTCTCCTTTGCCGGCAGATACCTCTCCCACCACTCCTGTGCCCGTTCCTGGGTCCAAGCCTCGGCGCTCCCGAGCTCGCTGAGCCGGCGCGACAGCTCTCTTGCCGACTGGGGACGCTTCGCGGGGTCCTTGGCGAGGCAGGACAGCACGAGGCAATCGAGCGCCGGCGGGATCGGCCGCTCGCTCCGGGCCGAAGGCGGCAGCGGCGGCGTATGGGCGTGATGCAGCAGCATCGCCATCGGCGTCTCGGCGGTGAACACCAGCTGTCCGGTCAGCAGCCAGTAGGCGACGCACCCGGTCGCGTAGATGTCGGCCCGCCCGTCCAGATCGGTTTCCCCGAGGGCCTGCTCCGGGGCAATGAACTCCGGCGTGCCCTGCACCACGTTTTCCCGGGTGAGCGCGGGCCCGGCCTCCGCCGTCTGTCCGGGCGCCTTCACGATGCCGAAATCCAGGACCTTGACGAAGTCGTACTCTTCCCCGTACCGGCACAGAAAGATGTTCGCCGGCTTGATGTCGCGATGGACCAGGCCGCACGCTTCGGCCTCGGAGAGTGAATGACAGATCTGGCGGAGCAGGTAGACGACCCGCTCGACGGGGACGGCTCCCCACCGGCGGACGAGCGCATCGGCATCGAGACCGTCGAGCAGCTCCATGACGTAATAGAAGGCGCCGTCATCCGCGATGCCGAAATCGAAGAGCTCCACCGTGTGAGGCGAGCGGAGGCTCGCGATCACCTGCGCTTCGCGCTCGAACCGGCGCAACGCGTCGTCCGATACACCGGGCCGGGCGTCCGCCGCGAGCGAGGGCCGGATGAGCTTGATCGCCGCCGGCCGCGCCAGCATGCGGTGCCGGGCCCGCCAGACCTCCCCCATGCCACCCTGACCTAACTTCTCCTCCAGGTGGTAGCTCCCCAGGTCCCGCGCGCGCTTGACCTCCCTGCCGAGGCCGTAGACCACACGAGCACCCACATAGGACATCCCAACCACGAGGAGATAGGGGAACACGAGCCCGAAGAAGAACTCGAACGCACTCGTCCCGAAGGTGGTGGCGCGGATGAGCATCACCATTCCGATCACGACCGGGACCGAGCTCACGGAGGCCAGGGCCGCCATCACCGCCCGGCGTGGCTGAGTCGGCACCACGACCGTGAACAGCAGGACCCACACGGCAACCCAGGAGAGCCCCTGGGCGCGGCCTTCCATCGTCATCGGCTGGAGATCGAGAAACTCGGCCGCGGCGATGCCGTAGCTGCTGGCGACCTCGAACACGAGTCCGATGCGCATGACGGCCGGGAGTGACACGCGAGCGCTCCGGATCAGCCCCGCCACCAGCAATGCGACCACGATCCCGATGGCGGCCGGCCCCCACTGGACCATGCTCCCGAGAAATCGCGTCCGATCGCCGGAATAGAGAAGCGCCGGAAAGACCCCGGCCATGAAGAACACGAACGCGTAGAGCAAGGCGAGAATGCGAAGCCGCTCGGCGGACTGGCCGAGCAGATCGGTCGGTAAACCCGACGACATGCCCCGGCCGTCCGCGGAAGCGGGGCCAGGGCGCAGGAGGGTGACGTGCTCAGGCATCTGGGGGCCTCTCGGGGGCGTCAACGCCGCCCGCCGGCGCGTGCGAGGAAGCTGCGCATTGCCCGGGTGACTTCAGGCGCGTGCGAGAAAAACACGTAGTGGTTCGCGCCATGCAGTTCCACCACTTGCCCTCCCGCAAGCTCGCGCCGGAAGCGGCCTCGCTCGGTAGCCGCCCACGCCTGGAGCACCGCCGTGAACTGGCGCGCCCTCGCCCGGCCCGCCGCATCGAGGCCTTCCCAGCCGGGGAACACCTGGGGCGCCGAATCCACGACGGCATAGATCGCGAGCGCCGGAGCCCGCACCACCGCGTAGTCCGGATGTCCTGAGCCGGCGATTATCGACGAATCGATCGCCTCAGGTGTGACGTTGGCCACCAGCTTCCCGGAGGAGTCGTACCGTCCGATGGCGCGAAGTTGCGCCTCCGGTATCCGCATTCCGAAGGCGCGGAGGAGATAGGCCTGCACGGCGGCAGGGGTGGCCGAGTCGGGAGTGAGCATCGGCGTGGGTGCGGGGAACTCCCGGACCAGCCTCGCGACCCCACTGTGGTCATAGGCCGCATCGAGGTATACCAGAGCCGTCACCCGCGCCGGGTACCTCCCGGCGAAGGCGGTGAGCTCGTCACCGGCGATCGAATGGCCCGCCAGCGCCACACGTGGGAGCGCGAGCGAGTCCAGGACTGCCCGCAGATCCGCCACCCGCGTATCCAGATCATAGCCGGCCGGCGGCTGACTCGACGCGCCGTAGCCACGGCGGGTAATGGCCAGAACACGAAACTGGTCCGTGAAGCTCGGCGCGAAGTCGTCGAACCCGTGCGCCACGTCCTGCAGACCGGAGAGGAACACCAGCGGTGGCCCGGAGCCACCCCAGTCGAGCACTTCGAGCCGCACGCGGGGCGCCACCGAGACCAGGTGGACGCGATGCGGTGAGGGGTCCGTCCAGGCCAATGGGCTCTGGGTCGCGTTGGCGGACGGCCCGCCGCAGGCCGAGAGCAGGAGCACGGGCCCGAGTTGGGCCCAGCGCGGAGCGCTCACCGGAGAATCCATCGCATCGCGGTCATGGCACGGCTCCTCCTGAAGCATGAAATCGGGATCAGACCGTCGGAAGCTCGTGACCAGCTCCGCAACATCGATCGGCCTCAACTGGGTCCGGGCGGCCCCCACCGCTTACCCGGCGGCGGTACATCCACGTTCCGCAACGGAGGAATCCTGGTGGTGAACTGCACGCCGGTGAGGCGGTCGGTGTTGTCGTCGCGCACCCGGTACTCGGCCGGAAAGTCCCCCGACCGCTCGATCCACTCCTGCAGCACCCCCGCGAGCTTCCGTGCCTCGCCGGCATACGCTGGATCATCGGCCACGTTACGCAGTTCCCAGGGATCGGCAGTCAGGTCGTACAGCTCGATCCGGGCGCGTGGCGCCTCGAACAATCGCTGCTGTGCCGGGGTGAGGCGGCCTGCCTTGGCAGCCGCGCGGAGCGAGATGAACGAGGGGCTCGCCCCGATATCGGCGGCCGTGCACAACGGGAGCGCCGTGTACGCGTCGGTCCGAATGAGCTTGAACCGGCGGGTGCGGACGCTCCGCTGGTGCTCGTCGCAGTCGTGCCAGTTGCGCTCGCTGAACACGTAGGTCCGGCCTGGGTAGGATGCGGGCGTGGTGAAGAGCGCGCGGAGGCTCCGGCCCTGCATCGCAGCCGCCGGGTGCGCTCCGGCGAGATCCAGGATGGTGGGCGCCAGGTCGACCGTGCTTACCAGGCCGCCGCCGTACGTCGTCCCGGCCCGGATGACCGGTGGCCAGGAGAAGATGAGCGGGGTGCGGGTTCCTGAGTCATACAGGGTTCCCTTCTCCCGCGGAAACGGGGCACCGTTGTCACTGAGGAAGACGACTATGGTCTTGTCGCGCAGCTTCCGCCGGTCGAGCTCCGCCAGCATCCGGCCGATCGCGCCGTCCATGCGGGCGGTTGCGTCATAATAGAGCGCGAGGTCCGCCCGGGTTTCGGGCGTATCAATCAGGTGCGGCGGCACCACCACCTGCGCCGGCGCGTGCGGAGGGGAGACGGCGCCCGGCCGGTACGGTCGGTGTGGCTCGTGGAACCCGACCCAGAGAAAGAACGGCCGGGTGCCGGCCGAATCCAGGAAGTGCGGGAGCGCCTCGGCCGTCTCCGGGGAGTACCATTGGAACTGTCGCTCGCCATTCGGTCCGTAGTGGGTCTTCGCCATGTGCCCGGTGAAGTAGCCCTCCGAGCGAAGGTAGGACGGCACCATCCGCTCCGTCTCGGGCAGCGGCATGTGCAGGTCCTCGGCTCCGGTCGAGTGAGGATACTTGCCGGTGAGCGTGCTGATACGCGAGGAGCTGCATGAGGGGCTGGTTCCGAAGGCGTACTCCACGCGTAAGCCTGATTGCGTCAGCCGATCGATGTTGGGCGTGCGGATCGCGTGGTTGCCGTACACCCCGGTGTCGCGCCAGCCGAGGTCGTCACTGACGAACACGATGACGTTGGGCCGCTCCCTGGGTGGGGCCGGCGCCTGGGCCGCAGAGGCGCCGGGTCGAGCCATCACCGCCAGGGTCCATAACCCGATAGCGGCGATGAGCCGGGCGCGACGTAGAGCGAGCGCTTCCCTGGCTCCCGGGTTCCTGGTAGCGTGCACAGTCACTCGCCGAATCCCGGCACCCTCACGTGATTGTCCGTGTCCGCCGCCTTGGGGCCGGTGACGCCCTCGCAATCGTATCCGCCTCGGCATACAGCCAGAGATGGAGCGCGGCATACGCGCGCCAGGGTCGCCATTCCTCCGCTCGAAGCCGGAGCGCCGCCGGGCTCGATGTGCCGGCGGCGCGCTGCAGCACGCGATCCGACGCGGGGAACGCGTCCGGCCAGTACAGTGCGCGCATGACGATGGTGGTGGCGAGTCGGTCGCCGATGCCGGCGATCTCGATCAGCGCCCGCCGAGTCGCGAGCACGTCGCGGCCCGGCTCGAGCCGCAAGCTTCCGTCCGCGACGGCGCGGGCCACCGAGGCGATCGCGGCGGATCGCCTGGGCGACACCCCGAGCGCCGCGAGACCTGCTGCTCCGGCCTCGGCCACCCGTTCCGGACTGGGGGCGAGCCGGGTGAGCTCGGAGATCCCGGTGTCGAGCCCCTCTCCGAGAGCACTCACCACTCGCTGCGCGAGCGCGCCGCCCGTTCGCGCCGGGCTCCGGAGGAGCGCCAGAAAGACGACCTCGAAGCCGTCGAACGCGCCAGGAATGCGTACTCCAGGGTGTCGTCGGACGTGCGAGCCGAGGCCACCCTGCTCGAGATAGGCATCGACCACCGTGGGCTCCGCGTCGAGATCGAAGAGCTGCCGCAGCCGCGCGAGGAGCGGCATCAGCACCGAAAGCAGCGACGGCGAGACGTCGACGTTGAGGTGAGTCTTTGGCCGTTGGGCATCCCGAGACGTCACCGCCGCATCCTCCACCATCACGATGCCGCTCCGGCCGCCGAGCCGCACGGTGCGACAGTAACGCCCACCCTGCCCCGCCTCCACTCCCGGCATCGCCTCGCGCCGCAGGAAGCCGGTGAGGACATCCCACGCGAGCGGCGCCCTGTAGGCCAGCGTCAACCTCACGAGATCGGCCGCCGGATCCGCTGGTGTGCTGGGGCGAGGGCTTGGGTCGCGGAGTACCTCGCTCGGGCGCGGAGCTCGCCGCAAGGCGCTCGGGCTCACCCGGTAGCGCTCGCGGAACACGGAATTGAAACGCCGCAGGCTCTGAAAGCCACTGGCGAAGGCGATCCGGGTCACCGGGAGCGACGTGTCGGCCAGGAGGCGCTTCGCGAGCAGCAGCCGATGGGTCTGCGCCAGCTCGACCGGCGAGACGCCGATCTCCCGCTCCAGGGCCCGGCGCAGGTGGCGCTCGCTCACGCCGAGCTCGCCCGCCAGTTGCGCGACCCCTCGGCCGTTGAGCGCGCCCGCGGCGATGCGATGCGCGGCCACCCGCGCGAGACGCGGCACGGCATCGATGAGCGCCCGGCCCGGCGCCAGCTCCGGGCGGCAGCGAAGGCACGGCCGGAACCCCGCTTGCTCGGCGGAGGCTGCGGATTCGAAGAACCGCCGGCGGCTGGGATAGGACACCCGCGCGGGACAAACGGGGCGGCAGTAGATCCTCGTCGTCGTGATGCCCACGAAGAAGATCCCGTCGAACCGCGCGTCGCGCGCGCCCAGGGCGCGCGCACAGATGTCGGTGTTCAGTAGCATGAGGGGAATCTACATCGCGATCGGCGCCCTGGACTCGCCGGATTCGGACCTCGAATCCGGCACCGCTCGGCCCCATCGTCATCCGCCACCGGCCATGGATTACAGGTCCGAATCCGGCAAGCGCGCGGATCGGCGGCATCCTATGATGCGAGTCGGGCAAACCTCCGGCAATCGGGAGCTTCCATGAGACATGGCGGGGCTCGTCTGGCGATCGGTGTCCTTCTCGGATTCGCCGGTGCTGCCGCGGTGGGCGCGGACGGGAGCACAGGCGCCGCGGAGACGCCGGCGTCGTGCGCGACTCCGCAGTACCGGCAGTTCGACTTTTTCGCGGGCGACTGGGATACCTACGACGTGACGGCTCCCTCGAAGCTGGTGGCCCGCAACAAGGTGAACCTCATCCTCGGCGGCTGCGTCGTGCACGAGGTCTATCGGCAGACGGACGGCCTGGTCGGCGAGAGCTTCAGCATCTACGACGCGTCTCGCGGCGGGTGGCACCAGAGCTGGGTCACCAACCACGGCGCGCTCCTCCTCCTGGACGGCGGCCTGGAGGGAGATCGCATGGCGCTGACGGCGACGGAGAAGGCGTCGGATGGAACGACGTCGCTCCTTCGCGGCGTGTGGCGTCGTGAGGGCAACGCCGTGCGCGAGACCGCGGAGCGCTCGGCCGACCGGGGCAAGACCTGGACACCGGTGTTCGATATCCTGTTTCGTCCGCACGGAAGTCACTGACATGGCGATCACGTCGCTCTTTTCGGGCGCCCACCAATTCCACCGTCGCGGTTCGCATCCTTAATCAGCAGTACATCGCCGCCGCGGAAACCAATGACGCGACCTGGTTCAGCCGGCACCTGGCGGATGAGGTGGTGATCGTGCTGGCAGACGGACGCCGGATGGGCAAGGCCGATTTCGTCGCCCTGCTGAGGCAGGAGCCGAAGAGCTACCGATCCCTCACCGTGCGGGATGTCACCCTCCGGGTGTTCGGTCCGACGGTGCAGGTGGACGCCGACGCCCCCTGGGAGCTCACCGACGGCAGGACGGGCGTGTCGCGCTACATCGATACCTGGGCCTGGCTGGATTGCCGATGGCAGGTGATCTCCGCCCAGATCACCTCGCTGCCGCCATGACCTCGCTGCGCCGCGCGCGCCTCTTCGCCGCCTGGCTGCTCGGGATCTACCTGGCCGGCATGTACGTGCGCCTGGGATGGGGCGAGCTCGACTCCGACGGGCTCTGGGGTGAGTCGTTCACCCGCCTGGACCCCCCGCCGTGGCTTCCGGGGCTCATCGGCGGGATTGAGGTCCTCGGCGGTGCGGCGCTCATCATTCCCTGGCTGGCCTCCTACGGCGGGTTCGTCCTCAGCGTCATCACGGCCGCCGCGTGGGGAAGCTTCGCTCATGAGCATCGATGGACCGACGTCGCCCGGGTGACCTGGTACACCGCGGCGCTGACATGGATCGCGTACGAGTGGCTGTGGCTTCGGGTCGGCAGCGGAGCCCGGCGAACGCGCAGTGGTGGGGCGGAAGCTTGACCCGACGGCTCTCCGGGCGTCGTCCGGGCTCTACGGCGCGCACCCCGTCACCGCGAACGGCCTGCCGCCGGAGAGTCCGTCCACCAGCGTGGTCGTGCCGTTGATCCGGATCACGATATCGTCGCCGTCGGCGTCGTTGGTCCCGTCGCGGTGCTCCGCTTCGTCGTCCTGGTCGGTTCGATAGATCCGCGTCGCCGGATCGTGGGCGCTGATGTGCTGCAGGGTCTCCCGGTCCGGCAGGAAGGTGCCGCCGAAGCTGCGCCGCCCGGACGAGACGATCACGAACCGGGGGTCCACCGCCCGGATGAACGGGATGGTGCTGGAGGTCTTGCTTCCGTGGTGGCCGGCCTTGAGCACGGTGGACTTGAGGCGACGTACCCGGCGGAGTCTCCATTCTCGCTGCGACCCGCCCCCTCGGCGTCTCCCATGAACAGCACGCTCTGGCTCCCGTAGCCTCCCAATCCCTCGGCCGAGCCGGGCCAGGCCCACAGCCGCTCGACCTTGAGCTCGCTCCCCCAATCCGGTGTGCCGAAGCTGGACGGTTCCACGTGCTGCACGATCGGCCGCCCCTCGGCACTTTCCGCGTCGACCGCCTGGCGGAAGCTCCGGTAGGTGCTGAGGGTGGAGGCGAAGCCCGGGTCGTAGTACTCTCGCACTCGAAGTGCCGGAGTCCGGGAATGTTGTCGTCGAAGGTGTGGATCCATATGCCGTCGCCCTGGCCCAGATCCACCACGTGGATCTCGAGCCAGGCGTCGTCCCGCAGTGGGACCGTGGGGCCGGTCAAGGCGGGAGTGGCCGTCGGGTCGAGATACTTCTTCGCCGCCCAGCCCTCGAGCGTGTCACCTACGCCCACCCGCCGCCAATAGGGGGCGATGCCGAGCCGATGAGGACGGTGCCAGGCGTGCGGCAGGAAACTCGCGCTTCGATCTTCCCGTAGATTTCTCCGGCTCTATTTTCTTCGTGGTCGGTGGCGCGCTCGGTGCCTACTCTAACCCCATGGTCTGTGCTCGCGCTTCTCCTGCTCCTCCAGGATCCGGTCGCCGTCGTCGAGGGGAAGGGCTCGCCCACCGCGGAGATCCCCCGGCTGGAGACCTCGATCCAGATCGACGGCGGTCTCGACGAATCGGCCTGGTCCCGGGCCACCCGGTTGACCGGGTTCTGGCAGTACCAGCCGGTGGATGGCCGGCTCGCCGAGGAGCAGACCGAGGTCCTGGTCTGGTACGCGCCGGACGCGATCTACTTCGGGGTCATCGCCCACGACCAGAATCCCGCCGCCATCCGCGCCACCGTCGCCGACCGGGACAACATCGACAACGACGATTACGTGGTTCTCGATCTCGATACCTTTCACGACCGCCGCCGCGCCTTCTTTTTCGCCGTGAACCCGTTGGGTGCCCAGAGCGACGGGGTCCGCAGCGAAGGCGCGGGCCAGGTCAGCAGCCTGATACCCGGCAGCACGGACAAGAATCCCGATTTTGCCTGGGAGTCAAAGGGCCGGATCACCGATCAGGGGTACCAGGTCGAGATCCGCATTCCGTTCAAGAGCCTCCGGTTTCCGGGGAGCGGGGCCCAGAGCTGGGGCTTCAACGTCACTCGCGTGGTCCAGCGCACCGGCTATACCGACACCTGGACGGACGTCCACCGGGCCAATGCCAGCTTCCTCGGTCAGGAGGGTGCCCTTGGCGGACTCCACGACCTCAGGCGGGGTGTCGCGGTCGAGGCCCAGCCGTTCGTGACCGCCACCGCCGACGGCAGCCGCGATGCCCAGACCGGGAATTTCACCCGGGAGGACGTGGACCCGGACGCTGGACTCAATCTCCGCCTCGGCTTCACCAGCTACGCCCTGGACGCGACCTTCAACCCCGACTTCAGCCAGGTGGAGAGCGACCAGGGTCAGGTGACGGTGAACGAGCGCTTCGCGCTGTTCTTTCCGGAGAAGCGGCCCTTCTTCCTCGAGGGTATCGAGCTCTTCGGCTCACCGCAGACCCTGGTGTACACCCGCCGCATCGTGAACCCCAAGGCGGGGGCCAAGCTGACCGGAAAGTTCGGGCAGCTCGGCGTGGCCCATCTGACGGCGGTGGACCAGACCGACGAGGGCGATGCCTGGTTCAACATCACCCGACTGCGCCGGGACTTCGGACGCAATTCCATCGCCGGCCTGACCTTCACCAATCGCGACCAGGCCGATGTCCATAATCGCGTCCTCGCGGGCGACTTCCGCTATGTCTGGAGCCTCTACTACACCCAGTTTCAGTACGGCGCCTCCTGGACCAGCAACGGCGCCGGCAGCCGCACTGCTCCTATCTGGCAAGCCGAGTACGACCGGACCGGGCGTTCCTGGGGCTTCAACTATCTGCTGAACGGCCTGGGCGCCGGGTTCGATGACCAGGCGGGATTCGTCAACCGGCTCCGGAGCGGCGTGGTGAACGGTCACGCGTACAATCGCTTCACGCTCTACGGTGCCCGCGGGGCCGCGCTGGAGAACTTCACCCTCTTCTTCGGTCCGGAGCGAACCTGGCTCTACGACAAGTTCGGCTTCACCCCCGGCCTCGAGGGGGACGAGCAGGTGGACGCGACCTTCCAGCTTCGCGGCGGGTGGCAGCTGAACGCGCATTTCGAGCGCGACTTCGTGAATTTCCAGGACAGTACCTTCGCCAACTACACGATCGGCGGCGCCGCGGGCCCGGTCTACCGGCCGACCGACGATTTTTCCGGGTTCGTCTGGTCCGCGAAGGTCACCACCCCTATCTGGCAGCGGCTAGGCGCCAACCTGCAGTATCGCCGGGGACGAGCCGCGATTTTCCAGGAGGGCACCACGGGCAAGGCCTGGCAGTTGACGGGCGAGCTGGATCTGCGGCCCACCTCGACGGTGCGGGTGACCGCGACGGGAACGGCTTTCCGGCTGTTCCACCTCGACGGCCGGGAGTTTGCCCGCTCGATCATTCCCCGGCTCAAGCTGGAGTACCAGCCGCACCGCGCCCTCTTTTTCCGGCTGATCGGTGAGTACCGTTCGGAGCGCCAGGCCGCGCTGCTCGACCCGGGCACCGGCGACTCGCTGCTGGTCTCCGGCGAGCCCCGTCCCGCGACCGACTTCAACGGCCTCCGGCTCGACCTCCTCGCCTCCTTCGAGCCGACTCCCGGAACCGTCGCCTTCCTGGGCTACGGCAGCTCGCTCGAGACCGATGAGGCGTTCAACTGGTCCCGGCTCGAGCGAGTGAACGACGGCTTCTTCGTGAAGCTGGCCTATGAGCTGAGGCCGTAAGCCCGCCTATCCCATTCTCCCGAGCCAGCCCCGCTTCTTGCGCTTGCGAGCGCGGGCGACGGCGACCCCGGTGGTGGCTGCCGCCGCTGCCGCACCGGCGACAGCGAGCGCGACCTTCGTCTTCTTCCGCTTCTTCTCGCGCCCGGTCACCTTGTCGGCGACGTTGTCGGCGACCTTGGTGGCCAGCATCCGAGCGCGCTTGACGGCCTTCTCTTTCGCGACCCGCGTCGCCAGCGTCTTCGCCTTGCCCTTTGCTTTCTTGGCCACGGTCTTCACCTGCTGAGCGGCCCGCGTGGCGGATTTCTCGAGTTTCGCCATTGCCATCCCTCCCGGTGAGCGCACGTTCCGACCCCTGGATGGTAGCACCGCCGGGCCGGCAGGTGTTAGCCCTTTCGGCGACTAAAGTTCCCATTCGCGGGGACCTACGGTGACTTCGAAGACGATGACAGCCATGCGTTCGCAGAATGGATTGTGGGGCGTTATGAACTTTGACCCCTTGCCCTTCTACAAGAAGGGTCGCAAATTTCCGCCGACCTCTAGAAGCGCAAGGGGAACGGTGACCGACGCCCGACTCGACTTGCCGCAAGGCACTCTCAACCTCCTGATTCTCAAAGCGCTCTCTCTCGAGCCCATGCACGGCTGGGCGATCTCCGAGCGCATCCACCAAGTCTCGCGCGAGACGCTGCAGATCCCGCAAGGCTCGCTCTATCCCGCCCTGCACCGCCTCGAGCGACGCGGGTGGATCTCCGCCTCGTGGGGCGCGTCCGACAACAATCGCCGAGCGAAGTACTACGAGCTCACGCGCGCGGGACGTAAACAGCTCGAGGCCGAAGCACAGGATTGGGAGCGCCTCATGACGGCGGTGGCGCTTGTGCTGCGCATGTCCTAACGATCGAATAATCGGAGATCATCGTGCTCGCTGAACTCCTGAGCGACGTTCGCTATCGTCTGCGCGCGCTCCTCTCTCGCGCCTCCGTCGAGCAAGAGCTCGACGATGAGCTCCGCTTCCACCTCGAGCGCGAAGCTGAGAAGTACGAGCGGCAAGGTATGCGGCAGGAGGCGGCGCTGCGCCGCGCGCGCCTCGAGTTCGGCGGCGTCGAGCCGGTGAAGGAAGCGAGCCGCGATATGCGCGGGACCGGTCGGCTGGAGTCCATCGTGCGCGATCTGCGCTACGCGATTCGATCGCTCAATAGCCGGCCCGCCTTCACGCTGACGGTCATCGCCACGCTCGCACTCGGCATCGGTGCCAATACGGCGATTTTCACGCTCGTCGACGCGCTCCTGCTCCGTCCGCTTCCGGTCCCGCATCCCGAGCAACTCGTGATCGTGAGCGATCCGGCCGAGGTGAATTCAAACAACGTCGGCGGTCCGGTCACCGACTACGTTTCGTTCCCGCTCTATCGGGACGTGCGCGCTCGCAACACGGTGTTCACCGACATGTACGCGAGTGGGGCGTCCGGTAGTCTCGACGTGCAGATGGGCGCGGGGACCAATGCCACCGCTGAACAACCGCATGCACGATTGGTGACCGGGAATTTCTTTTCCGTGCTCGGCGTGTCCGCGTACGCGGGCCGCACCTTCACCGCGGCGGAAGACGAGACGCCGGGGGAAGATCCCGTCGCGGTCCTCACGTACGACTATTGGCAGGGCCGCTTCTCCGGGTCGAGCGCCGCGATCGGCAGCGTCATGCGCGTGAACGATGTCGCCGTGACGATCATCGGCGTCACGCCGCCGGGCTTCAGCGGCGACATCGTCGGCCAGCCGCTCGATTTCTGGCTCCCGATGATGATGGCGCCGGCGATTCAGCCGCGAATGAACCTGCTTCCCTCACGCGAGTGGTCGTGGCTCGTGATGATGGGACGGCTGAAGCCGGGCGTCACGCTCGAGAAGGCACGTCAGGAGGTCAGCGCGATCGAGGCGAATGCGATTCGCGACAATGTCTCCGGCCGCCTGCTGTCGCAGTTCGAGGATGACCTCAAGGAAACCCCCATTCACGTCGTGTCGGGCGCCCGCGGGTTCTCCGAACGGCGCGCCGAGTACGGAAAGGCGCTGTGGGTGCTGATGGCGGCGGTAGGCCTGGTCATTCTCGTTGTCTGCGCGAACGTGTCGAGTCTGATGCTCGCGCGCATCGTTGCGCGCAACCGCGAGATGACGGTCCGCATGGCGCTAGGCGCCGGTCGCGGGCGGTTGATTCAGCAACTGCTCGTCGAGGGCACTCTGTTCGCGCTCGTGTCGAGCATGCTCGGGCTGCTCGCGGCGACATGGGGCGCGCGCGTGTTGCTCGTGACCGTGAGCGCCTCGAGCCCGATCGCCATCGACACGACGCCCGATGCGCGCGTGCTCGCTTTCACGGCGGCGATGACGCTCGCGTGTGTGCTGCTGTTCGGCCTTTTGCCTGCATTCCGCGCGACGCGTGTCGATCTCGCGACGTCGTTGCGCTCGCAGGGACGCAACCTGATGGGCGCGGCGCGAGCCGGCCGCATTCCGCTCGGGCGCGCTCTCGTCGTGGCGCAGATTGCGTTGTCGATGCTCCTGCTCATCGGCGGCGGCTTGCTCGTGCGCAGCATGCAACAACTCCTGCACAGTGACCTCGGAGTCGATCGCGATCACGTGGTGGCCGTGCGCGTGCGGACGGTGCGGTCGCAGTATGTCGGGGCGCGCTTGGCCCAATTGCGGCGCGACCTCGTGGACCGCGTCGGTCGATTACCCGGTGTGGATGCGGTCGCGTTCGCCGATCACGGATTGTTCAGCGGAGGCGCGTCCGGCTATTACGTCGATGTGCCGGGTTTCATTCCGCAAGCAGATGCGGAGCGCCGAGTTGCACTCGATCGCGTCGGCCCGAACTTTTTCCATGCCATCGGTGCGCGCTTGATTCGCGGCCGCGACATCGAGCCGCGCGATCTCGAGACGGTGCCACCCGCCACGGTGATCAACGAGACGATGGCGAAGCGTTATTTCGGCGCTCGCGACCCACTCGGCGGTACGGTGACGGTCGACAGCGTCCGGTACACGATCGTCGGGGTCGTGCGGGATTTGCAGAGCAGCGACGTCCGGAATAAACCGCGTCGCGAGATGTACCTCGCGTTCAACGATCCGAACACGGGGGACGCGGGGCAAGCCAAACTCTCGGTGCACGTTCGCGGGGATCCGTCGCGTTTCGTGGGTCCAATTCGTCGTGCGATCGAAGACGTCGATCGGACGCTGCCGATCTTCGTCGATCCGGTGAACGGCCTCGTGCGCGAGACCGTTTCAAAGGACGTGCTGCTCGTGCAAGTGACGATGTTTTTCTGCATCGTCACGTTGGTGCTCGCAGCACTCGGTCTGTACGGCGTTACGGCGTATTCGACCAGCCAGCGCACCAGCGAGTTCGGATTACGCGCGGCGCTCGGCGCGGAGCCGGGCGATGTGACGAGAATGGTTCTCGGCGAGGCGGTGCGCGTGGCCATCATAGGAGTCGTAATCGGCGTACCGGCGGGGCTTGCGGCAACGCGGTTGATTCGAGCGCAGCTCTTTGGCGTCGGAACGATCGACTTGCCGTCGCTCAGCATCGCGATCGTCGTGCTGGTGGCGACGGCCGTCGTCGCGAGCTATTTGCCGGCGAGACGAGCGGCGAAAGTCGGGCCGATGGAAGCCCTGCGGTTAGAGTAGCGGGCCATTCGCAGTCACGGCGAACTCAGAACTTGCGATATACTTCCGTTAAGCCTCCGGCACGTTGCGCCGCAGCTCGTCCAGCCAGACCGCGGCCTCCGCGTCGCTGGGCGCGCGCCAGTCGCTGCGGGGTGAGAGCGACCCTCCCGAGCCCACCTTGGGGGCATTGGGCATCGCGGAGCGCTTGAACTGGCTGGTCGCGAAGAAGCGCTGGAGGAAAACCCCGAGCCACTTCTTCACCGTGGAGAGATCGTACTTGGCGCCCCAGGCGTGGTGCGCCAGGTATGCTACTTTGCTGGGCCGAAAGCCGAAGCGCGAGATGTAGTACAGGTGGAAGTCCTGCAGCTCGAACGGGCCGATCACGGCTTCCGTGCTCTGGATGCGCTCCCGCTCGTCGGCTCCTGAAGGCACCAGCTCCGGTGAGATCTCCGTCTCCACGATGGACAGCAGCGTCTCATTCGCGTCCTGCTCGAGCTGGTTCGAGCCGGCAACCCATCGGACCAGGTCCTGGATCAGGGTCTTGGGGATCGAGGCGTTGACGTTGTAGTGCGACATCTGGTCGCCGACGCCGTAGGTAGACCACCCCAGCGCCAGCTCGCTGAGGTCGCCCGTCCCCAGCACCAGCGCATGATGGAGGTTGGCCAGGCGGAAGAGGTGGGAGGTGCGCTCGCCGGCCTGCACGTTCTCGAAGGTGACGTCGTGCACCGGCTCGCCGCTCGCGAACGGATGCCCGATGTCGCGCAGCATCTGCAGCGCCGCCGGGCGGATGTCGATCTCGTGTGGCGTCACCTTCAGCGCCCGCATGAGCCGCTGGGCGTTGGCGCGGGTCCGCTCGCTCGTCGCGAATCCCGGCAGCGAATAACCCAGTACGTTGCTCCGCGGCAGGCCGAGCCGATCGATCGTGCGGGCGGCAACCAGGAGCGCCTGGGTCGAGTCGAGACCGCCCGAGACGCCGATGACGATCCGTTCGATTCCGGTGCTCGTCATCCGCTTCATGAGACCGTGCACCTGGATGTTGTACGCCTCGAAGCAGCGGGCGTCGCGATCGCGGGGATCACTGGGCACGTAGGGGAACCGCTCGACCAGGCGGCGCAGCTCCCGCCGGCCTTCCGGGACCCCCAGCTCGAAGGGCACCCGGCGCAGCTGGCGGGCCTGGGCGACGTAGTCGGCTGCCGCGTCGTTGAAGCTGGTGGTGCGGGAGCGCTCCTGCGCCAGCCGGTCGAGGTCCAGGTCGGCCGTGATGATCTGCTCCTCCGGCGCGAACCGCTCCGACTCGGCCAGGAGCTCGTTATTCTCGTAGATGAGCGCGTGCCCGTCCCAGGCCAGGTCGGTGGTCGACTCCCCGGGGCCCGCCGCGGAGTACAGGTATCCCGCGATGCACTTGGCGGACTGCCCGGCACAGAGGCGACGGCGATAGTCGGCCTTGCCGATGGTGATGTTGCTGGCCGACAGATTGGCCAGCAGGGTGGCCCCGGCGAAGGCGCCCCACGTGCTGGGCGGGATCGGCACCCACAGGTCCTCGCAGATCTCGACGAAGAGCCCGAAGTTGGCGAGATTGACCGCCTCGAAGACGAGGTCGTTGCCGAAAGGGACGACCGCTCCCAGCAACCGGACCTCCCTGGCTGCCGCGGCGCGCGCCGGCGTGAACTGTCGGCGCTCATAGAATTCGCGATAGTTCGGCAGGTAGCTCTTGGGCACAATGCCGAGCACCCGCCCCTGGTACGCGATGACCGCGCAGTTGAACAGCTTCCCCTCGAACCTGAGCGGCGCGCCCACCAGCAGCATGGGCGTGAGGCTCCGGGTCTCCTCGACCAGCCGCCCCAGGGCCGCTTCCACGCCGTCCAGCAGCGCATCCTGCTGGTGCAGATCCTCGTTGCTGTAGGCCGAGATGCCGAGCTCCGGAAAGAGCGCCACGACCGCGCCCTCCGCCGAGGCCCGGCGAGCCAGCCCCAGGGTGTGCTCCACGTTGAAATCGGGATCCGCCACCCGGACCAGAGGAACACACACGGCGACGCGAACGAAGCCGTGCGAGTAGGGCGAATCGAACGGTCGGTCCATGGGTCCGCTACTTCCTGAGATCCTTCACGATCGTCAGTGCGTCACTGGCGGTGAGCCTCCCGACCTTGCCGCTGGAATACACGGCGTGCACGAGCTTCCCCCCGGGTGCGAGGATGAATGCTGCCGGCTGGACGTGTGGCCGGCCGTCATGCGTCCCGGTGTAGCAGCCGATCATCCGTGAGGTCGCCTCCGGATCCAGATCATAGAGCACTGGGAAGGCGAGCCCGAGCTGCTGGACCGTTCCCCATGCCTCGGCCTGGGTGTCCGCGGAGAGCGCCAGGATCTGGGTATCGAGCGCGTCGAACTCTGCCTTGTGCTGCTGAAAGTCAGCCAACTGCTGACGACAATGGCCTCACCAGTGGCCGCGGTAGAAGATGAGCACGGCGGGACCCTCCCGCAGGTCGCCAGGCATGCGGTACGTGCTGCCATCCACGGCACAGGCCTGAAGCAGAGGGAATTCTCCCCCGATACGGAGGGTTTCCATGGGTGAGGCTCCTGGTTGGAGAACGGCCTGCGGCGGTAGATCACCGGCCTGGCATGCCATGGCCCCGGAGGATTCGGACGACCTCGTCGATCGGCAGGGCCTCGACGGTGCCACCCTTCGCGGTCACACTATGCGCCATGAGCATGGAGTTGTAGATGGCTTCTTCGGTGGCCTCCACGGCGGCCTGGAAGAGCCCGGAGATCGCGTCGTTGCCCAGCTCGGTGGTCGTGAGCCGTGCCGCTCCGAATTTGCGCCGGACGCCCGGACTGGTGGAAAACGCGATCACGTAGTCGCCCGAGCCGTTCGCCGCGGCCGAGCCGGTGCGCCCGAGTCCGATGATCGCCCGGGCAGCGACGCGTCTCAGGTTGCGATCCGAGAGCGGCGCATCGGTCGCGACCACGATCATCACCGACCCTCTCGGCCCCTGCCCCTCGCCCGCCGGGTGGACCCCCTGGCGGCCGAGCGCCCGGCCGATCGGCACGCCGAGCATCATCAGGTCACCACCGAAGTTCGATTGCACCAGCACGCCCAGGATCCAGGTGCTGTCACCGGCCTCGACCCGACGCGACGAGGTGCCGATTCCACCTTTCCAGCCGAACGCGACCGTCCCGGTTCCCGCCCCCACGCTTCCCTCCGCCACCGGTCCCTCCGCGGCGCGCTCGAGGGCGGCACGCACGTGGTCCTCGCGAATCGGATGGCTCCGGATGGCATTGAGCACATACCCATCGTTGGTCTCGCCCACGACGGGATTGATGGAGCGGACATCGGCCATGCCCGGCTGGGCCAGAAGGTAGCTGACGAGGGCGTCGGCCGCCCTCCACACGCAGAGAGTGCAGGTGAGGAGGATCGGGGTCTCCAGCTCCCCGAGCTCCGCGACCTGGGTACTGCCCAGGAGCTTGCCGAAGCCGTTCCCCACGTAGATAGCCGCGGGCACGCGGTCACGGAAGACGTTGCCGCCGTGCGGCAGGATGGCCGTCACACCGGTGCGGACGGAATCCCCCGCTTCGACCGTGACCTGACCTACCCGGACGCCGGCGACGTCGGTGATCGCATTGTACCGACCCGGGGCGAGCACCCCGGGAGCGATCCCCAGGTCGCGGGCTCGAGCGCGCTGCTGCGCGCCGCTCGCCCGCGCGGTCACCGCGCACGCCAGCAGGATGAGCGCGCAGCGGCACCATCGGCTCGGCCGCGGACTACCGGCAGCCGGGCTCATGGCTGTCGGAGACCCAGAAGGTGTAGACCTCGCAGTCATCCGCCGCGGGCCCCCGGTCTGCCGGTACCCGGTTCTTCACCGGTGGGAGCACTCGCAGGAACGCGATCACGGCCCGCAGGTCTTCCTCGTCCCAGTTGCTCGCGTGGTCCCAGATCATCCCCTGCCAGTGGAGCTGGTACCCGTCCCGGCTCACCCCGCTCCGGATGGCTCGGCTGATTTCCGCGTCGCTCCACCTGCCGATGCCCGTCTCCGAGTCTGGGGTGATATTCCTGACCCAGAGCGTCCCCATCGGCTTCCAGCTCACCTTGGTGCCGCCGGCCCCACTGCCGCGATGACATATCGCGCAGGAGGCTACCGCGTAGATGTACCGTCCGCGAGCCACCATGGAGGCGTGCTCCGGAGAGCCCAGTTTCGAGGAGTCGGGAACCGGAAGCCCCGCGGTCGCGCCGGCGATGAGCTGCTCCGGCGGGATGACCGTGAGCAGCGGGAGCATGTAGAGCGCGTACCCCAGACCGGCCAGGATGCCGATCCCGACCAGACCCGCCACCGGCTTCACCCATCCCCTTCCCGCTCGAGGCCGGCGCCGATCCCCGGGGCCGGCCACCACGAACAGGATCACCCCAACGATGAGCACCAGCCACTGACCACGAATGAGCCAGGTCTGGGGCCGGTCGCGGGGCACGCCGCCCTGGGCCTGTCCGAACAAGCCGTCGCCGTAGGTGAGATTGACTGGGAGTGCCGCCGGCAGCGGCCGCGTCAGCTTGCTCGCGATGGTCTCGATCAGCCCATAGTGCAGCGGTGCCGGAATCCGGTTTCTCACCGGGGGCAACGTTTTCAGGTAGCGGGCGATCGCGGTCGCGTCGTCGTCGCTCAGAGCGTGGAGCCACTGCCATGGCATGTCGAACAGGTTGAGCACGCGGCCCCCTGAGCGCCCAAGCCGGAGCGCGGCGACGATCTGCTCGTCGCTCCAGGCGCCGAGCCCGGTGGCGGAATCCCCGGTGAGATTGCGGCTCACCAGGGTGCTATGAGGCCAGATGCCCACCCGCATGCCTCCGGCGAGGTAATAATCGTCGGCCCGGTAGATGCCGGTTCGGTTGATCTCGGTGTGGCACAGCCCGCACATCTCGGCATGGACCAGGTACTCGCCACGGCGGGTGAGGTCGGGCTGCTGCCCCGGGCCGCCCAGCGTGCCGCCGGGCTCCCACGCCGGTGTTCGCGCGAGGGAAAGGACATAGTTCACCAGGTCCCATCGCTCCTTCGGCGTGGTGGTCGAGGCGAAAGCAGGCATGGGGCCGGGCGCCAACCCGGTGGTGAGTCGGAGCCAGACCTGGTCGGGCGCGCTGCCGCCCCGGAACGTCCAGGGCGCGGTCAGGTCGCGCGTGATCACCGGGTACCCCTTCGCATCCTTGAGCGTGAGGCCGCCCCGCCCATCCTTCCCGTGGCAGGTGGCGCAGCCCTGCGACTGATACAGCCCGGCGCCCCGTACCCGGCTCTCGCTGTCGTCGTGCACCCGCGGTGGAACCGTGAGGCTCCCCCTGCTCTCGGCATTTCGCGGTGAGAGGCTCCTGATATAGCTCACGACCTCACGAATCTCCGACTCGCTCAGGAGATCGCCGAAGTAGGGCATGGCGCTGGCGTGGAGCCCCTCGCGTACTGTGCGGATCAGGTCCGCTTCGCTGGGAGGCTGGCCGGCCACCGTCGTCTTGTACTTGAACTGGCCGAGGGTGAAGTCCCGCGGCTTCGGGATGAGCGAGGGGGCCGCGGGGCCGTTGCCGCGCCCGTCGGGGCCATGGCAGACGGCGCACCGGCGGGCATAGATCCGCGGGCCCTGGGGCGTACCAGCCGGGACATCCGCTCCGGGCGGCCAGGTCAGGTCGGCGTAGACCTTGGGGTCGGGCTGCCAGATGGAGAGTGGGTGGGCGTAGCCCACGCGAGCGAAGATCGAGCGGCCCAGGTCGAGCAGCACGAGGGCGGCGAGTGTTGCAATGACTACGCGGCGGCGGGTTGCGAGCAGGCGGGGTCGACGATCGGTCATGGGCTCACCGGGAAGATCTGGGCCTCATGGTGTCGGGCCGTCTCGGGGCGCAGGCCAACGTACTATGCGTACCGTGTTCCAGGGACGCAACTCTCGCCCCGCATACATGATCGCGTCATGGATCAGGACGACGTCGAACTGCCGGCCGAGCCGCAGCGATCGCATGTCGCCCAGGAGATGCTCACATTTGGGGTCGAGTGCCTGGCTCACTGCCAGCATGGCGGGCGCGACG
>JBJMOX010000137.1:0-3596 GCA_045803515.1 Gemmatimonadales bacterium
CACGCGCCCGTCACGCGGCCACCACCACCCGCATGCGGGCCGAGCTCGAGGCTGAGCCGACGGAGGAGTTCGTCCGGCTGGGGGAGCGCCTCGCACGGGCCTTTTCTCCGGCGGCGGAAGAGCGACGGATCGGCTCCGCGGCGCTGTTCACGCCCGACCTCGTGGGGCGGGACGGAGCGCTGGGCGATCTGCGGGCCGCGTGGAAGGAAGTGCGCGCTGGCTCGCGGGTGATCGTGCTGGTCGAGGGTGATCCGGGCATCGGCAAGACCCGTCTCTGTGAGGATTTTCTGCTCGAGCCCTCGGTCGCCTCCGCCGGTGCGGTGATCCTGCGCGCTCACCCGGGTGGGCCTGCCGGCACCAGTGGCGGGCACCTGTTGCGGCAGCTCCTCGCCCCGATGGTTTCGGCCCCGGGAGTGGGTGGCGCAGGGTCGCAGGCACTCGCCGAAGTGGCCGTCGTGGTGCCGGAATTCGGGGTACGGTTTCCGGACCTCCCGAAGGCGAGGGGAACCCCTGACGCCTTGGCCGATGCCGTAAACGAGGTGCTCTCCGCGGTCACAGCCGAGCGGCCGGTGGTCCTTCTGCTGGATGGCCTCGACGCACTGGATCCCGCCGGGCAAGGGATGATCAGCCAGATCTTGGGACGGCCCGGAGCACCGCTGCTGGGCATCGTCACCGCACGCTCGGAGGATGCCGCCGACGGCTCGCGAGCCCTCGGGGGATTGCGCTCGGCATCCGGCGTTCGCCGCCTGGTGCTCGGTTCCCTGGATCTGCCGCAAGTCGACGACATGTTGGGCTCGATGCTCGCCCTCGGCGCCGACGCCCGGCGGGATCTGGCCGCGCGGCTGCACGCGGAAGGGGGTGGCAATCCCTCCTATACCGTGGAAATGGTCTCCGCCCTGGTGGACGATGGGACCCTGGCGGCGGGCCCGACCGGCACGTGGCACGTTGCGGGCATGGACGGCCGCCAGCTCCCCCTGCCGCGCAGTCTCCGGGAAGCGGCTGCCCGACGCCTGGCACAGCTCGACGCCGGCACCCGACAGGTGCTCGAGGTGGCCGCGGTGCTCGGGCGAGTCTTCCGGCGGGATCTAGTGGCCTCCATCGCGGCGCTGGAAGCGGCAACGACGGAATCGGCGCTGGGCGAGTTGCTCACCCGGCGGCTGATCCGGCGGGTTCCCGGTGACGTGGATACGTTCGAGTTCGTGCACGAGCTGCTCGCGCGGGTGGCATACGAGAGGATGCCGATCGAGCACCGGCACCGGCTGCACCGGGCCGCGGCTCGGGCGTGGCGGAGCCAGCGAGGGCGGCCGGAGGCCGCGGCGGCCGCCGACCATCACCTGGCGCGTGCCCGGGCCTCAGGTCGCGCGCGGCATTGGCCATGGAAGAGCGCCATCGCCGCCCTCCTTGCCGCGGGCGCCGCGGTGGTGCTGGGCCTGTGGACACTCGGACCCGAGCGGCGCGCGACCCTGGCCACCCTGGTGACTCGTCCTTCCGCCACCCTCGTCCCCAACCGTATCGTGGTGGCGCCACTGGCGAATCGCACTGGTGATTCCACGCTGGCCCCCATCGGTGACATGGCGGCGGACTGGATCGCGCGCGGGCTCACGCAGACCGCCCAGTTCCAGGTGGTGGACCCCCGGACGGCATGGCTCACGGCCAAGCTGGTGGCCCGGATGCCGCGCCTGCTGCGCCCGGCGGAGCTGGCCGTCGGGATCGCGCAGGAGACCGGCTCGGGGCTGGTCGTGTCCGGCGCCTACTACCGGGACGGCGACAGCCTGCGCTTCGACGTGCAGATCAC
The DNA here is from genome assembly GCA_045803515.1 of Gemmatimonadales bacterium. GTDB lineage: Bacteria > Gemmatimonadota > Gemmatimonadetes > Gemmatimonadales > GWC2-71-9 > CAVVWJ01. The sequence goes on from JBJMOX010000137.1 coordinate 1,796, forward strand.
CGACGTGGCCTCGCACAAGCTGACGCGGTCGCTGGATCCGATGAGTGCCGCGGTGGGCGATCCGGCGAGTGTGATCCCGGCGCTGGCCCGGCGCACGGTGGCCACGGTCGCGACCGCGGTGGATACCCTGAGCGTGGGGCTGGCCGCGGGCCTGAGCCAGCCACCGTCGTACCAGGCCTATGACGAGGTGAGCCGCGCTTGGGAAAGCTTCTGGCGCGGCGATACGGCGGATGTGTTCAAGCGGACGGCGCACGCCAGCGAGCTCGACAGCAGCTACATGCCGCCGCGCATGATGGCGGCCTACGTGCGCTCGCTGAACGGCCAGTGGCCGGTGGTCGATTCCCTGGTGCGCCAGGTCGAGGCCCACCGGGCGCGGCTCACTCCTGCCGAGAACGCGATCCTGGATGGCCTGGAAGCGAATCTCCGGGGCGACCGTCCGGCCCGCGTCCGCGCGGCGCGCGAGCTGGCACGGCTCACCCCGGGTTCGTTCGAGGGGTATACCCTGCTCGCGGAGATGGCCCTCAGCATCGACGACCCCGGGCAGGCGATCGAAGCGCTGTCGCATGTGGACCCCGACCGCGGGCTGCTGCTGTTCTCGCCCATCTACTGGCAGACGATGGCCAGGGCCCTGCACCAGCGAGGGCAATACAGTGAAGAGCTCGAGGTGGCACGGCAGGGGGTGCATCGGTTTCCCAACGAACTGGGCCCGCAGGTCGCGCTGATCCGGGCCTTTGCGGCGCTGGGCCGGATTGAAGATCTCACCCAGGAAGTCGCCCGGCCCTTGGCGGGTGACCTGGATGGGGAATTCGACGCGTCCTACCGGCTGCTCGCGGGGGCCGCGGAGCTTCGGACGCACCGGCATGCGCGAGAGGCGGATCGCCTGCTCGCCGCAGTCCATCTCCCGCCAGCACTGCCGCCGCCAGGCACCCGCGCGGACGCCGATCGGATCGGCGCGGACCTGCTGTACGAGGCCGGCCGCTGGACCGACGCGCGCCAGCGGTACGCCGAGGTCCTCGTCCGGCACCCGACCGACCTGGAGTCGCTGATCGGCGTTGGCGCTTCAGCGGGACGTCTGGGGGATCGGGCCGAGGCCACGCGCGTCCTCGAGCAGCTCGCGGCCTGGGCGCTTCCCTTTCCGTTGGGACGGAACACCTACGGGCGCGCGCGCATCGCCGCCGTGCTGGGCGACTCCGCCGGGGCGGTCGCCCTCCTCCGACAGTGCTTCCGTGAGGGGTATCCGGTGGTCTCGGTCTGGGAACGCCACGTGCACAGCGATCGGGATTTCGCGGGGTGGGACGCGTATGGCCCGTTCCGCACGGTCATGGGCCTGCCGTAGGGCAGCGTGGGGGGCAGGCCCGCGATCGACGACCCTGAGTCGGCGGCCGCCGATCGCAGCGAGTTGGGGCATGGCGTTTCCCCGGCTCAGGGTGTGTAGACCTGGGTGGTGGCAAGCTCGGCGTCGCCGGTCGCTATGACGGCGTGTCCTCCGACGGCGTAGAGCCTGCTGTTGATGACCCCGGCTCCGAGCCACGACCGCGCGGTCGGCAGCGCGGTCAGCGTGTGCCACTGGGAGGTCACCGGGTTGTACACCTCTACCGTGCCGGTGTTCTCGTGGGCCTTATTGCGCCCTCCCACCACGTAGAGCAGCCCGTTCAGCCCCACCGCGCTGGCCCCGTAGCGCGCGGTCGGCATGGGGGGCAACTCGATCGACTGGCCCGTGCCAGCGTCATAGGCGTTCGCGACGGAGCCGACCACGCCATCCGAGCCGATGCCTCCCACTAGATAGAGCTTGCCGTTGACC
>JBJMOX010000138.1:0-15767 GCA_045803515.1 Gemmatimonadales bacterium
ACCGGACAGCTCCTCCGCTGGGACCAGACGGCGGTCTGGTCGGTCATCGTCGGCGCGGCACAGGCGGGCCGGATGCCGGTCCTCGGTCCCCAGCTCGCGCGGTTCCTGCTCGCGGGCGACACGGTCGGCGGGGCGACCCTGAGCCGCTTCTTCGCGTTCCACGTGTTCTTCATCCCGGCGCTGGTCTTCGGACTGGTCGGCCTGCACCTGCTCTTGATCCTGCGGCACGGCATCTCGGAGCGTCCGGTGCTGGGCCAGCCGGTGGACAAGGCCACCTACCGGGCCCGATACCAGGAGATGCTCCAACGGGAGGGCGTGCCGTTCTGGCCCGACGCCGCCTGGCGGGACGTGGTGTTCGGGGCCTCGATGGTGGCGGTGGTGGCACTGCTCGCGTTCATCGTCGGACCGCCGGAGCTCGGCAAGCCGCCCGATCCGAGCATCCTCGAGGCGTATCCCCGTCCCGACTGGTACTTCCTCTGGTACTTCGCCCTGCTCGCGCTCACCCCGACCAGCTGGGAGAACGCCGTCATCGTGTTCGCCCCGCTCGTGTTCGGCGTGGTGCTCCTGCTGATCCCGATCTTCAATACGGGAGAGCGGAGCGTGCGCCGGCGGCCGTGGGCGGCACTGGTGGTGATCTTCATCGTCGTCACCATCGGAATCTTCTGGGCCGCCGGGGAGCGGGCCAAGTGGTCCCCCGACTTCGCGGCAGAGCCCCTGGCGGGCAGCGTGGTGAAGAGCGACAATCCCACGGTGGTGCAGGGCGCCCGACTGTTCCACGACAAGGGGTGCGAGTTCTGCCACGCCATCGGCGAGCACGGCGGGGAGCGCGGCCCGGACCTCACCGAGGTGGGCACCCGGATGAACGCGGTGGGCATCGCGGGGAAGATCACCAACGGCGGGCCGGGAATGCCGGCGTTCGCGCAGACGTTGACGCCGGAAGAGGTGGAGGCGCTGACGGCGTTTCTGGTGACGCGGAAGTAGGCGGGGCTGTCGTCCCGAATGGAACTGTCATCCCGAGCGAAGCGAGGGATCTTGCTCGCGCATACCCGACCGCCGCGACGGTCCGGGAGTTGAGGAGAAGATCCCTCGCTCCGCTCGGGATGACAGATCCGGCATGACAACGCCGCCTACGTCCCCGCCCGCACCTCCACGCACCCGTGCTGCAGGCTCGGCTGTCGGTGCGCCGGAAGCTTGGCGCCCCGGCGGATGGTGACGAACGCGACCAAGGCGCCCGCGAAGCAGAGTCCGCCCGCGATCTGCATGGCGCGGGCATACCCCGCGCCATACGCGGCGCCCGCCGGATCACGCAGCCCGCCCATCCCCGCCGCGAGCGGCAGCGCCGCCGTGGCGAGCAGCCCGGCCAGCCGTGCGACCGCGTTGTTCACACCCGAAGCGATCCCTCCCTTCCCCTCCTCCGCCGCTCCCAGCACCGCCGCCGTGAGCGGCGCCACCAGTACGGACAGCCCCAGCCCGAACACGATCAGCGCCGGCAGCACCGTTCCCACGTAGCTGGCCCCGGTCTGCACCCGGGAGAGGAGCAGCATTCCCAGACCGGCCACCAGCGCGCCCACGCCAATCGGCCAGCGCGGGCCCAGGCGCTGCCCCAGCCGGCCGGCCGTCGGCGAGATGGCGAGCATAAGCGCATTGACCGGAAGGAGCGACGCACCCGCGCGGAGCGCACGATAGCCGAGCACGTTCTGCAGCTGGAGCATGAGCAGGAAGAAGAGGCCGCCGAGCGCCGCGTAGACCAGCAGTGTCACCAGGTTGGCACCGGTGAACTGGCGCGAGCGGAAGAGCGCCAGCGGCAGCATCGGGTCCGGCGAACGCCGCTCCTGCAGGACGAACCCGCCGAGCAGCAGCAAGCCGCCGAGGCACGCGGCCAGGATCAGGGAATCGGCCCAACCGCGCTGCGGCTCGGTGATGAGCGCCCAGGTGAGTGCTGCGAGGCCCAGGGTCACCAGCGTGGCACCCGCGAGGTCGATGTGGCGCGGGGCACCACGCTGGGCGCCCGCGGGCGCCGCCGGCAGTCTCCGCGCCGCGATCCACAGCGCCAGCAGCCCGAACGGCACCGGAACCGTGAACACCCAGCGCCAGGAGAAGGCATCCACCAGCCAGCCACCCACCAGCGGGCCCAGCGCGGTGGACACGGCCGACGAGGCGGACCAGCGCCCGATCGCGGGGGCGCGATCGTTCTGGTCGATGGTGGCGTTGATCAGCGCGAGCGTGTTCGGCACCAGGACCGCGCCGGCCGCACCCTGGAGCAGTCGCACGATCAGGAGAATGGCCGCGGAGGGGGCGAGCGCCGCACCGATGCTCGCCGCGGTGAACCCGGTGAGCCCCGCCATCAGTACCCGGCGGTGTCCGAAGAGGTCTCCCAGCGAACCGCCGAGCAGCATCAGCGCGCTGAGGGTGAGGAGGTAGCTGTTCATCACCCACTGGAGACCTTCGAGCCCGAGCCCCAGGTCGCGTCCGACCGAGGGGAGTGCCACGGTGACCACGGTGCTCTCGACGAACACGGTCCCGGAGCTGAGGATCGCGGCGGCGACGGTCCAGCGGCCGGGGGCGGATGCGAGGCGCATGGCCGGTCAGCGGCTCAAGAGCCCGGCGTCCAGCACCAGCTGCGCCCCGGTCACGTAGCGCGCGCGATCGGACGCGAGATAGAGCACCGCGTGCGCCACATCTTCCGGCTCGATCCACGGCACCGGGAGCAGGTTGCCCGCCGAGCGCTCGGCGATTTCCCGCGTGGTGAGCCCCTCCAGCTCGGCGAGCCCATCGTTCATCGGGGTGTTCACCCCGGTGGGATGGATCGAGTTCACCCGGACGTTGTAGGGCGCCAACTCGATCGCCCAGGACTTGGTGAGCCCGGTCAGTCCCCACTTAGAAGCGGCGTAGTGACTGAGCCGGCCCATCCCGCGGAGCCCGGCGACGGACGAGTTGTTGATGATGCTTCCCGAGCGCTGCCGCATCATCACCGGAATCACTCGCCGCGCCACCAGCCACGCCCCTTTGAGATTGATGTCGAGCATGGTGTCCCAGGCCTCTTCAGTCAGCTCGTGGGCCAGGCCGTAGGCGCAGATGCCGGCGTTGTTGAAGAGGACGTCGATCCGGCCGAACCGCTCGACGGTCCCGCTCACCGCCGCGGTCACCGCCGCGTCGTCCCGCACGTCGCCGGTGAATGTGAGGCACTCGGTCTGGAGGTCGCCGCAGGCGTCGGCCAGGGACTCGAGGTCGATACCGGAGCCCATCGCGTAACCCGGGTAGGGCAGCGGCCGGGCGACGTCGAAGGCGGCCACCTTGGCGCCCTCGCGGGCGAACGCGAGGGCCGTCGCCCTGCCCTGCCCGTGCGCGGCCCCGGTGATGAACACCACCCGCCCGGCGAACTCTCCGCTCATGTCCTGTCTCCCGCCACTTCGGCGTTCCGGCGCTCGCGTCCGCGGCGGTACGGCTCCAGGTAGTCGTCCAGCTCCACGTCGAGCGCGTTGTTGACCACGTTGGTGGCCACCATGAGCGCGCCGAACGCCGTGAGCGCCACCATCTGCTCCGGCGTGAAGTAGCCGGCGACCCGCTGGTACAGCTCGTCTGGCACCGTATAGGGCGAGACCCCGAGCCGGCGGCCGAACTCGATGACCGCGGACTCCCGGTCGTCCAGCCGGGGCCGGTCGGGGTTGTCGCCGGTCTCGATCAGGATGCGGCGGAAGAAGGTGGAGCAGATCAGGCAATCCGTCTCCGCCGAGATGGCGTGGGCGAAGAGCGTGGTGAGCCGCTCGCCCAGAAACGGCTGGACCGTGTCGCGGAGCGGGTACCACTCCATGAGCGCGTGGAACGCCGGCAACGAGTTGAGCAGGGTGCGCTTCATGTTGGTGATGCGGGCGTGCTTCCGGATGTGCTCATCGTGCGCTTCCCGGACGGGAGCTGGAGCGGTGTCGTAAGTGATGGGGGTGATCCGCGGCATGCGTGAGGCTCCGTCGAGCGGGAAGCCCGCAATCTATGGCCGGTTGGCTAGAGCAGGAACTGCAGCGCCCCGGGCAGCAGGCTCAGCTGGATCGACCCTCCCATGGCCGAGGCCTCGTCCGCGGGAGGCTGGAGCTCGTCGTCGACGTGCACCTCCGCTCCCGCCGCGACGATCTTGATGTCCCGGGCCCGGCGGACTGGCAGGTCGAGCTCGGGCTCATCGCCGGCCACGCGCGCGGCGATGAGCGCGGCCAGCGCGGCCCGCTCCCTCTCACTGGCGAGCACCACGTCGAACAGTCCGTCGCTCATGTCGGCGCGGGGGGCGAGCTCCAGGTTGGGACCGATGGATGGGATGTTCATCACCTCACAGAGCAGGTAGTCGCCCGAGAGGTCCTGGCCATCCAGCTCGATCTGCCAGGACTGGGGACGCAGGTCACGGAGGACCCGGGTCATGTAGCGGAGGTCGCGGGTGAGGCCGCGATCCTCGTGCTCGGCGCGTCCTGCCCGGTGATCGGCGCGCGACTCCACCAGGCACATCGTGACAGTGAAGAGGCCGACCCCCACCGCCTCCAGGAAGTGGGCTTCCCCCCACGCGCCCCGCGCCAAGCCGGCATCCACCCGTCGCACCCGGGCGTCGGCGAGACCCGCGATCACCACTTCCGGCGGGCCGTCCACGCCGAGCGCCCTCGCGATGTTGTTGGCGGTGCCCAGCGGAAGCAGCGCCAGCGGCACCTTCCGGCCGAGTAGGTGGATGGCGGCCTTCCGCACGGTCCCGTCCCCACCAGCCACCAGCACCACGTCGCCTGGCTGATCGAGCGCCTTACGAAAACCCTTCTCCTTGGTGGATTGGTAGAGGGCCTCGTGGCCCGCCTCCTCCAACGCGCGGAGCAGGGTCTTGCGGGACGGCTCTCCCTCGCCCGCCGACGGGTTGTGCAACAGAGTGATGCGCATCGCTGAGAAAGAGGGACGGTGGGAGGATAGATTGCCTGAATGCGGATTCTGGTGACCAATGATGACGGAATCTACAGCCCGGGGCTGCTGGCGCTGGCCAAGGCCGCGGCCCAGTTCGGCGACGTACGGGTCGTGGCGCCGGACGTGGAGCAATCGTCCATGGGCCATGCCATCACCGCGAGCCGTCCGCTGTCCTTCAAGAAGACTACGCTGGGCGACTTCCAGGCGCACCGGGTCAACGGCACGCCGGCGGATTGCGTCGCGCTCGGGGCCTACAACTGGGAGAAGGTGGACGTGGTGCTCTCGGGCATCAACCTGGGCCCCAACCTGGGAAATTCGGTCTGGCACTCGGGAACGCTCGCCGCGGCCAAGCAGGCGGCACTGCTGGGGCTCCGCGGGGTGGCGCTGAGCACCCCGGCCGGCCGGACCGAGCCGGCGTTCGACCTGCTGGCGCCGTACGTACACCGGGTGCTCGAGTGCCTCCTGCTCCAGGCGCCGTGGCTCAAGCTGGTGAACGTCAACTTCCCCCGCCAGCCCAGAGGCCTCATGTGGACCCGCCAATCGGTGCGGCAGTACGACGGCGACGTGGTACCCGGGGAGGACCCCATGGGCCGGAAGCACTTCTGGCTCACGGTCCGGCCGATCGAGGAGAGCGACGAGGGAACCGACCGCTGGGCGGTGAGGGATGGATGGGTATCGCTCACGCCGTTGGAGCTGGACCTGACCGACCACGAGGCGCTGGCGCGGGTCAAGGCGGAGCGGCCGTTGGGGTGAAACTCACGGGGGCTCGGGATGCGCGGCCCCGGGCGGCCACCGGCCGCTCAGGAACCGGTCGAGGGCCGGATAGACCACACCCGGCGCGTCGAGCCAGGGCATGTGCGCCGCTCCGCGCACCGTGAGCAGCCGGCCGCTCGGCAGGTGCGCCGCCCATTCGCGTCCTCCGCCGTACGGGGCGTTGCGATCCTGGGTGCCGTGGATCGTGAGCACGGGTACCCTGAGCGTCGCGAAACGCTCCCAGCTCGGCGCCTCGGCGCGGGCGAACGAGGTGAAGATCCAGCGCTGATGCGGATCGAGATGCACCGGCCACTCGTTGGGTAGATCGCACAGATCGGGGACCCGCGAGGCGAGCCGCTGATCGCCGACCAGACGGCCGCGCAGCACGTGGTACTCCCGCTCGCAATCCGCACGCGGGTCGCGGGCCGCGAGCCCCTCAGCACGGAGGTGCAGGAGCCTGGCGTAGGCGGCGGAGTCGGTCACCGGCCGGGCATCGTGCGCCACCAGCGAGTCTGGATAGCGGGCGCCGAACGTGCGGCTGACCGGCCCGATCTGTACGATTCGCTCGACCCGCTCCGGATGCGCCGCGGCGTAGCGCATCACCATCATCCCGAGGTACGACCAGCCGAGTGGCACGAAGCGCTCGGCACCGACGTGCCGGCGCACGGCCTCCAGGTCCGACACGTCGAGATCGATCGACACCCGTGCGGAGTCGCGGATCGGCGCCGACCGGCCCCGGCCGCGCATGTCGTAGAACACCATGGTGCGGCCATGTGCGAGGCGGGCGAGATCGCGTTCCAGGAAGAGCCCCGCGGGGACGATGACCGTGGGCCGCCCGGCCCCGAGCACATGGTAATGCAGCCGCGCGCCGTCCTCCGCGGTGACGAACCCCTCGCGATTGACCGGCGGGGCCGCGGCCGAATCCTGCGCGGCGGCGCCCCGTCTCGTGCGCTGCTTCGGCCACGTGGCGAACCTCAGTGAAATGTGCCGGCTCGGTGGCCCGCGTACAAGCGAGAGCCGAAGACTGGTAATCCCCTGTACCCACACCCACATTGGTAGCGCTCCCCCATCCGGCAGGCCTGTGGCTGCTGTCGATCCCAGTTTCGCCGATGCTCTGCGCGACCGCTACACCCTCGAGCGCGAGCTCGGACACGGTGGCATGGCGACGGTGTACCTCGCCCGGGATCTTCGCCACGACCGCCTGGTTGCCCTCAAGGTGCTCCGTTCCGACCTCGCCGCCGCCCTCGGCCCCGAGCGCTTCGAGCGCGAGATCCGGCTCGCCGGAGGTCTGCAGCACCCCCATATCCTGACCGTGCTCGACTCTGGCGCCGCCGCCGGACGGCTCTGGTTCACCATGCCCTGGGTCGAGGGCGAGTCGCTGCGTGCGCGGCTCGACCGTGAGGGACAGCTTCCACTCGGGGTCGCGGTGCAGCTCGCCTGCGAGGTGGCCGATGCGCTCGACTGGGCGCATCGTCACGGTGTGGTCCACCGCGACATCAAGCCGGAGAACATCCTGCTGACCGGCGGCCATGCCCTGGTGGCGGACTTCGGAATCGCGCGATCCCTGGGCGAGAACGAGCGGCTCACCGAGACCGGCATCGTGGTGGGGACACCGGCCTACATGAGCCCAGAGCAGGCCAGCGGCGAGCGCGTTGTCGACGGGCGCACCGATCTCTACGCCCTTGCCTGTGTCCTCTACGAGATGCTCGCGGGTGAGCCGCCCCACACCGGCCCGACCGCACAGGCCGTCATCGCCAAGCGCATCGCCGATCCGGTCCCCTCGGTTCGGCGGGTCCGGGAGACCGTGCCGCCCGCTCTCGACCTCGCGCTCATCCGCGCGCTGGCCAAGGCGCCGGCGGATCGGTTCGCCACGGGCGCCGAGTTCGCCGCCGCGCTCAGGAACGGTCTGACCGCGGCGGTCGCCGTCGCGGAGCGCCGTCCGGCGAGGCGTTGGGTCGCGGCAGCCGCCGCCGGGGTACTCCTCGCGGGAGTGGGAGCCTATTTGGTGGAGCGGCGGCCCGCGGCCACCCGGCCTCCGAGCGGCCCCATCGCGCTGGCGGTGCTCCCCTTTCATGCCGTCGGCGCACCCGGTGACTCGGGAGTGCTCGGCATCGGCCTCCCTGACGCGATCATCACCCGGCTCGCCGCGGTGAGTCAGATCCGCGTCCGACCGACCACCGCCGTTCTCCGCTTTGCCGGCCAGGACACCGATCCGCGTGAGGCTGCCCGGGCGCTGGCCGTGGAGTATCTGCTGGCCGGCACCGTCCAATCCACCGGGGATCGGCTGCGGGTGACCGTGCAGCTGCTCCGCTCGACAGATGGCTCGGCGCTCTGGGGCGCGCACTACGACCTCGCGCGGCAGGACCTGCTCGTCCTGCAGGACTCGATCGCCGAGCGGGTGAGCAGCGCGCTTGCCATCCGAATGAGCGCCGCGGAGCACACGCGGTTCTACCGGCGCTATACCGGGAACGCGGCGGCGTACGAGGCATATCTCAAGGGGCGCGCGCAGCTTGCCCGGGTCTCGGAGGAGGGAACCACGACCGCCATCGCGGCCTTCGAGCGAGCCCTGGCGCTCGATTCCACCTACGCGCTGGCCCTCGCCGGTCTCGCCATGGCGAGCGCCGACATGCATCTCCGCTTCGCCAGCGGAAAGGACGTGAAGCTCTGGGGCCAGCGGGCGGAGTCGGAAGCGGCGCGGGCGATTGCCCTGGACTCGTCCCTGGCAGAGGCGCACCTGGCCCGGGCGGCCGTTGCCCGCAAGTCCGAGTTCGACTGGGGACGCACGTTGGAGGAGAGCAGCCGCGCCCTCGAGCTCAATTCCAACCTCGACCTGGCGCACTACTTCCGGGCCGCCGCATTCTATCATCTCGGTCTGCTCGATGAGGCTGCGGATGAGGTCCGACGAGCGCTCGAGGTCGATCCGCTCAACCGTCCCGAGCAGCTCCGCACCAAAGCGGTGGTGGACTTTCTCTCCGGGCACTACCGCGAGGCGATCGGTCCGCTGGAAGAAGTCCGGCGAATCGGGAGCCGGGCCTATGTCGATTCGTATCTCTCGCAGGCGTACTATTACGGCGGGGACACCGCGCGGGCGTTCGCGCTGCTCGACTCGCTCAAGGACTCACCCTCGGCACCGGCGGGCGCGCGCGCCCGCGCCGCGCTCGCCAGCTTCTCCGCCGCGCGCGGCGACCGGGCGAGGGCGGAGGCGCTGGCCCAGCAGGTCATTCGGAGTGGCTACGTGGACCACCACGTGGCGTACAGCCTCGGTGCCGCGTACGCTCAACTGGGAAGAATGAGCGAAGCCCGCCCCTGGCTCGCTCGGGCGGTGGAGACCGGTTTCCCGTGCTATCCCTGGTATCAGCGGGATCCATTGCTGGAATCATTCCGGAAGCATCCCGAGGGGCGCCGCTTCATGGAGCAGCTGCGGGAGTCGTGGGAGTCGGCCCGGGCGCGCTACGCTCACCGGCCCTTGGCTGTACGCCGCGCGGCCCCCTCGCCGAGCTCGTCCTATCACACGGCACGGCGACAGACCGACCTTGCCCTGCCTCTGTAGGACCGTGTCCTAGAGGTGCTCAGCATCTTGGATTCGCTCATGGGCATGTCGCCCTGTCGGCGTTGCTCGCCTGCACCAACGGGAGTGCACCCACCCAATCGATCGAGCCCGCGTTCTCCGTCCACGGACGGAGCGGGTTCGGCTTCAACGGCACCGTCAGGGGCTTTCCTGCCGGCGCCGTCTCCCTGACCGGAGGCGGCTCCTACGACGCGAGTACGGCATCCAACACCGTCCCGGAGGAGACGTCGGTCCATTCAGGCGGCGGCTTCCGTTGCATCGAGGCGGTGGGCCAGGACCCGCTCACGGGATGCGGCAGGGGCGAAGGCGTTCGCTGGGATACCGTCCAGCTCCTCGCCTCTACCGGGTTCAAGTGCAGCGCCGATGATACCCCGAGGACGGCGACCACCGATGCCGAAACGGTCGTGCTCCTCGCCGACTTCTACCGGGCGGGTGACGGCGTCGACGAGTCCTTCACGGCGTCGATGATCGTGTCTCGGACTGACCTCGCGCCGGACCTCGACGGCCTGCAGAACCTCTGGGTGCAGGGCGTCGGCTGCGGCACGGCGATCACGAACTTCAACTAGCAGAGATCCCTCGTCACGAGTGTCGACCCTCCGGGAGCGGCTTTCAGACCCGCTCCCGGAGCGTCGTGCTCGATTGCGGCCACCCCAGACCATCTCGACCCGTTTGTCATCCCGCGACCTACACCCCGCTCCCTCGAGCGCCTTCGCACGGTTCGGCCACCTGCTGATGTCGCTCCCTCCGGTTCCGTCGCACTGTTCACGTGGCAATCGGGGAGGAGGGCGGCGTGAGCCGGACGCGGGCCGGGAACTCATCACAATCGAACGAGGGTAGGGTCATGATGGCAAGCAACTCGAGGCCTCTTCGCTTCCTGCCGGCCGCGGTGCTGGTGGCGGCCTGGCTGGTCGGCTGCAGCGGAGACGGGGAGAAAGGGAGCGGACCCACGCCGGCCGCTCTGGCAGCGGCAAAGTCTGGTTCCAGCGGGGACGGACAGACCGGCGCGGCAGGGCACGACCTGGCCAGCCCGTTGCAGATCGTGGTGACGCGGGACGGGGCCCCGGCGCAGGGTGCTGTCGTCACCTGGAGCGCAAACGGCATCGGGGCGTCCATGACCCCGCAGGTCGATACCGCCGACGCGAGCGGGATCTCGAGCAGCATCTGGCATCTCGGGAGCGAGGTCGGGATTCAGGCGGCGCGAGCAGTGGTTGGCGGGGGCGCGGACGGCTCGCCGGTGGCGTTCAGTGCCACCGCCACGGGCGACACGCCCGCTCCACCGCCACCTCCTCCGCCCCCCGCGAATGAGGTGACGATTCAGCTGCTCACCAGTGGCGGGAATCGGTTCGAGCCCGCCAACGTGACGATTCCGGTGGGCACCAAGGTGACCTGGACGTGGGTCGGCGGATTCCATGACGTGAGCTCCGCCGGGAGCGTCGGCTTCCCGGGCAGCGGCGCCCCAGTGTCCGCGCCCCACAGCTACTCCCAGACGTTTGGCACCCCGGGGACGTACAAATACTTCTGCAGCGTGCACGGCAGCGCGGCGAGCGACGGCACCGTGTCGGGGATGAGCGGCACCATCGTGGTTCAGTGATGCGGCGCGCGGCCGTGGTGCTCGCTGCCATGCTCGGGCTCCCCGCCGCGGCTGCGGCCCAGGGTGATTGCTTTCCTGGGCCGAGCTCGAACGAGGCCAGGACGCTGGCGATCTTTTCGGTGCCGCTGGCGTTCAGTCCGGCCGGAGCCCCGGAGCTGCTGCCGGGCCTCCGGATCGGGGTCGAGGCGGCGTCGCTGCCCGGCGTGGACCGGGCGACGGCAACCCCGACCATCTGCCGCCCCGGCAAGGGCCCGGAGAACACCGACCTGCTGCCGGTGCTCCCCCGTCCCCGCCTGGCACTTCCGCTGCCCGGTGGACTCGCGCTCCAGGTGAGCTGGATTCCGCCGGTCCGGGTCAACGGGGTCCGAGGGAATCTGTTCGGCCTCTCGGTCGGCAAGAGCTTCGGGCGGCTCGACGGGATGGTCTTGGCGCTCCGCGCCCACGCGACGTTTGGGTCGATCCGCGCCCCGATCACCTGCGATGACGACGCACTCGCCGATGCCTCGAGCGAGTGCTTCGGCGGCGAGCGCTCGGACGACCGGTTCCGTCCAAATATCCTCGGGGCCGACCTCACCGTCGGATTCCCGGTGGCGCATGGTCGCCTCCGTCCCTACGCGGGAGGCGGCTACAACCGGCTCCGGCCGCGCTTTCAGGTGCACTTCGTCAATCAGTTCGGCAAGCTGGATGACCGTCGCGTCGAGGTGGACCTCGAGCGCCTGGCGGCCTTCGGCGGCGCGACATGGGCAGCGACGCCGAGGCTCCAGATGATCGGCGAGGTGTACGCTGTTCCCGCCGACGCCGTAACCGTACGGCTGGTCATGCGGGCCACCATCGGGCCATAGCCACTTCTGTCTGTCTCATTCGAACCTCAGGGAGGCGCTTCATCATGGAGTTCCTGCGCAGGGCCATCCTGCTGCTCGCGGCCAGTTCCTTGGTCCTGGCAGGCGACGCCGAGGCACAGCGATCGATCACGAGCGGTCCCATTCGGGAGGGCACCCTCAGCTTCGACGGCCACGCGACGACCGGCGACTTCACCGGCACGACGAGCACCGTCACCGGGGAGATGACCGGCGGTGCGGAGCTGGCGGCGGTACGGGGCTGGGTGGAGGCACCGGTTCAGACCTTGATCACGGGGAACAACAAGCGTGACCGAGATCTCAACAAGTCCATGGAGTCGGAGAAGTATCCGACCGTGCGGTACGAGCTGGTCGCCGTCCTCCCCGGCGAGACGCGGGGAGATACGACCACCGTCACGCTCCACGGATACTTCCTGATCCACGGGGTCAGGGAGCACGCCGCCATCCCCGCGACGGTGCTCTTCCTCAGCGACGGCATCCGGGTGCGGGGAGACACCCCCCTGAATCTCAAGACCTACAACATCGGTGGGCTGACCAAGATGTTGGGCATGTTGAAGATGCACGAGGAGATCCTGGTTCACCTGGACCTCACCTTCGGCGCTCCGCCGACAGGCTGATTCCGAGGTCCCATTGGGGCGACTGTTGACCGCACCTCTACCAGGGCGTACCGTTGCCCATCACTGAATGTCCCCTGAACAACCCCGACGGTGAGACGCTTGGATGAGCGAGCCGCTTGAACTGATCCCACCCGCATGATCAGGCTGCTGATCGCCGACGACCACCCGGTCGTGCGCGAGGGACTCCGCCGGATCGTCGAGGATTCTCCCGGTCTGCAGGTCGTGGGCGAAGCGACCTCCGGCCATGAGGTCCTCGCCAGTCTGCCGCAGGTGCCGGCCGACGTGGTGCTGCTGGACGTCGCCATGCCAGGCCCCGGATTTCTCGAGGTCCTCCAGCGGCTCCGGGCCGAGCATCCCACCGTGGCCGTGCTGGTGTTGAGCGTTCATCCGGAAGACCAGTACGCCATGCGTGCGCTCCGCGCGGGCGCGGCCGGCTACCTCACGAAGGACCACTCACCCGAGCAGCTCACCGAGGCCATCCGGAAGGTCCACCGGGGAGGCAGGTATGTGAGTCCATGGCTGGCCGAGCGGCTGGCTGCCGACCTGGCGGGCGGGGCCAGACAGGTCCCCCACGAGATCCTCAGCGACCGGGAATACGAGGTCCTCTGCCTGCTGGGCTCGGGATTGACAGTCAAGGATATCGCCGCCCGGCTGCAGCTCAGCCCCAAGACCGTGAGCACCTACCGCACCCGGGTGCTGGAGAAGATGGACGCCTCGACCAACGCCGACCTGGTGCGCTATGCGGCGCAGCACGGGCTGATCCGGTGACCGGGCGAGGAGCTCGCACCATGGATGACGCCCGCGACGAAGGCCTGCTCCGCGTGATCGGGCCAGCCGGCCTCGCCGCCAGCCTCGTCAACACGGTGATCGGCGGCGGCATCTTCGCCATCCCCGCCGCGCTCGCGCTCACGGTCGGCAGCGCGGGGGCGTTCGCGCTGCTGCTCGCCGCGGTGGTCATGGGGCTGGTCACGGCCGCGATGGCCCAGGCCGGAAGCCGGGTGGCCCGGAGCGGCGGCACTTATGCCTTCGCCGAGGTCGCCTTCGGGCCCTTGGCCGGATACCTGACGGGGGTGCTGCTCGCGCTCGCCTGTGTGCTCGCTGCGGGAGGGGTGGCCGCTGCGCTGGTCGATTCGTTGGCGACCGTGAGCCCCTCCTTCGCCCAGCCCCTCTTCAGGGCAGGCGCCATTCTGCTCCTCTTCGGCGGTCTCGTCATGGTCAACCTGCGTGGTGTCCAGTCTGGCACCCGGGTCGCGGCCGGAGCGGCCGTCCTCAAGTTCTTCGCCCTGCTCCTCTTCGTGGCGCTGGGAGCGACACTGGTCCGGCCCGAGCATCTCGCCCTGCAGCACGCGCCCGCCGTCTCGAGCCTGGCACGCGGCGCGATCCTCGCCGTCTTCACTCTGTCCGGTATGGAGATCGCCCTCGGCGCGAGCGGGGAGGTGCGAGATCCCGCCCGGACGATCCCCCGCGCGCTCTTCGCGGCCTTCTCGCTCGTGGTGCTCCTCTACGTGGCGATTCAGGTCGTGACCCAGGGAGTGCTCGGCCCCGCCCTCGCGACATCCCAGGCACCGCTGGCGGACGTGCTGGCCCGGGTCTCTCCGGCCGGCCGTTACTTCATGCTCGGAGTCGGGGCCCTCTCGATGCTCGGATGGCTCGCCGGCGACGTGCTCGGCTCCTCACGCATGTTTTTCGCTTTCGGGCGTATGGGTGTCCTTCCCAGACGGCTCGGCGCGGTGCATCCACGAACCCGGGTACCGCACTACGCCATTGTGACGTACGGGCTGATCGGGGCGCTGCTGGCCCTGACCGGGACGTTCGCCTCCCTGGTCTTTCTCGCCAGCGTATCGATCATGTTGCTCTACGCTGCCTGCTGCGCGGCGGCCTGGGAGCTGGAGCGCCGCGCCCGCGCGGTGGGTGACACCGTGCAGCCCGGCCGAAGCGGGCTGATCCCGCTCCTGGCGCTGCTGGGACTCATCGGAGTGCTCTGCTACAGCACGCTGCGTGAGCTCCTCGCCGTGGGCGGGGTGCTCCTCGTCGCGAGCGTCCTCTACTGGATGACGGCACCGGGGAGGCGGGCAGCCCAATTCGGTGGCACGGTGCCCGCGGCGGCACCCACCGGAAGTACGCCCTAGATCCTGCGGCCACAAACAATCGCGGCCCCCGGAACTCGATTCCGGGGGCCGCGATGCCGATGTCTATCGGCTTCACCCTGCTTTCACCTCACGTCGTCGTCTTGCTCAGCTTCTTCTGCAGCGCTTCGGCCTTGTCCAGATGCTTCTGGATGGTGGGCTTCGCCTTCTCGATCAGGGTCTTGAGCTCGGCCGTCTGGGTGTCGCCGTGGGCCTTGTCGGCCAGGTCGAGCACGGCCTTGTGGATGGTGACTTCCTGGTCGATGTATGCCTTGTCGAACGCCGCGCCGGTGCCGGCCGACTGCAGGGCGCTCATCTCGCTGGAGCCGGCGGTCTGCACCGGATCGTTGGTGGGTGCCTCGGGGGTGACCTTGAGCTTCTTGGCGAGCGCCTGCCCCTGCACCCGTAGAGCGTGGTGCTCACCCATCATCATCCTCGCGAACGCCTTCACCTCCGGGTCGTGCGCCTTCCCCAGGGCAAACTTTCCGGCCGAGCTGTCGGCCTTGTTGGCCTCGTCGAGCAGCGCCACGATGTTGGCGTCGGTGTACGGGGCGTTGGTCGCAGCGGCGGTCTTCCCGGTGTCGGCCGGCGCCGCCATGCTGGATGTGTCGGTGGTGGCGGGCGTCTCGACCCGGCCGGTGTCGGCGGTGTTCGTCCTGCCCTTGCAGGCTCCCACCGCCAGGGTGCCGAGCCAGGCCGCCGCCATCATGGTGTAGCGCGCGTTCCGCGCCAGATCAGTACGCATAGGCCCTCCTGTGGGTGGCTCAATCCTATGGGGGGGACCGTGTGTCGGGTGTGATCGCGGTCACGAGCGGGCGGGGTGCAGGGCCCCGGGCGCCCGCCCTGGGGCAGGCTCAATGGCCCTGCTCGCACTCCCGGCCCCCTCCCTGAGCGCCCCGTCGTAAAAGGTCTGGAGCGCGTATGTTGTTCGTTGTTTCGCTCTGATACTGAGGGGGCCGGATCACCACCTGATAATGTTGTGGGGGGTCTGGAGCGCGGCCATTCGATCCTGGAGGCTCGACCAGCGCAGGCGGGCATCGTGCGACTCCCCGTATCCGCCGCTGACCGCCGGCGACACCGCCTTGTTCGATGCCAGCAGGTTGCCCACGGGCTCATTCAGGTGCACCGTCACGAGCAGCGCGAAGTGGGGATCGTCGAGCCCGTCCTCGTACCTGACGCTGTACCGGATGCGCACACCGATCGGATACCCGCCGGGGCCATCAGATACAGCGGCGTAAATCCCGCGGGAACTGCGCCGCGCCGGCCGCTCAGCCGGGCCTCCCCGAGCTCACTCGGCCGACGGCAGCACGGCCGACATCTCCGGTGCCTGAA
>JBJMOX010000018.1:0-7719 GCA_045803515.1 Gemmatimonadales bacterium
CCCAATGGCGCGGCCCGACTCCGATGCCTTCGACCGGGCCGCGCGGTTCCTTCAGCGCCAGCTTGCCGCCGATTCCGGAGCGGCGGCCGGCCCCGATCGCCGTGCGCGCGAGGCGGAGCTTGGGGTGCTCAGTTACGTCATCGAGAGCCAGTGCAGGGCGGGTGATGTCGGCATCGGTGCCGTGGCGGGACGGATGGGCGTGACCGTGTATCGGCTCCGCCGCCGGCTCAAGGCGTTCCAAGCGCCCTTTGACGAGCTCGTCTCGGCCGTGCGCCGAAGACTGGCCATCCGCTACGTCGAGCAGACCGACCGGAGCATGACCGAGATCGCCTTGCTGTTGGGCTACTCGGAGCTCAGCGCCTTCAGTCGTGCCTTCAAGGCCTGGACAGGCACCGGGCCCGCGGACCACCGTCGGGCCGTTCGGCCGTAAGGAACGAGAACCCGCCTCGGGAGCCTCGAGCCATGGCGCGACTGCTGGTGCTGTTCGTGACGGCGTTCGTGGACATGGTGGGACTCACCATGATCATCCCCCTGCTGCCGTTCTACGCCACCGATCTGGGTGCCAGCGCAACCGTGGTGGGGCTGCTGGTCTCCGCCTTCTCGGTGGCCCAGCTGGCTGTGGCTCCGCTGTGGGGACGCTTCTCCGACCGCTACGGCCGCCGGCCCGCCATTCTCGCCGGACTGCTCCTCACCGGTGGTGCCTATGTCATCTTTGCCTTCGCCGGGTCGGTGCTGGTGCTGCTCCTCTCCCGTCTGGTGCAAGGGCTGGGCGGCGGCACCATCGGGGTGGTGCAGGCGTACGTGGCCGATGCCTCGCCTCCCGAGGAGCGCACCAAGAGTCTGGGCTGGCTCTCGGCCGTGACCAGCCTGGGCGCCGTGGCCGGTCCGGCGTTCGGATCGCTGATGATCAGCGTGGGAGGAGCGCGGGCGCCGGGGCTCGCCGCGGCAGCGCTGGCCGTCCTGGTCGCAGGGTTCGCCGCGCGCTTCCTGGTCGAGTCGCGCGAGGTGCCGACATCGGGCTCCCACGCCCTTCCTTCCACGACCCGCCCGCGCCAGGCGATCGGCCGGGTCCTCTCTCATTGGCACGAGCCGGCCTCGCGCCTCATCTGGATCTATACCGTCAGCATCGGGGCCTTCTACGGCACCATTCAGGTCGTGCCGCTCCTGCTCATGAAGCGGCTGGGTGTCACCGAGCAGAACATCGGATACTTCGTCATGTACCTGGGCGGCATGGGCGTAGTGGTGCGCTCACTGCTGCTGGGGCGGGTGGTCGATCGCTTCGGGGAGGCGCGACTCTCCCGACTGGGCCTCGTCCTGCTGGCGGCGGGCCTCGCCTGCACCGGCCTGGCCACGCACGGCGGCCTCTTCTTCCTGGGCTTCACTCTGATGCCGCTCGGTACCGCCTTTCTGTTCCCCTGCGTCACCGGGCTCCTGTCCCGGGTGGTACCCGGCAACGAGCGCGGGCTCTACATGGGGGTCCAGCACACCTTCGGCGGGGTGTCGCGGGTGCTGTTCCCGGTCGCCGCGGGCCTCCTGATGGACCGTTTCGGGGTGGGGGTGCCGTTCTGGATCGCTGGACTGCTGGTGCTTGCGACACTGCCGCTCGCCTGGGCGCTGGCGGAATCGATGCGACCCGAATCCGCGGCGACGATCGCGGTGCGAGCGGTGTCGGCCGCGGATGTCACGGGGGAGTTTCCGGTGGAGCGGGTGGCGAATGAGGAGGGTACGGCGAGGGACCCCGTGGGGCGGCAAGATGGCACGTGAGGCAGGCCCATGGTTGGCCGAACTGGCCACCACGCTCACGGACGCCGAGTGGAGGGTCCGCGAGCTGGCTGCCCGGGTCATCCGCGCCCTGCGCGACGACGAGCTCGACCACGCCGTGACTACGCGAGCACGGCCACCGCACCTGTCACCACGAGCGCTCCACCCCAAATGAGATCCAGGTTGATCCACATCGTCCGGAGCATGCGGAGCCCGAGCTTCCAATAGACGAGCAGCGCGATGAGCCCGGTCACGAGGAGATACCCGGCCGTGTGCAGCGCGGTGACCTGGAGCCCGAGGGCGACGGGCCCGGGCACGGGCAGCCCGGGGACGAGCGACGCGGCCATCAGATGCGTCGAGTGCGGGCGCGCCGCACCGCCGGTGGCCCCGACGAGGAGCGGCAGCAGCATCAGCCCGGCACCGTGCGCGCTCGCCATCAGGAACGACCACGCCGTCAGCTCCCGGAGGCTCACCTGCATGCCGCCGTAGCGGGGGTGCCGGTGCCGCAGGAGCCGCGCGCCTCCGAGGGTGACGAGCGCGCCAGCCACGATCCATCGGAGCGCCTCCGCCGGGACGACCCGGCCGAGGGCGAGCGCCACGAGGACGGCCGCTCCGATGGCGAGCGCGTGGCCCACCGCCAGGGGCGAGAGCGCGCGCCACACGGCGCGCGCCCGCCCTTCCTGCAACCCGAGGGCGACGGCGAACAGCCAGCCCATGCCGGGGTTTACCCCGTGCACCGCGCCCAGGCCCGCGACAGCGAGCCATCCAGTCCATGCCATTGCCGCCTCCGGTCAGGCGTAGCAGAAGGAGTCGGACGAGGCGTCGCCGCCCTCGAGCCGCACCTGGTGCGGTCGGAGGCCATCCTCGAACTCCACGAAGAACCGCGGATCGGCGGTGAGGCCGCCGCCCGCCGCCACATCGAGCTTGGCCATCCAGCCGCGCACGCCGTCGGGGTAGAACTGCGCGTCCCACGGCGTGTACAGGGAGTTCGTGAGGTAGACCCGCCGGCCGTCGCGGCTCACCTCGACCATCTGCGGGCCGCCGTTGAGTGGCCGGCCGGGGCGCGTTGGGTGCGCGCTCCGCGCCACGATGCCGCCGAGCTTCACGCTGCCGGTGAAGACCGGGGCGAACGGATCGCTCACGTCATATTGCCGGAGCTCGCCGGTTCCCCAGCACGACACGTAGAGGAAACGGTCGTCGACCGAGAGGTTGATGTCCGTCACCAGCGGCGGAACCGCCTTGAAGCCCTTGAGCAGTGGCGGCAGGTCGGCCTCGTCGGCGGGGACGGCCGGGATGGTGATCACTTTCCGCGTGCGCCACTCGCCCTTTCCCTTCCGCGCGCTCCGGTCGAGGTACCACACGAAGACCGAGCTCGAGAGGTCCTCGAGCGAGATCACCACGCCGACGAAGCCGTGAGCGCGGCTCGGGTTGTGAGCCGGCCGGAGCTCGAGCGCCATCTGGTGCTGGGCGCCGAGATCGAGCTCCTCGAGGTGGGTCCGCCGGCGCAGGTCCCAGACGTGGAGCTTGTGCCCGTACTTGCCGGCGAGCAGCAGCTCGGGGTTCACGCCATCCTTCACCATGTTCGGCGTCCCCCATTCGCTGGTGATCATGGTGTCCTGACCCAAGTGCCAGAAGAAGTCGTAGGCGAGATACTGCGGGCCACGGTCGTGCTCCCAGCGTCCCTTCACATCGAAGGTCTCGTGGTCGAGGGTAAAGATCCCGCCGGGACCGTCGCCGGTCGGCGCGCCCAGGGCGTTCAGGTAGATCCCGTCCGGACCGCAATGCACGGTGTGCGGGGCGGCATAGCCGGTCTTTGCCATGACCTCCGCGCCCTCGATCACCTTGACGAGTCGCGGGTCGCGCGGATCAGCTTTGGTATCGAAGATGTGGATGCGGGAGCTGTGGGTCCCCGGCATGATGAGATACCGCCGCTCGACGTGGGCGTTCGGAGCGTAGGGGCAGAGGTGCGAGCTGCAGGCGTTCCAGCCGAAGTGATGGAGCTCGTTGCCGCCGTCCGGGAAGCCGGCCTGGCCCACGAGTCGGCCGAAGGCGGAACTCTCGGGGTTCGTGTCCACCACGCCGAGTGCGTCGCGCTGGCCGTCACGGGTGGCGAGGAGGGCCACGTAGGCGAGCTGTTCGGGCGGAGCCTCGGCGGCGAGGCTCGGGGAAGCGTAGAAGGTCGGGTCGGGGCGGAGGCGCGGCATAGGGTCACTCCTGGTCGAGGGCAAAGGGTCGCTCACCAGGACTCTGCGGAAGATGCCGCGGCGGGCTGCCATCGTTGCGCAACGCGTTGCCGGCACCCATCTTGGACCATACCCATGTCCGCCTTGCCGACCGATCGCCACCGCCGGGTCGATCTCATCTTCGACGCCCTCCTCGACGTTCCCCCCGAGGAGCAGATGGCGTTCGCCGAGCGCGCCGCCGGCGACGACCCCGAGGTTCACGCGGAGCTGCTGCGCCTGCTGCACGCGCACCGCCGCGAGGGCTTTCTCGAGTCACCGCTGCCGATGGCGGGAGCGCTGATCGACGCGGTGTTGCCCGAGCCCCGCGTCCCCGAGCGCGTGGGCCCGTGGCGCATCGTCCGGCTGCTGGGCCGGGGCGGCATGGGGGCCGTCTATCTGGGCGAGCGGGCCGACGGCCAGTTCGAGCAGCGGGCGGCGGTCAAGCTCATCCAGCGGGGCGCGCCGGGGATGCTGCGTCGCTTCCTCGAGGAGCGCCGGATCCTGGCGCTGCTGGAGCATCCGGGCATCGCGCGGCTCATCGAGGGCGGCGTGACCCCCGACGGGTTGCCGTATTTCGCCATGGAGATGGTTGAAGGCGTGCCACTCACCCAGTACTGCGACGAGCACGAGCTCTCGGTCGCCCAGCGCCTCGAGCTCGTGGTGCAGGTCTGCGATGCCGTGAGCTACGCCCATCAGCACCTCGTCATCCACCGCGATCTCAAGCCGTCGAATATCCTGGTGACAGCTGACGGACGCCCGAAGCTGCTCGACTTCGGCATCGCGAAGCTGCTCTCGAGCGGCGCCGGCGCGGAGCGGACTGACACCCAGCTCCCCGCGATGACGCCGGAGTTCGCCGCGCCCGAGCAGGTGCGCGGCGAGGCGGTCAGCACGGCCACTGACGTCTACGCCCTCGGCGTGCTGCTCCATCTCCTCTTCACCAATCGCTATCCCTACGACGTGCGGGGGAAGACCTTCGCCGAGCTCGTGCGGATCATCTGCGAGGAGGAGGCGCCGAAGCCCTCCTCGCAGGCGCCTGAGGGCCGCCGCCGCGAGCTCCGCGGGGATCTGGACCTGATCGTGCTCACGGCGTTGCGCAAGGATCCCGCGCGCCGCTACCAGACTCCCGCCGAGCTCGCGGCCGACCTCCGGCGCTATCGCGACGGGCGTCCGATCCGGGCGCGGGCCGATTCGCCGGGCTACCGGCTCGCGAAGTTCACCGGGCGGAACCGCAGCGCACTCGCGGCGGCGGCAGCGCTCGTCGCTCTCCTGGCCGGAGGGCTCGCGCGCGAGCGCGGGCTCCGGCACCGCGCGGAGATCGAGGCGCAGAAGGCCAAGGAGGTAGGCGATTGGGTGGTGAGCGTGTTCGAGGTGGCCGACCCGATGGGCACGACGCGGCGGGACAGCGGTGAGGTCACGGCCCGCGCGCTGCTCCAGCAGGGCACGCGGCGAGTAGACTCGAGCCTCGCCGGCCAGCCTGAGATCCAGGCGCAGCTCCGCGGTATTTTCGGCCGCGCGTACACCAGCCTCGGGCTCTACGACCAGGCGATCGCGCTGCTCCGGCAGTCGCTCGACCAGCACACGGCGCTCTACGGCCCGCACAGCCTGCAGGTGGCCGACGACCGGGCGCAGCTGGGCGAGGCGCTGATGAATCTGGACCGGTACCAGGAGGCGGAGCCGCACCTTCGCGCTGCCCTCGAGGAGCGCCGGGCCCAGCTCGGCGAGCGGAGCGACCCCACCGCCGAGGCGCTCGACCGGCTCGCCACCTCGTACCAACGGCGAAACCGGTACGCCGACGCCGAGCCGCTCTTTCGCGAGGCGCTCGCTATCCGCCGTGGCCTCTTCGGCGACACGGCAGTCGCGGTGGCGCTGAGCCTGAAC
This sequence comes from Gemmatimonadales bacterium, assembly GCA_045803515.1. Classification (GTDB taxonomy): domain Bacteria; phylum Gemmatimonadota; class Gemmatimonadetes; order Gemmatimonadales; family GWC2-71-9; genus CAVVWJ01. The sequence goes on from JBJMOX010000018.1 coordinate 5,862, forward strand.
GACCTCGGGGTGCTCCTGCTCCTGAAGACTGCGTACCCCGAGGCCGAAGCGGCGTACCGCGAGGCGCTCGGGATCGAGCTCCGGAGCCTGGGCGAGCGCCACGCGCATACGGCCGAGACGCAACAGAACCTCGCGCAGGTACTCGAGCACCAAGGGCGGTTGGCGCCCGCGGAATCACTCTACCGCGAGGCGCTGGCGACCAAACGGCTCGTGCTCGGCAACGCCAATCCCAGCGTCACCATCAACCTGAACAACCTGGCCGGGCTGCTGATGAACACCGGCCGCCTCGATGAGGCCGAGAAGCTCGTCCGCGAGGCGCTCGCGCTCGACCGGCGGATGTTCGGCAACTCGCACTCGTACGTGGCGGCGGGGCTCGGGAACCTGGCGACGGTGCTCAAGCTGAAGGGGGAGTTTGCCGAGGCGGAGAAGATTTATCTCCAGGCGCTGGCGATCGACCGCGAGCGGTTCGGGGCGGCGCACCGCACGATCGCGCTGGATCTCAACAATCTGGGCAATGTCCGGCGGCTCCTGGGCGACAATCGGGGCGGGGAGGCCTATCTCCGCGAGGCGGTGGACCAGGCGCAACGCACGCTGGGGGACGACCACATCAACACGATCGCCTTGCGGCTGAACCTCGCCCGCACGCTCGAGGCCCGGGGGAAGGCAGCGGAGGCCGAAGCGATCCTGCGTGTCGCAGTGGCCAAGCTGGACAGCGCCCGCGCGGACCACCAGCCGTGGTGGGTGTACGGGGAAACCGGCCTCGCGCTGACGCTGCTGGACCAGGGACGCGCGAGCGAGGCGCGGGACCTGCTGGCGCCCGTCCTGCCGTTCTCCGAGCGGGCGGTCGGTGACGAGCACGTCCGCACCAATGACGCCCGGCTCGCGCTGGGCCGGGCGTTGCTCGCTACCCGGGAATACGCGCGCGCGGAGCCTCTGCTCCGGAGGGCGGCGGCGAGCTTCGCGCAGCAGCGGAAGGTGCAGCCGGTCTTCGCGGCCCAGAGCGCGGCGGCGCTGGCGGAGCTCCGGCGCCGCCGCGTGTCAGAGTGAGGCCGGCCCTGCCTGGTCCGGATAGAAGTAACGATAGAGCCACGCCCGCGCCTTGATCCAGTCGCGGTGCACCGTCCGCTCGGAAACGCCGAGCGCGACCGCGACCTCCTGCTCCTCCATCCCGCCGAAGAATCGACACTCCACCACCTGCCGCTGGCGCGGCTCGAGTTTCTCGAGCGCCTCGTCCAGAGCGAGCACGCCGTCCGGGTCGAACTCGCCGGCCCAGGCGCCGTCGGTGAGGGTCGTGCGCTCCCACTCGCCGCCACCGCGCTTGGCAGCCTTTCGGTCCCGGGCCTGGTCCACCAAGACCTGGCGCATCGCGCGCGCGGCGATCGCGAGGAAGTGGGCCCGGTCGCGCGCGGCCATCGCGGGGCGGCCGAGCTTGAGATAGGACTCGTGGACCAGGGCGGTGGGGTTGAGCGTCCGCTCGGCGTACTCGTAGCCCAACTGGCGCCGGGCGAGGCGGCGCAGGTCGTCGTAGACGAGGGGAAGGAGCCGCTCGAGGGCGTCCGCCTCCCCCTGGTGGGCGGCTTGGAGGAGGCGCGTGACCTCGCCGACATCGAGCGCGGGATCGCTCATAGGTAACTCAACCCTGTCTCTGCGTTTCGTGCTCCAGAAGCCACCGCTTACGCTCGATCCCTCCACCATGCCGGTGAGCGATCCGCCCGAAGCGCGGATCGCGGCTCTGCAAGGCTCGATAGCATGTTGCTCGATCAGGCGCTTCCATATGTGGATTATGTCATCTGCCGGGAGCGGAGGCTAGCGGTTTTCGGACGTGAGGCTTGTGAAGGACGTACTCCGCACAACTGGC
>JBJMOX010000139.1:0-3150 GCA_045803515.1 Gemmatimonadales bacterium
CGCACCAGGTTGCGGTAACCGGCGCGGTTCTTGGCCAGCAGGACCAGATGGCTGTACGCGGCGGGAGCCCAGCTGGGCTTTTCGCGCGCCTGCCGCGGCCCGTAGGCCAGATAGGCCTCGAAGCCGAGAATCGGGCGAAGCTTGTGCGCCTTGGCCTGCTCGTAGAACGACCAGGCCGCGTGCATGTTGCCGTGGTCGGTGACGGCCAGGCTGTCCATGCCGAGCTTCTTGACGTGCGCGACCAGCTCGGGGATCCGGTTGGCCCCGTCGAGCAACGAGTATTCGCTATGGGTGTGGAGATGAACGAAGGCCATGCCTACCGGCTGCGGTGCTCCAGCTCCTTCCAGACGGCGTCCAGCGGGACACCGCGAGCTCGTAGCAGCACCAGAAGATGATAGAGGAGGTCGGCCGCCTCGGACGCGAGACGCTCGTCATCCTCCGAATTCGCCGCGACGACCACCTCGACCGCTTCCTCCCCCAGCTTCTGGGAGATCTTGGGCACGCCAAGGTCGAGGAGCTTTGCCGTGTACGACCCCTGAGGCCGCTGGTCGGCCCGCAGGGCGATGGTGGCCGCCAGGCGGGTCAGCAGGTGCCCGCCAGGGTCCTCACCAGCGCCGGCGACTCCTGCCGCATCGACAACCGTCGAGAAGCAGGTGCGGGTGCCGGTGTGGCAGGCGGCGCCGGTCTGCTCCACTCGGTAGAGCACCGTGTCGCCGTCACAGTCGATCCGGATCTCCCGGATCTGCTGTACGTGACCCGATGTCTCGCCTTTGCGCCAGAGCACCGCGCGGGATCGGCTGTAATAGTGCGCCTGCCCGGTGCTGGCCGACCGTTCCAGGGCCTCGCGGTTGGCGAACGCCAGCATCAGGACGTCGCCGGAGCGGCTGTCCTGCGCCACCACGGGCACCAGGCCATCGGCCCCGAATCTGACCGCCGACAGCCAGTTGTTCTCGGACACCGGAGAGAAAGTACCGGCAGCCCCGGCGATTGTCAAAAGCTCTTGTGATTCCTTATCTTGCTGGCGGTCTTCCAGGCGACCCCACCGGCATGGAGCCCCCAGATGAAGCGGTCCACCAGCTTGTTCGGTCTGTTGTGCAGTGCTGCGCTCGCCTCCGGCTGTGGCAACGGCTCCGAGCCGAATCCCCCAGGGCTGGACTGCTCGGCGGTCGATCCGCTGAGCCTGGTGGTGGGGTCCCATACCGTCCAGGATGCCCAGACCGCCTGCGTACGGCTCCCGGCGGCGAGCTCGGCTGGCGCTGAGTACCTCTATGTCGCCTTGTCGACCCAGGCACAGGTGGCCGACGAGGGGGACTCGGTGGGATTCGCCGTCCATGGCAGCTCGCCGGCGGTGGCGGCCGTCGCGCCGATGACTCGGGCCTTCTCCCGCGCTCCGCGGCCCTCCAATCCGGCCGCGGCGTTCCACGCCCGCCTCCGGGAGCGGGAGCGGGAGCTGTCCCGCTCGCCGAGCGCCGCGCTCTTTGACCGGGGCCGGATCAGCGCCGCGGCGGCTGCACCCCCCGTGGTCGGCGACCAGCGAACGTTCAAGGTCTGCAAGACTGCGTCATGCGATCTGTTCGTCGATAGCCACGCGACCGCGAAGGTCGTCGGGCAACGAGTGGCCATCTTTCTGGATGACACGGTCCCCTCCGGTGGATACAGCCTGAGCGACCTCCAGACGGTAGGGCAACTCTTCGACGACCACCTGTACCCCATCGACACCACCGCATTCGGCCGCGAGACCGATATCGACAACAACGGCGTCGTGGTCGTCCTGCTGACGCCGAAGGTCAACCAGCTCAGCCCGAATTGTTCCACCGACAACAGCGTCATCCTCGGCTATTTCTTCGGGCTCGACCTGCTGCCTTCGCAGGCCAATTCCAACGACGGGGAGGTCTTTTACGGCCTGGTTCCGGACCCCAATAACAACGCCTGCGACATCAGCAAGTCGTTCGCGACCGACAACCTCGCCCCGGTGTTCATTCACGAGTTCCAGCACATGATCAGCTTCGGCCAGCACGTGGTGACGCGGCAGGGCGACGCGGAGGTCACCTGGCTCAACGAAGGCCTGTCGCACTTCGCCGAAGAGTTGGGTGGCCGCCAGGTGCCGGACGTGAACTGCCCCGACTTCAACTCGTGCGCGGACGAGTTCGTCGGCGGTGGAGACCTCCCCAATGCCTTCGACTACCTCTCCGATCCGGAGAGCTCGTTCCTGGTCGAGCCGTCAGCCTCGCAGGGGGAACTGGCGGAGCGCGGAGCCAACTGGCTGTTCGTCCGCTGGCTGGCAGACCACTTCGCGACCGACACCATTCTGGGCACCGACTTCACGCGCAAGCTGGAGACCACCAGTCTGCTGGGCGCCGCGAACGTCGCCAGCCAGACCGGGGTCGACTTCCCCACGCTGGTGACCGAGTGGCAGATGGCCAACTACCTCGACCATCTCCCCGGGTTTACCGACCCGACCGCGCGGCTGCGCTACAAGAGCTGGAACTTCCGGGCGGTCGCGGCGGCGAACTCGCGGCCCTACCCTCTGGTCCCTGACAGCACCATAACGGGTGCCTACCAGCACTCCGGCTTTCTCCGAACCGGGTCCGGCCTCCACGTCCGGATCATCCAGCCCGCGTCGTCCGGCGGCGTGGACTTCGTCCTGACGGCGACGGACACCACGATGGCTGTTCCCGCTGCGGTGGCGCCTCGCATTGGGGTCGTCCGGATTCGGTGAAGCCGGTGATCTTCCTGGTGGTGGTCGCGGCACTGTTCGCGGGCTACGGCACCGCCTACCTGGCCAGCGACGACGTCCGCTACCTGACCCGCGCCGGCGTCGAGGAGACCCGGATCCTGGAGGCCCGCCGGCCGATCACCACCCTGGTGGCCGACCCGCGGACCGACCCGGCGCTCCGCGGGGCGCTCGGCCTGGTGCTGGAGACCCGGGACTACGCGGCCCGCCTCGGACTCAACGCAAAGGAGACCTACACCACCTATGCCGACGTCGGGCGCGATACCCTGCTCCTGGTGATGCAGGCCGCTCCCAAGGACTGCATCTGTCCCTATACCTGGCACTATCCGATCGTCGGCCGGATCCCCTATAAGGGCTTCTTCGATTCGCGGGAGGCACGGCGCGCCGCCGATCGGTTTTCCGCCGAGGGATACGAC
>JBJMOX010000140.1:0-20245 GCA_045803515.1 Gemmatimonadales bacterium
CGCTGGAGAGCGCCTCATGCCAGGTCGCCAGCGCCACTGGATCGCCCAGCCCTTCCTCGACTCGGAGGATGGGCACGAGCGGATCCGCCGCCGTTTCGGGCAGCGTTCGCTCGTCGGGCTCGGGGACGGCTGGGAAAAACATATTCTGCCTTGGAGGCAGGAGGTATGCCGAGGCGGAGGGCCGGGCTAGTCGTTGCGCCTGCAGGCGGTTGGCGTGTCGCACAGGGAACGGGGGAGCGCCCACCCCGCCACGGCGTCGCGTCCTGCCGCGTTCGTTGCAGGCTGCTGGCGCGGGAAGTAGCCGAAACATCGTGAGTTGACATACCCCTCCCCCCTATATAAGATCCCCCTGGCTTCGAGTCTCGCCTATCCCTGAGGAGGAACCCATGCGGAGCCTGACGCTTCATATCGAAGGCATGAGCTGCGGTCATTGCCTCAACGCAGTAAATGGTGCGCTCACCGCATTGCCTGGCGTCCAGGTCGATTCGGTCCGAATCGGCCGAGCGGAGCTGCGCTACGATGAGTCGACCACCGCGCCGGCTCGCATCGAGGCAGCCGTGTCCGACGCCGGCTATCGCGCGACATCGGTATGAGCACCGCTCAGATCATCGTGACCCTGCTGGGTATTCTCGCCATCGGGTGGATCAACTGGTACTTCTTTCTGGCACGCTCGCCGGGCGTTACCGTCGGTCCCGAGGGAGTCGGTCCTCAACGCGCCCGGATCGAGGTCAAGGGAGGGTATTCGCCGGCCGTCGTGCGGGTCCGCGCGGGCCGGCCGGTGAGGCTCGAGTTCTATCGGAACGAAACCAGCGGATGCACCGAGGAGGTCGTCCTGCCCGACTTCGGCATTCGGACGTTCCTGCCTCCGCACCGGACCACGCCAGTGGAATTCACCCCTGAGCGAGCCGGCAGTTACGAGTTCACCTGCGGCATGGGCATGGTCCGCGGACGGGTGATCGCCGAAGGCGCAGCCAGGGCGCGAGAACTGTCATGACCACGACGCCGGCCCCGAGCACCCTCGATCAGTGCACCCTTCCGATCACGGGCATGACCTGCGCCGCCTGCAGCGGGCGGATTCAGCGCAGCCTCGAACGGACGCCGGGGGTCAGCAGCGCCAACGTCAACCTCATGACCGGCAGTGCCACCGTGAGCTACGATCCGGCCACGATCGCGCCGCCGGGATTGGTCGAAGTCATCCGGTCCACCGGCTACGGGGCCGAGCTGCCGGCGGCGGACGGCTCATTCGAAGACCTGCTCGGCGCGCAGGACGAGGCCCGCAGCGGCGAGATCCGGGACCTCCGGCGGAAGCTCGGCGTGAGTGCCATCGCTGCAGTATTGACGATGCTGGTGAGCACGCGCTACGCCCTCCTCGCCCTCACCATCCCGGTGGTCGGCTGGGCCGGACGTCACTTCTATACTCGAGCATGGGCCGCCTTCCGGCACCACAGCGCCGACATGAACACGCTGATCGCGGTAGGCACCGGTGCCGCGTTCCTCTACAGCCTCTCGGTGACGTTGGCCGGCGGCTGGTTCGCGGCCCGGGGCATCGAGCCGCAGGTCTACTATGAGGCGGTGACCTGGATCATCGCCCTCGTCCTGCTCGGCAATCTGCTCGAGGCCCGGGCCAAGGGCCAGACGACCAGCGCCATCCGCAAGCTCATCGGACTCCGTCCGGCCGCCGCCCGCGTCCTCCGCAACGGCCAGGAAGTTCAGATCGGCCTGGCCGACCTGCGCGCGGGAGACGAAGTCCTCGTCCGCCCCGGAGAGAAGCTCCCCGCCGATGGCTCAGTGCTCGAGGGCAGCAGCCATGTGGACGAATCGATGCTCACCGGCGAGCCGATGCCGGTCGCCAAAGGACCCGGAGACACGGTCATCGGCGGCACGCTCAACCGGAATGGCGCGTTCCATTTCCGGGTCGAGCGCGTGGGGCGCGACACGGTTCTCTCTCGGATCGTGCGCCTGGTGCAGCAGGCTCAGGGCTCCAAGGCCCCGATCCAGCGCCTGGCCGACCGGATCTCGGCTGTCTTCGTGCCGGTCGTGCTCTCGATCGCCGTCGCCACCTTCGTGATCTGGTTCGATCTCGGTCCTGCCCCGTCGTATCTCCACGGGCTGGTCTCCGCCGTGACGGTGCTGATCATCGCCTGCCCCTGCGCCATGGGCCTGGCCGTGCCGACCGCCGTGATGGTGTCGACCGGTCGGGGCGCCGAGCTCGGCGTCCTGATCAAGGGAGGCGAGGTGCTCCAGCGGAGCGAGGCGGTGGACACGGTCGTGTTCGACAAGACCGGCACCATCACCGCCGGGCGGCCGACGGTGCAGAGCGTCGTGCTCGCTCCGGGGGTGGAGGCCGGGCTCGCGGGAGACGAGACCCGACTGCTCCAGCTCGCGGCCGCGGTGGAACGAAGCAGCGAGCACCCCCTGGCCGAGGCCGTGGTCGCCGAGGCGGAGCGGCGGGGTGCCGCTCCCTTGAGCATTACTGACTTCGAGAGTCTCACCGGGAGAGGAATCGCCGGCATGGTCGGAGGCACCCGGGTAGCGGTGGGCAACGGCGCCCTGGTACGGGAGCTGGGGGCCGATCCGGCCGTCCTCATGGACGAGGCGGCCCGCCGGGCCGCGGAGGGAAGCACGCCGGTCTTCGTCCTGCTGGACGGCCGAGTGGCCGGCCTCATTGCCGTCGCCGATCCGGTCAAGCCGACCAGCCGCCAGGCCGTCGCCGAGCTCGAGCGGCGCGGCATCGACACCGTGCTGCTCACCGGCGACGATCGCCGGACGGCGGAGGCCGTGGCCCGCGCGGTCGGCATCCAGCGGGTCCTCGCGGAGGTGCTGCCTGATCGGAAGCTGGAGGAGGTCCACCGGATTCAGCAGCAGGGCAAAGTAGTGGCGATGGTGGGTGACGGTATCAACGACGCCCCCGCGTTAGCCCAGGCGGACGTGGGCATCGCCATGGGCACCGGCACCGACATAGCGATCGAGGCTGGCGCCATCACCCTGATGCGGGGTGACCCGCGCGGGGCGGTGACGGCGATCGCCCTCGCGCGGCGGACCATGCGACTCATCCGGCAGAATCTCTTCTGGGCATTCGTCTACAACGTGATCGGCATTCCGGTGGCCGCCGGTGTCTTGTATCCGACGTTCGGCCTTCGGCTCACCCCGGCAATGGCTGCCGCGGCCATGGCGCTGAGCTCGGTGAGCGTGGTCTCCAACAGTCTCCGGCTGCGCCGCTTCTCGCTTCGGGAGGACCCGACATGAACGATATCGTCGCTTCTTGCGCCTGCGCCACGCGCCCAGGCGACGGCACCCACGCCACGGCCGTCGACCCGGAGATCAAGCGCGCCGTGCTCACCCGCCTGCGGCGGATCGAGGGCCAGATGCGCGGCCTGCAGAAGATGGTGGACGAGGAGCGCTACTGCGCCGATGTGCTGACCCAGGTCTCTTCGGTGCAGGAGGCACTCCGGGGCGTGGGCCGGTCGCTGCTCCACAATCATCTGAAGCACTGCGCCACCCAGGCCATCCGCTCGGGAGACCCGGGCCAGGCCGACGCGATGTATGACGAGCTGATGGACCTGATGTCCCGAAGTCTCAGATGACCAGGGGCTCGACGGTGACCCGCGCCATGTCTCGCGCCACGGTCCGTGCGGCACCGAGAAGCACGATGCCGCCCGCGAGCGCCACTCCCGGCAGGACGAGCACGGCCCGGTCGAGTCCGAATCGGTCGGAGAGGGCGCCCACCAGCGGGAAGGCGACCGTGTCGCCGACCAGGTGGATGAAGCAGAGGTAGGCCCCGGCCACGGTCGCGGTGATCCGCGCGGGAACCACGTCGAAGATCACCGCCGCAATCGGACCGTTGTACCAGGAGATGAAGAAGAACGCGGCGCAGAATACCGGCACGAACACCGCCAGATCGCGCACGGTGAGCAGCCACACCGTGAGCGGGGCGCCCAGCAGCAGGCCGATCGAGATCGTCAGCACCCGCCCCGTCTTGGTGTAGCGCCGGAGCCAGTCGGCCACCAGCCCCCCGCAGAGCGCCCCGGCGATCCCCGCCACCAGGCCCCAGGTGCCCAGCAGCGTCGCCGCCTCGGTCACGCGGAGGCCAAGCTCCCGGGCCATGAATGTCGGCGCCCAGCCGACCAGGCCGTTGACGCCGAACGAGATCAATGCGCCACCCAGGAAGACGTACACCAGGGTAGGCGTGCGGAGTACCACCGCGAGCGATTCGGCGAGGTCGCCGAATACCCGGACCAGTGCACTCGGCCCGGTGGCAGGTGCCTGTGCGAAGCGGCGGACCCACATCCTGATGTTGGCGGCCAGTCCCACGGCCACCGCCGCTCCGAATGCCGCGACGTCAACCTTGGAGTCCGCGCCGGACATGCGGTCGAGCTGAAACGCGAGAAGTCCGCCGGCCGCTATACCGGCGAGGAGGGGCGCGAAGTGCCGCATCAGGGCCGCGAGGCCTACTTCCAGCTCGTTCAGGGCCGCGCGCACGGACACGACCCGGGCCCGTCGGACCGGATCCCGCAGCCTCGCGGTCAACGAAGCGAAAACGAAGCCCGGCAGGCTCACGGCAAAGAGGGCGGTCCGCCAGTCGTACGCGGCCTCCAGATGCCCCCCGAGCCAGATCCCCAGTACACCGCCAAGTGTGATGCCCGCCGAGAGGATCCCCATCGCGACCGCGCGCCCGCGGGAGGGAAAGTAGTCCGCGGCCAGCGACTGCGCGGCCCCGCCGAATGCCGCGCCGCCCGCTCCCACCAGCGCTCGTGCGATGAGCAAGCCCATGAAGCTGCCGGCGAATCCGCTGGCGAGGGTGCAGGCGCTCCACAGCAGCACGCCGCCGGTGATGACACCGCGGCGCGAGCGCAGATCGCCGAGCAGGCCGAACGGCAGCGCGGCCAGTGCGAACACCAGCACGTACGACGAGGCCAGCCAGCCGAGCTGGGCGTCGGAGAGGTGCAGGTCTCGCTTGATCGGCTCGAAGAGCGCGAAGACGATGTTGCGGTTGACGAAGCTCAGCAGGTTGGTGAGCGCGAGGAGGCCGAGCGCGTACCGGCCGTATGCGGGAGACGGCGGGTTGGGCGGCGGCGTCACCGCCGCGCCACCGTCTCGGCCCCTCCGGCGCCCGGATGCATGTGGCTCAACGACTCTTCCGCCCGCTGGTCGCGGAACGCCAGGGCCGCCCGGTACTCCTGGATCAGCCGGTCCATCATCTCCTGCCGGCGGGCGAACAGGCGCTTGAGCGGACGGGCCTCCCGTCGTTCCTTGGCATACGCCGTGAGCAGCGGCAGGGCGATCGAGTTGTCGGTATACACCACAACCGTGCCGGGAAGCTGGTCCGGGTCGATCTTTCCCCAGCTCACGGCTTCAGCCGGCGTGGCGCCGGACAGGCCTCCGGTGTCCGGGCGGGCGTCGGTCATCTGGAGGAAGTAGTCGTGCCCGCGCTCATCGATACCGAGCACTTCCTGAATCTGGGGCTCGGTCTGCAGCATGAAGTTCTTGGGACTTCCGCCGCCGACGATGAGCACCCCGCTCTTCCCTCCCGAGCGCTTGGCCTCGAGCACGATGCTTGCCGTCTCGTTGACGTCGGCACTCACGTCGAAGCGGAGCTTGCTGCCCGCCAGCGCCTGCTCGGCCACGTTCATGCCGATCGAGCTGTCTCCCGGCGAGCTGGTATAGAGCGGCACCTGGAGCTCGTGAGCGGCGGAGAGCACGGATCGGCGGCTCAGCCCCAGCGCCTTCTCCCGCTCCCGCACGTATCCGCCGAGCAGATAATGGTACTCGGCGCTGCTCATCGGGCGCTGAAACTCTTCCCGGGCGGACACCTCGCGGACGAACGCATCGGTCGACAGCAGCACGTGGTAGTCGAAGAAGATATCGTAGATTCGCACGACCCCCTTGTCGCGCAGCTCGACGTCATCCGCGTTGGGCGTGCCGCGATGCATCGCGAGGCCGAGCGCGAAGTGGGCGTCGTGGTAGAGGTTGGCCCCGGTCGAGATGATCCAGTCGACGAAGCCCGCCTCCATGAGCGGAATGAGGCAGCTCATGCCCAGCCCGGCCGGCGTCATGGCGCCCGTGAGAGTCATCCCCACGGTGACCTCCGGCTCCAGCATGCGCTGCACGAAGAGCTGGCAGCCTTCCCGCAGGCGGCCGGCATTGTAGGCCAGAAAGGCGTTGTCGATCAGGCCGGCGACCGTCTCACTACCGGAGATCGCGGCCGGATCGATACGCTGCCCCCGGAGATAAGGGGCCGAAGGACGCGTCATGCCATCACCCTATGGTTCGGGCGACGGGATCATCCGGCTTTTCCGCCCGCGCCTCGATGACCAGCCGGGCGGCCTCCTCAGGCTCGTCGGTCACATTGAAGAGAAGCAGGTCGGTGGCATTGATCTTCCGTTCTTCGGCCACCGTCTGTGTCAGCCAGTCGATCAGGCCGCCCCAGTAGGCGCTGCCGAACAGGATCACCGGAAAGTGCTTTACCTTTCCCGTCTGAATCAGGGTCAGCGCCTCGAACAGCTCGTCCAGCGTGCCGTAGCCGCCGGGGAAAACGATGAACGCCGTCGCGTACTTGACGAACATGGTCTTCCGGACGAAGAAGAACTTGAAATTGAGGCTCCGGCTGAGAAAGGCGTTGGAGCCCTGCTCAAATGGCAGCTCGATGTTGCAGCCGATGGAGAGCCCACCTCCTTCCTTGGCGCCACGGTTGGCCGCCTCCATGATGCCGGGCCCGCCGCCGGTGAGGACCGGAATGCCCGCGCGGGCCAGCAGCCGGGCCGTCTCCACCGCCTGCTGATAGTGCGGATCGGAGGGCGGAGTCCGGGCGGAGCCGAAGATGGTCACCCCGTCGCTCACGTCGGCCAGGTTGTCGAAGCCCCACACGAACTCCCCCATGATGCGGAGTACGCGCCACGAATCGGAGCGCAGAAAGAGCGCCTCGGGACGCTGCGGCGCCGGGCTCTCGAGCAGCTGCTCGTCTTCGGTGGGCAGCTTCTTGTCGTCGATGTGCCGGTAGGGACTATTGGTCACGGGTCAGGCGCTCGATCGCGGCGCGGTGGTCGTCGCGCACGTTGTAGAAGTAGGGGGAGATCCGGACGTGCCCCGGGCGGCTGTCGGTGACGATGTGTGCCTCCGCCAGCCGCCGTACGTCCCGGCCGGGGTCGCTGCTCGGCAGCATGACGATGCCGGAGCGCTCCGCCGGGGAGGATGCCACCCTGGGCCGGAGGCCGGCCGCGCGGGCCTGCTCGATCAGGTCCTCGACCAGCGCCATGGTGAGCCGGCGGATTTCGATCGGACCGATCTCCTCCAGCAGGTCCAGCCCACCGAGCTGGGCATAGACCGGAAGCAGCGCGGGTGTCCCCGCCTCGAGACGCCGGGCGTCGGCGTGCAGCTCCAGCTCGCGGAGGTCGAAGTCGAACTGCCGCCGGTGTGAGAACCACCCTGCCGACCGCGGCGCGAGTCCCGGCAACAGGTCGGGCCGGGCATACAGAAACGCTACCCCGGTGCCGCCCAGGAGCCACTTGAGTCCGCCGCTGCAGTAGAAATCGACGCCGAGGGACCGCACGTCGACCGGAAGCTGGCCCGCTGCCTGGTACCCATCGATCAGCAGCAGCGCGCCCCGGCGGTGAGTGACCTCCGCCAGGGCAGCCACGTCCTGGATGGCGCCGCTGGTGAAGCAGACGTGGCTGGTCGCCACCAGCGCCGTACGGTCATCGATGGCCCGGGCGATTGCCTCGACTGGAACACCGACCCCGTCCGGACTCTCCACGATCACCAGCTCCACTCCGTCCCCCGCCCGGGCGAGCCACTGGTAGGCAACCGTGGGAAAGTCGAGTGCCGTCACCACTACCTTCGGACGCCGGCGATAGTCCAGCGACTCGGCGACCGCGGTGAGCCCACTGGAGATGTTGGGCTGCAGGGCGATGGTGCCTTCCGCCGCGCCGATCAGCCGCTCGTAGCGGCTCCGGAGCTCACCCAGTGCCGCCCACCAGACATCGTACCAGGCGGCCGCGCCTCGGCCTTCCCAGAGATCGAGAAACTCGTCCACCCTGGCGCGCGACCGGCGGGACAGCGCCCCCAGCGAGCAGCTGTTGAGGTAGATGGAGTGGCGGAAGATGGGGAATTCCGCCCGGTAGTCCCGGGGAGGAGCGGGCGCGGCGGCGGTGGCCATAGCGAGCCCAATATAACTGGCCCCGGGCCCGCGGCAGCACCCGTCGCGACGGTGGATGTATTATCCGGCATGATCGCCGGTGAAGACTCTCAGCGTGCCGCAGCGCCGGCATACCGCGGGACATGGCCGGGCCTGGTCGCGCGACTGGCGGCCCGTGCCCTCCTGCGCCCCCGCCTGGCGCTGGATCTCTTGGCCACCGCCTGGGCCTTCCGCCGGCGGAGGTGGTGGGCGCGGTCGCCATTCCTGCCGCTTCCCGACCGCGAGTACCTTCGCTGGCGGATGTACACCGCGTATGCCGACGAGGACGCCATTCCGCCGGCTGACGACGTGGTCCGCTTCGCGACCTGGCGACGCGAGACGATGGGTCTCTGATCCGAGGAGCCTGAGGTGACCGGAGCGCCCGATGCCGCGGGACAGCCCCACGTGGTCATTCTGGGGGGTGGATTCGCCGGATTGTACGCCGCCAAGGCGCTGAGCAAGGCACCTGTGCGGGTGACGCTGGTGGACCGCCGCAATCATCACCTGTTCCAGCCGATGCTCTACCAGGTGGCGACGGCGGGGCTCAACCCGAGCGACATCGCCTCGCCGATTCGGTCGATTCTCCGTCGCTCCAGGAACACCGAAGTGCTGCTGGCGGAGGTCGATGCGGTTGACACGACGGCCCGCCGGGTCCACCTGACCGACGGTGACACACTGACCTACGACTATCTGCTCGTCGCGACCGGCGCCCACCACTCGTACTTCGGCCACGACGAATGGGAGCCGCTCGCACCTGGCTTGAAGAGCCTGGAGGATGCGCTCGAGATCCGCCGGCGAGTGCTGCTGGCGTTCGAGCGGGCGGAGCGGGAGACCGACACGGTGCGGCGGCACGCCTACCTCACCTTCGTCATCGTGGGCGGCGGGCCCACCGGCGTCGAGATGGCCGGAGCCGTGGCGGAGATCCGCCGCTACGCCCTCCGCCGCGACTTCCGCCGGATCGATCCCGGTGAAGCCACCGTGATGCTCCTCGAGGGAGGTCCCCGCCTGCTCCCCTCCTACCCTCCCAAGCTGAGCGAGAAAGCGAAGCTCGACCTGCGCCGGCTCGGCGTGGAGGTGCGCACCGAGACGCTGGTGACCGACATTCGCCCAGGCTCGGTCGGCGCCGCGGGCTGGATCATCCCGACCCAGACAGTCATCTGGGCCGCCGGCAACACCGCGAGCCCGGTACTCAAGAGCCTCGGCACGCCACTCGACCGGATGGGCCGCGCGCTGGTCGAGCCCGACTGCAGCATTCCGGGTCATCCGGAAGTCTTCGTCTTGGGTGACGCGGCGGCGTTCGAGCACCAAGCCGGCGGCCCGCTTCCCGGCATCTGCCCCGTGGCCATCCAGATGGGCACGTATGCGGCCCGCGCCATCGAGGGCGACCTCGCGGGCCGGCCCCGGCGCGCGTTCAGCTACTGGGACAAGGGCCAGCTGGCCGTGATCGGCCGGGGCCGCGCGGTGGCCGATATCTGGAGGCTGCACTTCGACGGCTTCCTCGCGTGGCTGACGTGGATTTTCGTCCACATCTTTTTCCTGATCGGCTTTCGCAACCGGATACTGGTGCTGCTCCAGTGGGGCTGGTCCTACGTGACCTACAGCCGGGGGGCGCGGCTCATCACCGGAGAGGCACTGACCCCGGCCCCGCCGCTCCGCGCGGTCGGAGTTCCCAGCGCCACGCCGTGACCCTCACCTCGTTGATCAAGGCTCGCGCCGCCGAGCTCGGCTTCCTCGCCTGCGGGGTCACGGACACTCGTCCGATCGCGCACGGCGATCGGCTGGACGCCTGGCTGGCCCAGGGCTACGCCGGCACCATGCGCTATCTGCACCGGCAGGCCAGGCGCCGCAAGAATCCCGGCCTGATCGTGCCCGACGCGCTCGCGATCGTCGTCGTGCTGGAGAACTACTACCGGCCCGATGAGGCGTCCGATCGCGGCGCGCCCCGCGTCGCCCGGTATGCGAGGGGTGAGGACTATCATCGGGTGACGGGCAGGCGCCTGGAGGAGCTGGCAGCGTTCCTCCAGACCCACGGCGCTCGTGTCGCCCGCTCATACGTCGATGCGGGTCCGGTCCCGGAGCGGGAGCTGGCGCACCGGGCCGGTCTCGGGTGGATCGGCAAGAACACCATGCTGATCCGGCCGGGCGTCGGCTCGTTCTTTTTCATCGGAACCATTTTCACCGACCTTGCCCTCGAGCCCGACCCGCCGTTCGAGCTGGACCATTGTGGGAGCTGTACCCGCTGCCTCGACGCCTGCCCAACCGATGCATTGGGGGAGCCGCGGGTGCTGGATGCGACCCGGTGTATCTCCTATCTCACCATCGAGTATCGGGGCGAGATCCCGGCGGACCTGGCGGATCGGTTCGAGGGCTATGCCTTCGGATGCGATATCTGCAACGACGTGTGCCCCTGGAACCACCGATTCGCCGAGTCCAGCGAGATCCCCGAGTTTCGTTCGCAGCACCGCCTCACGGGCGTGGGCCCGGGGTTCTTCGAGGAGATGGACGAGGCGGAGTTCTCCCGGCGCTTCGGCGACACACCACTCGCGCGCCCGGGGCTCGAGGGCATGCGGCGCAACGTCGAGGCCGCGCTCGCCTCGGAGCACGCCACCCACAGGCGCGAGGGGGCGCGAGGATGAACGATCTCGATTATTTCCGCCGGCTGCTGTCCTACGACCAGTGGGCCAACCGCGAGACTCTCCGGAATCTGCGGGAGAGCGCCGATCCCCCGCCGGCCGCGGTGCGCTGGCTGGCCCACATCGTCGGGTCGGAGTACGTCTGGCTGGCCCGTCTGCGGGAGGAGGCTCCAACAGTGCCGGTCTGGCCTGATTTTGACCTGGCCGCCTGTGCGGCCCGGCTGGAGGAGCTCGAGTCCGACTGGTCGCATTGGCTGGAAACGCTGGACGCCGAAAGCCTCAGCGAAGGTGTCGGGTACCGCAACACCAAAGGCGAGTTCTGGACCAGCACGATGGGCGACATCCTGACCCATGTGACCCTCCATTCCGCCTACCATCGCGGTCAGATCGCGTCGGCGGTGCGAGCAGGGGGAGATCCTCCCGCGTACACCGACTTCATCCACGCGGTACGCCAGGGGCTCACCGAGTGAGCTCCACCGGTCCGGGGCCGCTGCTCGTGGGTCTCGGCGCTCTGGTGATCCTGATCGGACTGCTGGTCTGGTCCGGGGCGCTCGCCTGGTTCGGCCGGCTCCCGGGCGATATCCGGATCGAGCGCGATGGCCTCCGGGTCTACATTCCGCTGGTCTCGATGCTGCTTCTCTCGGCGGCCCTGAGTCTCCTGCTCTATCTGCTTCGCCGACTCCGCTGATCCCATCCCTGGTGCGGGTCCCAGCCCGGACGGCGTCTCCTTGAGCGCATCCAACCGAGGTCGGCTCGACGGTGACCACGAGAACCAAGGCCCTTGCGGTCTTCCTTGCCTGGACGCTGGTAGGCCTGCTGGGCGTGGGTCAGTGGTACCTCCTGCGGCTCTCCTCCGGCGTTCCGCTCCACTGGGCCGGCGTCCTCGTCGGAACCTTCCAGAGCTGCTGGCTCTGGGCGGCCTTCACCCCGGCGATCGTCCAGCTAGCGCGCCGCTTCCGGCTGGAGCGCGGAGCCTGGACGCGGAACCTCCTCCTCCACTTCGTCTTCGGCCTGGGATTCGGGTTCCTCGATACACTGGTCGGCGCCGGCGTCGATCTCGTCCTGCCGCTCGGCCCTCAGCGCCCACTGCTCATCGCCTTTCTCGGCCAGTCCTTCATCGAGATCTTCAGCTACTTCGCCGTGGTGGCCATCGCCCACGCGGTGGACTATTACGCCCTCTTCCATGAGCGTGAGGTCGCCGCCTCGCGGCTGGAGGCAGAGCTCCTGACGGCCCAGCTCCAGTCGTTGGAAATGCAGCTCCGTCCCCACTTCCTCTTCAACACACTGCACACCGTCGCTTCGCTGGTCCGAACCCGGAAGAACGCGGATGCCGTGCGGATGATCGCGGGCCTGAGTGACCTGCTCCGCTCATCACTGCGGCCCGACGCCGCCGCGGAGGTGTCCCTCCGGGAGGAGCTGGCCTTCGTGCAGCGGTATCTCGAGATCGAGCGGATCCGTTTTCAGGACCGCCTCCGCACCCGGATCACGGCCGGCCCGGAGGTGCTCGACGCGCTGGTACCCAGCCTCATTCTGCAGCCGCTGGTGGAGAACGCGATCCGCCATGGCATCGAGCTGCGCGCCGCACCCGGCGAGATCGTGCTCCAGGCGGATCGTCAGAATGGAACGCTCTGCCTTCGTGTGCAAGACTCCAGTTCGGGCTCGTCCATCGTGTCGCCGGGGAGATCGGGATCCGGGATCGGGCTGAGCAACACGCAGGCCCGCCTGCGCCACCTCTACGGCGATCGGCAACGCTTCGAGCTGGCGGCAACCGCCGAGGGCGGCGCGGTCGCCCGGATCGAACTCCCGTTTCATCGCGACCCGGTGGACCATGGACGAACACCAGCCTCCTGAGCTGCTCACGGCGCTCATCGTGGATGATGAGCCGCTGGCCCGCGCCTCGCTCCGCGGTCTTCTGGCACAGGACCCTGACCTCGAGATCATCGGGGAATGCAGCGGTGGGGCCGAGGTGGCCGCCCAGGTCAAGGCGCGGCTTCCCGACATTCTGCTGCTGGACGTGCAGATGCCCGAAGTGGACGGGTTCGAGGTGCTCCGGCGGATCGGCCCGGCGACGGTGCCCGCGGTCGTCTTCGTCACCGCCCACGACGACTACGCGCTGCGGGCCTTCGAGGCGGAGGCGCTGGACTACCTGCTCAAGCCGTTCGACGACGCCCGCTTTCACCGGAGCCTGTCGCGGGCCAAGGCCAGAGCGCGGGAGCGGCGGGTGCATCGCCTGACCCGCCGGCTGATCGCCGCGTTCGGTGATCCGCCCGCCCCCGACACCGCGGCGCACCACGCCACGGCCTACGCCGAGCGGCTCGCGCTCAAAAACGACGGCCGCATCTCCTTTCTCCGGGTGACGGAGATCGACTGGATCGAGGCGGCCGACTACTGCGTGCGGGTGCACGCGGGTGGCCGGTTCCACCTGCTCCGCGAAGCGATGCGCGAGCTCGAGGCCCGTCTCGACCCTCGGCAGTTCTTCCGGGTCCACCGGTCCGCCATCGTGAATGTCTCCCGTATTCGGGAGCTCCAGCCCTACTTCCACGGCGAGTTCGTCCTGGTCATGCAGGACGGCGCCCGCCTCAAGCTGAGCCGCGGCCGGCGGGAGCAGCTCACCGCCCTGCTGGGAATATCCGCCTGACAATCGGCCGTGCCAATGGCGCAGTTGGCTGCGAGTTTCGCGCGCTTCGCTGCAAACCGATTTTCCTCCTGGCCTCACCATCGCACTGTAGTCGCTGGGGACATCTGTCCTCGATCGAGCGACTACTCCAGGAGGAAACATGCGAACGATCGGCTGGTTGGCGGTGATCGCCATGGGTGCGGGGGCGTGCGCGGACCCGCAAGGTGTGCAGGACCTGCAATCCGGTGCCGCGGCGGGCTCTCCGGAGCTCGCCCGCGGGCCCGGCATCGACATTCAGGCGGAGCGGGCGGCAATCCTCTCGGCCGATCGGGCCTTCGGCGCCGGCCTCGCTGCTCCCAACCTCACGGCGGGCGTGCTCGCGGGCCTTGCCGACAACGCATACCTGCTCTTCCCGGGGGAGAACCTGGTTCAGGGGCACGCCGCCGCCGCGGCGATCTTCACCGCGAATTTCGATGCTGGCTCGGCGTTCGTCTGGCACCCGGTATTTGCGGACGTGTCCGCCGACGGGGAGATCGGCTACAGCTTCGGCACCTTCGAGGCCACCGAGGATGGGACCCATCTCGTGTGGGGCAAGTACATCAGCGCGTGGCGAAAGCAGGCCGACGGCCGCTGGCTGATCGTGGCGTTCGACCCGGTGTTCTACCGCCTTCCGGCAGGAGCGCTGCCCGCCAGCTTTCCAAACCCGTTGGACAACGGGCGCGGACCCTTCACCCCGGTCGACGTGGCGGCGGAGGAGCAGAGCCTGCTGGCCGTGGATGCCGCCTTCTCTCAGGCATCGGTCGACCTGGGTCAGGCGGAAGCGTTCAAGCAGTACGCGGATCCGCATGCCATCGTCCTTGGCAATCCCGATTTCATCATCGGGCGGAAGGCGATCTTCCAGGCGCGCCAAGGTGGCGCACCCGGCACCGTCTTGAGCTGGACGCCATTGATCGCCGACGTGGGGGCGCTCGGCGACCTGGGATTCACCATCGGCAACTATCTCTTCACGGCGCCGGGGGTGGCGTCCTACGGCAAGTACCTCACGATCTGGCGCAAGTCCGCCGATGGGACCTGGCGGTACGTGCAGGATGGCGGGAGCGTCAGCCCGCCACCGGCCGCGCAGTAACGGCGGTCGGCGGGTGCCCGGTGCGGCGCGCGGCCCGCGCCGTCCCGGGTGCTCGTCCCGCGCCTCAGCAAGCCGCGCGGACGGCGTCCGGGTGGTGTAGCTTCAGCGGATGGGCCGTTCGGAATCATCGCCTGGACTGGTGCCGGAAGTCGCCACGATGGATCACCGGCGGCTGGAGCGTCTCCGCCGGGTCGGGTACCTGCTGGATAGCTCGATCCCCATACCGGGGACGCGCTACCGATTGGGTATCGACTCGCTGATCGGCCTGGTGCCGGGGGTCGGCGACATCGTGGGCGGGATTCTCTCCCTGTACATCATCGCGCAGTCGGCCCGCCTCGGCGCCCCGCGCAGCCTGCTCCTCCGCATGGGCTTGAACGTCGCTGTCGACACGCTGGTCGGCGAGGTCCCGATCCTCGGCGATCTCTTCGACATCGGATATAAACCCAACCTGCGCAATCTTGCTTTGCTCGAGGGCCATCTCCGGCAGCCGACCGAGAGTCGGCGCTCCAGTACGCGGTTGCTCGTCCTCCTGGGAGTCGGATTGCTGCTGCTCACCATCACCGCCATCGCCGGCGCCGTCGTGTTGCTCCGGTTCCTCGATGGGCTCCTCAAGCACGGGCTGCTCCGGTGACCAGCCCGCCCCCCTCCATGTACAGCGTGGCCATCTTCGTGCACGACATCGGCCGCGCGGTGGAGTTCTATCGCGACCGGCTGGCCTTGCCGCTCGCCAAGGAGGGCACGTTCGGCGCGGAGTTCTTCCAGGAGGGCACCCGCATCGGGGTCCATCCTGCGGTCCACCCGGACGCCAAGGCCCTGGTGGGACGGCACACGGGGATCACTCTCCATGTTCCCGGGCTGCTTCACTATTGCGGCGAGCTCCACGATCGGGGGGTTCGATTCGTGAACGAGCCCACGCAGCAGAGCTGGGGGATCATGGCCATGGTCGCCGATCCCGACGGCAACGTGCTCGCATTGTGGGAGGATCTGGTCCCCGAAGGGGAGACCCACACGTCACACGTCGACCAGGCGGACGGCGCCTACTAGCAGCGCGGTAGCGTCGCCTCGGAAGGAGTCCTCCACGATCTGGGCCTGCTGTTCCATTCCGTACGCCTCGAACGGCTTCCCGATCTCCACCTGATAGGCATAGGGGCTTTCGCCTAGCCCGAGCGTCCGATGGAGTAGATCTCGGAGCTGGGTAATCGCGCCTCGGCCGAAGTAAGCCAGGGCGCCCCACTCCTGGTACTGGGCACAGTGGGTGACCTCGTGAGCCAACACGGGCACCTCACCCGCACAGGAGTCCGGAAGAAAGACGTGATTCCCCAGCGCTACCGCACGGCCCCGGCTGGCCCAGAGCACCGCGCGGCGCACCTTGTCCTGCCGCTTCGGCTGTCCCCGGTGGACCCGTATTTTCAAGAGATCCACCCGCGCGGCGAGCGTCCCGAGCGCCGCTCGCTCGCCGGAGTTCAGCCGTTCTGGCATCGTCGGCTCCTGCTCACTCGCCCTTGTCCCCGGCTCTCGGCCCACACTAAGGTTACGCGGCGACAGCCGAGCCGACTGTGCGCCGGCACGCCGGTGGATCCTCGAGCCCAGGTGGGAAGTATGTCGCGCCTCTGGCAATCCGTGGTATCGATCTGGGCCTGGTTGGTCCTGGTCGTCTGCGTGCTGCTGTGGCTTCCTCTCATGCTCCTGGTCCTCCTGGCCACCGCCCCCTTGGACCGGGGAAGGTACGCCGTCGGCTACCTCTTCCGGCAGATCCCGGTGGTAATGGTCACCCTGAATCCGCTTTGGCGCTTCCGCTGCATCGGACCGATGCCGCCCGATCCCCGCCGTCCCTACGTCGTCGTATCCAACCATGAATCCTTCGTCGACATCCTGCTGATCAGCCACCTTCCGTGGGAGATGAAGTGGCTCTCCAAGGCCGAGCTCTTCCGCATACCGGTGCTGGGCTGGCTGATGTGGCTGGCCGGGGACATCCCCATCAAGCGCGGCTTCGGACCGAGCGCCATCGAGGCGATCGCCCGTTGCCGCGCGGCGCTGGCAAACCGGGTCTCGGTGATGATCTTTCCCGAGGGCACCCGGTCTCCCACGGCGGACCTGCTGCCGTTCAAGGATGGCGCGTTCCGGCTGGCGATCGACACCGGAGTGCCCATCCTTCCGCTGGTCGTCCACGGCACCCGGACGGCACTCCGGAAGCACGATTGGCGCCTCGGGCGCTCGACGGCGGTCGTCCGAGTCCTGCCGCCGGTCGAGACCTCCGGCCTGACCGTCGAGGAGGTGCCGGCGCTCAAGCAGCGGATACGGCAGATGATCCTGGACGCGCGCGCGGAGTTGACGAGCGGCCCGTGAGAACGGGCGCAGCCACCTCGAGCGCTTCGCGGCGCGTTTCCCAGGGGTCGAGATCGACTCGTCGTTTTACCGGATGCACCGTCCTGCCACCTACGCCCGCTGGGCCGCGTCGGTGCCGCCGTCCTTCCGCTCCCTCCCAGGCTGGAGTTCATCCCGGAGATCGTGGAGCGGTTCCTGGTCGCGCACGCCGGTCTGGTGCATCTTCGATAACACCGCCCTAGGCGCGGCGACCGGCGATGCACTCGAACTCCTGCTGGAGCTGGGCTAGTCAATGGCTTTGAGCTGGTTCAGTTCACGGCCCACGCTATTCACCACGGAGCACACGGAGGCCGCACGGACTGCGCAGTCTCCGCGGTGAATTTTTTTTGGCCCCGGAATCCGACCGCCAGTGCCGGCAGCTCTGAACCGCAACCCGCGAGCTCAAGAGCTTCGCCCCAGATCCGCCGGCGCGCGCACTCGCCCGACCGCGCCCGCCAGTGCGAGCAGCGTGAGCACGTAGGGCAGCATCAGAAAGAGCTGATAGGGCACCGCGAGGCCAAGCGACTGGAAGACGAACTGCAGCGCCGTCGCGGCCCCGAACAGGAGCGCCGCCACTGCCACTCCCGCGGGATGCCAGCGGCCGAGCACCACGATCGCGATGGCGACGTAGCCGCGGCCGGCGGTCATCCGTTCGGCGAATGTGCCCACCTGCGCCAGCACCAGGGTGGCCCCCGCGAGCCCGGCAAATGCTCCGCCCACAACGGTCGCCGCCGCTCGCACCAGGCCGATGCGGACGCCGGCGGTCCGCGCCATGGCGGCCGACTCGCCGGTCGAGCGGAGAGCCAGGCCCAGCCGGGTTCGAAACAGCACCCACCACACGACCGGGAGCAGGAGCAATGACAGGTAGGTTGGCACCGGCTGATCGAACAACGCCGGTCCGGCCAGCGGAATGCGGGAGAGTCCGGGGATTCGGACTGCGCCGAGCGTCACGAGATTCAGCCCCGCGCCGCCGGCGCCGAATGCCCGGCGGTAGATCATCCCGGTCAGCCCCACTGCCGCGAGCGTGAGCGCCGTTCCCGAGATGATCTGGTCGGCCCCTGCGCCGATCGCGATAAGGACGAAGACACCCGCGAGCGCCATGCCGGCAGCCACACCGAGTGCGACGCCCGTCCACGGCCCGACGGAGACCGCGCCCAGAGCGGAAGCCAGCGCCCCCGCGAGCATCATTCCTTCCAGCCCCAGGTTGATGACCCCGGCCCGCTCGGTCACGGTCTCCCCGGTTGCCGCCAGGAGGAGCGGGGTCGCCACCCGCACCGATGCCGCGAGGAAGCCTCCGATCAGCTCCAGGGGCGCGGTCACGCCGACAGCCCCGTCGCCGCGGCCTTGGATCTCAGGGGCGCACGCCGCTGGGCGACGTCGGCCAGAAGCACCACCAGGATCACCACGGATTCCACGACGTAGACGGCGACAGCGGGAACGCCGGCATCCCGCTGCATCGCGCCCGCCCCGGCCTCGAGCGCGCCGAACAGGATTCCGGTTGCCACCACCCCCAACGGGTGGAGTCGCGCCAGCAGCGCGACGGCGATGGCCGTGAACCCGTAGCCCGGGGAGAGATTCTGGAACAGAGCGTAGGAGACGCCGCTCACCTCCACTCCGCCGGCAAGCCCGGCGAGTGCTCCCGAACCCAGCAGCGCCACCGCCGAGATTCGGCGCGCGTCGATCCGCCCGCTGATCTCCGCCGCTCGCGCTCCCGCCCCGACCGCCCGGAGCTTGAACCCCCAATAGGTGCGCGCGAAGAGATGCCAGACCACCACCGATGTCACCAGCGCGAGCGCGAATCCGGCGTGCAGCCGCGTCCCCGGCAGCACCGGCAGCCGGGCCGACTCGGCGATCGAATCGCTCTGCGGGTAGATGTGTCGTCCCTCCTGGAGCGGCCCCTGCACCATGAGGCTGACCAGCGCTTCGGCCACGAAGTTGAGCAGCAGGGTGCTGATCACCTCGAGCACGCCGAAGCGGAGCTTGAGGAGGACGGGAACCGCAATCCAGGCCATGCCGGCGAGTGTGGCAGCGACCAGCACGGCGACGATGGCGACGGGAGCGGGTCGCACCGCGACGTGGAGTCCGACCCAGGTGGCTGCGATGGCGCCGGCGTAGAACTGGCCATCGGCGCCGATGTTGAGGGCGCCGCCCCGGAAGGCGAGCGCGATACCCGAGCCGATGATGATCAGCGGGACGGCTCGTACTAGGGTGGTGGAGGTGAGCGCGAACCACGAGCCGAACGCTCCCTGCCACAGGGCGCCGAGCGCGGCACTCGCGTCGTATCCCGCGAGGCGCACGCTCAATGCCAGCGCCAGCAGCCCCACCCCCAGCGCGGCCGCCGAACCCCTAGCGCGCACCGGCAACCATGAGCTCGCTGATCTGCGTTCGGGTCGCACCCGCGGCGACTGGAAGCACGGCGCCCCGCGCCACGACGACCACACGGTGGGCCAGCGCCAGGACCTCGTCCAGATCGCTCGAGTGCACCAGGACGGCCGCGCCCCCCGCGGCCGCCGCGATCAATCTGACGTGGATCTCCGCTGCGGCACGGATGTCGAGGCCGCGCGTCGGGTCTTCGGCGACGATCACCCTGGGCTCGCGGGCGAGCTCCCGAGCCACGACAAGTTTCTGCTGGTTGCCGCCGCTCAGCCCCGCGGCACGGGCCTGCGGTCCGGCCGCGACCACTCCGAATTCCCGCAGCAAGGTGGCGGTTCGCTGGCCCGCGAGTCGCCAATCGATCCGTCCGCGACGCAGCCAGGGATCTCCCGGACGGGAGCCGAGGACCACGTTCTCCGTGAGCGTGAGCTCCGGAATCAGGCCCTCGGTGGTCCGGTCCTCCGGTATGAAGGCGACGGGTCCAGTCACGTCGAGCTTGCCCCGGATGGGAAGCAGACGCCCCGCGATAGCCCTGAGAAGCTCATGCTGTCCATTCCCCTCGACCGCTGCCAGACCGATGATCTCCCCGCCGTGCACCACCAGTGACGCGTGACGCACGGCAATCCCGAAGCCGCTCTCCCGGGGAATCTCCAGCGCCTCGAGCCGGACCAGTGCGGGGCCCGGCGATGCGGAGCGCTCCCGGGGAGACGTCGTCCTCTCGGTGCGAGCGGCCGCCCTGACCTCGGCGTTCCCCATCATGGCCCCGGCCAGGGATGCTGTCGTCTGACCCGCGACCGGACCGGTGAACACGACGCTCCCCTGACGAAGCACTGTCACCCGGTCCGCCGCCGCGAGCGCCTCATCCAGCTTGTGGGTGATCAGCACGACCGAGCCCCCGGACGCGGTGAACGCACGCATGACCCGAAGCAGCTCGTCGACCTCGCCCGGCGCGAGAACCGCCG
>JBJMOX010000141.1:0-12330 GCA_045803515.1 Gemmatimonadales bacterium
GAACGCGAGATGCACGCCGACGGCGCGGCCCTCGAGCGCGGTGATCCGCCCCATCTGGTATGCCGCGCTGTCGCTCCCGGTGGCGGCCACGCCCATATTGGGTGGAAAGAAGGTTCCCCCCACCAGGCGGATGCTGGTGCCACCTTCGAAGTCGGAGGCAACCAGCAGGGGCAGGGCCGAGCGCTGCTGCAGGCGGTTGAGCTTGGCGGCCAGGTCCAGGGGCGAGCCGATGGAGACGATGACCCCGCCGATATGCAGCGAGTCTACCCAGGTCTCCGCCCGGAGGAAGGCGTCGTCGTCGTAGGCCGCGTAGGTTCCGGCGATCCAGGGCACCACGAGCTGCGCGATCTTGTCGCGCACGGCGAGCGACCCGAGCAGCGCGTCGACGTCCGGTTCCACCGCCAGTCCCGGGCCGAGCGGGTAGGGCGTTGGATGGGGCAGCGCCAGGTGCGGCGCGGGGCCGCAGGCGCACAGCACGACGGTCGCGAGCGTGAGGTACCTGAGATGCACAAGGCTCTCGTTCTGCTGGGACTGCTGTGGGGACAGCCGGGATGCACGGGACCGCTACCTGCCGCCGGCTCGGCCCAGGTCGCACGGGTCCGGCCCGCGATCGACGTGCTGCTCAGCGACAGTCTCGCCCTGGTCCAGGGGAAGCGGGTCGGCCTGGTCACCAATCCCGCTGGCGTCGACGCTCACCGGGTCCCGACGCTGGAGCGGCTGCGCGGGGCGGGAGTGCGGGTCACGACCTTGTTCGGTCCCGAGCACGGCGTCTCCGGCCGCATCGACGTCAACACGCCCGTGGAACAGCGTCGCGACGTCGACTCCGCGAGCGGACTTCCGGTCTATACGCTGCACACCGGCATCCAGCCGATCGCCCCCACCCCCGAGATGCTCGCCGAGGTGGACGTGCTGGTGGTCGATCTGCAGGACGTGGGCGCGCGGTACTACACCTATTCGGTGACCACGGCACTGGTCATGGCCGGGGCCGCCTCGGCGCACCTCCCCGTGGTGGTGCTCGACCGGCCCAATCCGATCGGCGGCCTGGTGCAGGGAAACGTGCTCCCCGGGGTGACCCCGTCGGCGGTGGCGCGATTTCCTCTCGCGATGCGTCACGGGATGACGCTGGGCGAGATCAGCCGTCTCGCGCGCTCCGTGCTGGAGCTCACGACCGAATTGCACGTAGTGCCGGTGGACGGATGGCGGCGATCCATGACGCTGGACCAGACGGGGCTCCCCTTCGTGCCGCCCAGCCTCAATCTACGCACCCTGGAGAGCCTATTCCATTACCCGGGGCTCTGTCTGTTCGAGAATACCAATCTCTCGGTGGGCCGCGGCTCCGACGCGCCCTTCGAGCAGATTGGTGCGCCCTGGCTGGATACCGCGAAGGTGCTTGCCCGGCTGCGGCCCGATTCCGTGAAGGGCGTCCGCTTCCGCGGGGTCAGCTTCACTCCCCATGCCCCGGGCGACCGGAAGTACGCCGACACGCTGCTCCAGGGGATTCGTCTCGAGGTCACCGACCGGGCGGTCTACGATCCTACGGCGACGGCGGTCTATCTGCTCACGGCGCTGCGGACGGGTCAGCCGGACCAGTTCAGGTTCCTGCCGGTGCCATTCGATCGGCTGGCAGGAGGTCCGGCCTTGCGCGAGGCCGTCGAGACCGGCACCGAGCCTGCCGCCATCGTCAGCAATTGGGAACCGGCGCGACGCAAATTCCTGGAGTGGCGCAAGCAGTTCCTGCTCTATCCCGAGCGGTAAGCCTGCACCGAATCCGATTGCCCTAAGCGGTTCTGCCGGTTATCCTTTCGCCCGGCCACGCTGGGGGAGCGGGGGCCAACCACAGCCTCCTGAGGCCTGACACGAGAGTGAAGCTGCTGAGTGTGCTGGAGAAGCCGTTCTACGCCTCGGTGAATCCGTTGGTCGAGCGGCTGATCCGGGCCGGCGTGCGGCCCAACACCATCACCACCGTGGGCACCGGGCTGGTACTGGTTTCCGCATTGGCATTCGGGCTCGGGCACGTGCGGACCGGCGGGCTGCTCCTCCTGCTCAGCGGCGTGGCGGACACGCTCGATGGCCAGGTCGCCCGCGGCGGCGCCATGGTGACCAAGTTCGGCGCGTTCTACGACTCCACGCTCGACCGGGTGGGAGACGGCGCCACTTTCATCGGGATCGGAGCCTTCCTGCTCACGGCGCCCGACGTAGCCCACCGGGTGGGCGCGACCATCGCCTGCATGGTCGCCATTCTGAGCTCGCTCCTGGTCTCGTACGCCCGTGCCCGCGCCGAGGGCCTCGGGCTCGAGTGCAAGGTGGGCATTGCCCAGCGGGCCGAGCGGATCCTGGGGCTCGGCCTGTTCTCGCTGCTCGTTGGCGCGGGTCCCCGGGCCATCGTGCTGGAGACCCTGGTGGCCCTGCTCGCGGCCGCCTCGGTGATCACCGTCATCCAGCGGTTCGTGTATGTGTTCCGCACCGCGGACGGGGCGGACGAGTCGGCGCGTGCCCGGGACGTCGAGCGGCCCGCGCTGGATACTCTCGCGAAAGGAAGAACGAGTGGCTGAACAGACCGCCCGGCGCATCGCGCCGGCTCAGGGAAAGCTCGGCGTGCTCTGCGTCGGTCTCGGCGCGGTGGCGACGACCTTCATCGCCGGAGTCGAGAACGTGCGTCGTGGAGGGGGCAAACCGATCGGCTCGCTCACCCAGATGGGAACCATCCGGCTGGGGAAGCGCACCGAGAGCCGGGCGCCGCTGATCAAGGAATTCGTCTCCTTGGCGGCGCTGGACGACCTGGTATTCGCCGCCTGGGATCCGGTGCCCGACGACGCGTACGCCGCGGCGGTGAATGCGGGCGTCCTCGAGCGTCACGACCACATCGAGCCGATCGCCGCCTTCCTCAAGGCCATCAAGCCGATGCCGGCGGTCTTCGATCAGAACTACGTGAAGCGGCTCGAGGGCACCAACGTCAAGAAAGGCACCAGCAAGCGCGTGCTGGCGGAGGCACTGCGGAAGGACATCCGCGACTTCAAGACGGCGCAGGGCTGCGACCGCCTGGTGATGGTCTGGTGCGCCTCGACCGAGATCTTCATCAGCCCGGGTCCGTCCCACTGGACGCTGGATGCCTTCGAGAAGGCCATGGACGCGAACGATCCGTCGATCGCCCCCTCGATGCTGTACGCCTATGCCGCGCTGCAGGAAGGCGTGCCCTTCGCCAACGGCGCGCCCAACCTCACCTGCGACTTCCCTGCCATGGAGGCCCTCGCCAAGCAGAAAGGCGTCCCCATCGGGGGGAAGGACTTCAAGACCGGCCAGACCATGGTGAAGACCGTGCTCTCGCCCATGTTCAAGGCCCGGATGCTGGGCGTGGCCGGCTGGTACTCGACCAACATCCTGGGCAACCGGGACGGGGAAGTGCTGGATGACCCCGAGAGCTTCAAGACCAAAGAGGAGTCTAAGCTCGGCGTGCTGGAGTACATCCTCCAGCCCAAGCTCTACCCCGAGCTCTACGGAAACATCTTCCACAAGGTGCGGATCAACTACTATCCGCCGCGGGGCGACAACAAGGAGGGCTGGGACAACATCGACATCTTCGGGTGGCTGGGCTACCCGATGCAGATCAAGGTCGATTTTCTCTGCCGGGACTCCATTCTGGCCGCTCCGCTGGTGCTCGACCTGGCCCTCTTCTTCGACCTGGCGCAGCGCGCCGGGATGACCGGGATCCAGGAGTGGCTTTCCTTCTACTTCAAAAGCCCGCAGACGGCCCCGGGTCTCTATCCCGAGCACGACCTGTTCATCCAGCAGACCAAGCTCAAGAACACCCTCCGGTACCTGATGGGCGAGGAGCAGATCACCCATCTCGGCATCGAGTACTACCAGGAGGCGTGATGAAGTATTTTCACCGGACCCACATTTCCCCCGACGCCGTGCTCGCGCGGGCGACGGCGTTCTTCGGGACCCGGCTCGGCCCGGCGGAAGAGCTGCCGCGCCGCCGGCGATTCGCCGGCACCATCGGCCAGGTCAGCGTCAGTGCAGAGGCCGAGGGTGGCCACTACACCCTCGTGACCGTGGACACCAACCAGGTGGGCGAAAGCGAAGCCGACAAGCTCGCCAAGCGCTTCCTGACAGTCGTACACACCATGGCGGAGCCGACCCACCGTCCGATCGGCGCCTACTAAGGACTCGCCCAGGAGAACCATGATGACCCGGATGGCCGCACTCTTTCGCCGACACATCGCCCTGGCCCTGGGCCTCACCGCGGCCCTGGCGCTCGGGCCGCTCACCGCCGGCGGGCTCCTGGCCCAGGCGGCCGCGCCCACGCACGAGGGTGGGGAGGCCACCCTGGTGGTGCCCGACCTGAGCCAGGTCCAGTTCCTCGGGCTGGACGGCCGGACGCTGCTCACCGGCGGCCTGCTGGTCTGCCTGCTGGGCCTCCTCTTCGGGCTGGTGATCTACACCCAGCTCAGGAAGATGGCAGTGCACCGGTCGATGCTGGAGGTGTCGGAGCTCATCTATGAGACCTGCAAGACCTATCTCATCACCCAGGGGAAGTTCATCCTGATCCTCGAGGTGTTCATCGGGATCGTGATGGCGCTGTACTTCGGCGTGCTGCGGCACTTCGAGGCCGAGCGGGTGGTCATCATCCTGCTGTTCAGCCTCGTGGGGATCGCCGGGAGCTACGGGGTCGCCTGGTTCGGGATCCGGATCAACACCTTCGCCAACTCCCGGACCGCGTTCGCCAGCCTCCGGGGCAAGCCGTTCCCGCTCTATCAGATTCCGCTCAAGTCGGGCATGAGCATCGGGATGCTGCTGATCAGCGTAGAGCTGTTCATCATGCTCTGCATCCTGCTCTTCATTCCGGGGGAGTATGCCGGGCCCTGCTTCATCGGGTTCGCCATCGGCGAGTCGCTGGGCGCCTCGGCGCTCCGGATCGCGGGCGGCATCTTCACCAAGATCGCCGACATCGGCTCCGACCTGATGAAGATCGTGTTCAACATCAAGGAGGACGACGCGCGGAACCCGGGCGTCATCGCCGACTGTACCGGCGACAACGCGGGCGACTCCGTCGGACCCAGCGCGGATGGCTTCGAGACCTACGGCGTGACCGGCGTCGCGCTGATCTCGTTCATCCTGCTGGCGGTGCCGAAAGAGGTGATCCAGGTCCAGCTCCTGGTCTGGATCTTCGCCATGCGGGTGCTCATGATCGTGGCCAGCGGGGCGTCGTACCTCATCAACGACGCCATCGCTACCGGCAAGTACGGCACGGTGAGCAAGATGAACTTCGAGGCGCCGCTGACCACCCTGGTGTGGCTCACCTCCATCGTGTCGGTGGTGACGACTTACGTCGCCTCCTACCTGCTGATCCATGACCTGGGCGACGGCAGCCTCTGGTGGAAGCTCTCGACCGTGATCACCTGCGGCACGCTCGCGGGCGCGATCATCCCCGAGTTCGTCAAGGTGTTCACCTCGGTCGACTCCCGCCACGTGCGCGAGGTGGTGACCTCCTCCCGGGAGGGGGGGGCGTCGCTCAACATTCTCTCGGGACTGGTGGCCGGCAACTTCAGCGCCTACTGGCTGGGCATCACCATCGTCTTCCTGATGGGCATCGCTTACGCGGTGAGCACGCTCGGGTTGGCCGATCTCATGGCCGCCCCGGCCGTCTTCGCCTTCGGCCTGGTGGCGTTCGGCTTCCTCGGCATGGGGCCGGTGACGATCGCGGTGGACTCCTATGGGCCGGTCACCGACAACGCGCAGTCGGTCTACGAGCTCTCGGTCATCGAGACCCTGCCGGGCATCAAGCAGGAGCTCAAGAGGGACTACGGCTTCGATGTGGACTTCGAGTCGGCCAAGCACTTCCTGGAGGAGAACGACGGGGCGGGGAACACCTTCAAGGCGACGGCCAAGCCGGTGCTCATCGGCACCGCGGTGGTCGGCGCCACCACGATGATCTTCGCCATCATCGTGCTCCTGACCAACGGGCTGACCGAGCACCTCGACCAGCTCTCGCTGCTGCATCCGCCCTTCCTGCTGGGCCTCATCTCCGGCGGCGCCATCATCTACTGGTTCACCGGCGCATCGATCCAGGCGGTCACCACCGGGGCCTACCGGGCGGTCGAGTTCATCAAGGCGAACATCCGGCTGGACGTCGCCACCAAGGCCTCGGTGGCGGACAGCAAGAAAGTGGTCGAGATCTGCACCCAGTACGCCCAGAAGGGGATGTTCAACATCTTCCTCACCGTCTTCTTCGCGACGCTGGGCTTCGCCTTCGTGGAGCCGTATTTCTTCGTCGGCTACCTGATCTCGATCGCGCTGTTCGGGCTGTACCAGGCCGTGTTCATGGCCAACGCGGGAGGGGCGTGGGACAATGCCAAGAAGATCGTGGAGGTCGAGCTCAAGCAAAAAGGCACCGACCTGCACGCGGCGACCGTCGTCGGAGACACCGTGGGTGACCCCTTCAAGGACACCTCCTCGGTGGCGCTCAACCCGATCATCAAGTTCACCACGCTGTTCGGCCTGCTCGCCGTGGAGCTCGCGGTGAGCCTGACGGCCGATCGCGGTCCCGGGCTCACCCGGGCGCTGGCCGCGATCTTTCTGGCCGTCTCGGTTTTCTTCGTCCACCGCTCGTTCTACGGGATGCGCATCGTCGCTCCCGAGCCGAGCGTGACCGGCCGGCCGGTGGCCGTGAAGGTCTGATCCGGGTGGAGCACGCAGACGACGCGGGGGCGCCTGGTCGGCGCCCCCGCGTTGGTCTTCAGGCGTTCACCCCCACCCCAACGGATTCACCACGGAAACACGGAAGACACGGAAAAACACGGAAGAAAAACAGAAAATGAATGTGTTATTGTTTCACTGCCGTTTTTCCGTGTTGATTCCGTGTATTCCGTGCTTCCGTGGTGAATTCGCATGAAGGCATCCGAGCGATGACGCAGCGAGGCGACGAGATCGACCGCCGAGCCTTCCTGGGCTACGCCGCGTTGCTGAGTGCTTCCACCGTGGGCGGGCCACTCGTCCCCCGGCCAAGTCTGCCGGCGAGGAGGCACCGCGGCCCGTTCGCCGGTGATCCGTTCGACATCGAGGAGGCCACCGTCAAGGACCTCCAGTCCGCGATGGAGGCGGGCCGGGTGACGGCTCGTGAGCTGGTGCAGCTCTATCTCGAGCGGATCGAAGGGCTGGATCAGCAGGGGCCGGCGCTGCACAGCATCCTGGAGACCAATCCGGAGGCCGCGTCGCTGGCCGAGGCGCTCGACCGCGAGCGGAAATCCGGCAACATCCGCGGGCCCCTGCACGGCATTCCGGTGCTCCTCAAGGACAACGTCGCCACGGCGGACCGGATGACCACCACGGCCGGCTCGCTCGCGCTGGAGGGCTCGATTCCGCCGCGCGACGCGTTCCTGGCCGAGCGGCTCCGCGCCGCCGGGGCCGTTCTGCTCGCCAAGACTAACATGAGCGAATGGGCCAACATCCGCTCGAGCCGGTCGACCAGCGGCTGGAGCGCGCGCGGCGGCCAATGCCGCAATCCGTACGCGCTGGATCGGAATCCCTGCGGGTCGAGCTCCGGGTCCGCCGTCGCCGTGTCCGCCAACTTCGGTACGGTGGCGATCGGAACGGAGACCGACGGCTCGATCGTCTGTCCCGCCTCGACCAACGGCGTGGTGGGCCTCAAGCCCACGGTGGGACTGGTGAGCCGTGCCGGCGTCATTCCCATTTCCCATACCCAGGACACGGCGGGGCCGCTCACCCGCACGGTGGCGGACGCCGCCGCCCTGCTCGGCGCCATCGCCGGGTCGGATGCGCGAGACCGGGCCACCCAAGCCGCCGGCGGACACATCGAGGCGGACTACACCAGGTTCCTCGATGCCGGCGGGCTCCGCGGCGCGCGCATCGGCGTGGCCCGGACCAAGTTCTTCGGCTACAGCGACGCGGCCGACCGGCTCGCCCAGGGCGCCATCGACGTGATGAAGCAGGAGGGCGCGGTCATCGTCGATCCGGCCGACATCCCGCACGCCGGCGAGTACGACGACGCGGAGCTCGAGGTGCTGCTCTTCGAGCTCAAGGCCGACCTCGACGTCTATCTCGCCGGCCTGGGCCCGTCCGCGCCGGTCAAGCGGCTCGAGGACGTCATCGCGTTCAACGAGCGAGAGCGGATGCGGGAGATGCCCTATTTCGGCCAGGACCTCTTCGTGCGCGCGGCGGCCAAGGGATCGCTCTCCTCACCCGGGTATCGGAAGGCGCTGGCGCATTGCCGGCGGCTCTCCCGGACGCTCGGGTTGGACGCGGTGCTCGCGGCGCACCGTCTCGACGCCATCGTGGCGCCGACCGGAAATCCGGCTTGGCCCACCGATCTCGTCAACGGCGACCATTTCACCGGCTCGAGCTCCACCCCGGCGGCCGTCGCCGGATATCCCAGCATCAGTGTGCCCGCGGGATTTGCCTTCGGCTTGCCGGTGGGCATCTCCTTCATCGGCCGCGCCTGGAGCGAGCCCACGCTCATCCGTCTGGCCTACGCCTACGAGCAGGCCAGCCGGCTGCGCGAGCCTCCACGATTCCATCCCACGGTCGATCCGAGCACCGGATGAAAACGCCTGCACGCGCGAGCGCACGCGCCGTGTGAACGCGCTTGACTCTCCTCTCACGGGGGTGGATTTTCCAGCCCGGATCACGCCACCTCCAACCGGGACCTGCATGGCTGTTACCAGCAGCGCACTTGCCTCCGATTCGGCCGCCCGGGCCGGCCTGTCCCGCGATCAACTCCTCGAGATCTATTACTGGATGCGTCTCACGCGGTCGCTCGAGGAGCGGCTGGTCAATCTCTATCGCCAGACGAAGGTGGTTGGGGGACTGTTCCGCTCGCTCGGCCAGGAGGCCTGTGCGGTGGGTTCGGCGTATGCGCTCCGGCGGGAGGACGTGCTGTCTCCCCTGATCCGGAATCTGGGCTCCATGCTGGTGAAGGGCGCGAGCCCGGTCGAGGTGGTCCGCCAGTACATGGCCAAGGGCGACTCGCCCACCCGCGGCCGGGAGCTCAACATCCACTTCGGCGATCTGGAGGAGCGGAACTTCCTCGGCCAGATCTCCCACCTGGGAGACATGGTGCCGGTGATGGCCGGCGTCACCCTCTCGTTCAGGCTGCGGAAGGAGCCCCGAGTCGGCCTGGTGTACGTGGGGGATGGGGCCACCTCCACCGGCGCGTTCCACGAGGGGATCAACTTCGCGGCGGTGCAGCGCTGCCCGCTGGTGGTCATCGTGGAGAACAACGGCTACGCCTATTCCACGCCCACCTCGCGCCAGTGCGCCGCCGAGCGACTGGCCGACAAGGCCGCGGGCTACGGCATTGCGGCCGCGCGGGCGGACGGAAACGACGTGCTCGCCACCTACCAGGTGACCAAACAGGCGGTCGATCGGGCACGGGGCGGCGGCGGCGTCACTTTGATCGAGCTCGTGACCTATCGCCGCAAGGGCCATGCGGAGCACGACAATCAGTCCTACGTTCCGCCCGGCGAGATCGAGCGCTGGGCGGCCGAGAATGATCCGCTGGATCGCTACATGGAGCGGCTGACGGGTGCGGAGGGATTCAGCGGATCGGAGCTCGAGGGTGTCGACGCCAGGGTGGTGGAGGAGATCGATCGCGCCACCGATCTCGCGGAGACCTCGCCCCCGCCGGAGCCCCGGGACGGGCTCATCGGCGTCTACGCCGATCCGCCAGCGGCGCCGGCGCTCTGGTACCGCGAGGGTCTCCGGACGGCGGTCGAGCAACACGAGCGGCCCGCGAGCTGGGGGACCCACGATGGCTGAGGTTACCTATCTCGAGGGGATTCGGCAGGCGCTCTTCGAGGAGATGGAGCGCGACCCCAACGTATTCTGCATGGGCGAGGATATCGGGGCCTACGGCGGCGCGTTCAAGGTGACCGATGGCCTGCTCAGCCGGTTCGGCGCCACCCGGGTCATCGACACGCCGATCAGCGAGACCGGCTTCGTCGGGGCCGCCGCGGGCGCGGCGCACATGGGCATGCGACCGGTGTGCGAGATGCAGTTCATCGACTTCCTCTCCTGCGCCTACAGCATTCTCACCAATTACGTCGCCACCGCGCGCTATCGCGCGTTCCTGCAGTGCCCCATGGTCATCCGCGGACCGAGCGGCGGGTACGTGCGCGGCGGGCCGTTCCACTCGCAGAACCCGGAGGCCGCCTTTCTGCATACGCCGGGTCTCAAGATCGTCTACCCGGCCACGGCGAGCGATGCCAAGGGGCTGATGAAGGCCGCCGTCCGCGACGACGACTGCGTGCTCTTTTTCGAGCACAAGTACCTGTACCGCCGGATCAAGGAAGAGCTCCCGCCGGGTGACCACGTGGTTCCCATCGGCAAGGCCCGGCTGGCACGCGAAGGCGCTGATTTATCCGTCATCACCTACGCCGCCACCGTCTGGAAAGCTCTGGAGGCGGCCGAGCAGCTGGAGCGGGAGGATGGACTCTCGGTCGAGGTCCTGGATCTCCGCTCGCTGCTGCCGATGGACGACGAGGCGATCGTGGCCACGGTCCGGAAGACCAACCGGGTGCTCATCGTCCACGAGGACACGGTGACCGGCGGCATCGCCGGGGAGATCACCGCCCGGATCAACGAGCTGGCATTCGAGTGGCTGGACGCCCCGGTCAGACGGGTCGCCGCCCACGACGTGCCGTTGCCCTACGCGCCGCAGCTGGAGGACTTCGTCCTCCCGCAGACGCCGGACATCGTCCGCGCGGCGAGGTGGCTGGCGGCGTACTGAGGAGACGGAGACATACGCATGGCAAAGATTGACGTCATCATGCCCCAGATGGGCGAGTCGATTGCAGAGGGCACGCTCTCGCGCTGGATCAAGAAGGTCGGCGACCCGGTGAAACGGGACGAGCCGATCTTCGAGATCTCGACCGACAAAGTCGACGCCGAAATCCCGGCCCCGTCGGCCGGAGTCCTGGCTGAGGTCCTGGTGACCGAGGGCCAGACCGTCGCCGTGCAGACCGTGGTCGCGCGGATCGAGACCGACGCCTCGGTCGGCGCGGCGCAGCCGGCCGCTGCGCCGCCGGCGCCAGCTCAACCGACGCCGGCTCAACCAGCCCCAGCGCACGCGGCCCCAGCGCAAGCGGCCCCAGCGCAGCGGTCGCCAGTGGTGGCTACGCCTGTTGCTACGGCGCCGGCCCCTGCCGCGGCCGCCGCGCCGATGCGCGAGAAGACCCCGGCACCCGCCGAGACTGAACGGTCCAGCGGCTCGGGAAACGGCGTGCCCGATACCGCCGAGGAGCGCCTCCGCCGCCGCTCCACCCCGCTGGTGCGGAAGATGGCAGCTGAGCACAACCTCGACCTGAGCGCGATTCCGGGCAGCGGGATTGCGGGGCGGGTCACCAAGAACGACGTGCTCAACTATCTCGAAGCGGGTCCGGCGGCGGCCGAAGCCGCCGCGCCTGCCGCTGCCCCTTCGCCGATGGCGCCCGCCGCCACCGCGCCCGCCGCCGCCCCACCGGCCACCGCCCCGCACGGCCCCACCGGCGTCGAGCCCTGGTCCGGCGACCGGGTCGAGCCCTGGTCACGGATTCGGAAGCTCACGGCGGAGCACATGGTGATGTCGCGGCGGACCTCACCACATGTGAACACCATCTTCGAGATCGACTATACCCGGGTTGCGCAGCTTCGGGCCGCGAAGAAGCGGGAGTACGCCGACCGCGGCGTCAGCCTCACCTATCTCGCCTTCATCGCCAAGGCAGTGGCCGATGGCCTGAGAAAGCACCCGCGACTCAATGCCGCCGTTGCCGGAGAGAGCACCATTCTCCGCCGGGACATCAACCTCGGCATCGCCGTTGCCCTCGACTGGGGGCTCATCGTGCCCGTGGTGAAGCACGCCGACGAGCTCTCACTCCTGGGGCTGGCTCGGGCGATCAACGATCTCGGCGAGCGGGCCCGGAGCAAGAAATTGAGCCCCGACGAGGTGCAGAAGGGCACCTTCACGATCACCAATCCCGGGGTCTTCGGGTCGGTCATCGGGACACCGATCATCAATCAGCCCCAGGCGGCGATTCTCTGCGTCGGATCGATCGAGAAACAGCCCGCCGTCATCACCGTGGACGGGACCGACAGTCTCGCGATCCGCACCAGGGGAATGCTCTCGCTGGCCTTCGACCACCGCATCGTGGACGGAGCCGACGCCGACCGCTTCATGGGCGACGTCAAACACAGCCTTCAGCAGTTCCCGGAGAGCGCTGTGTAGAGCATGCCGCGCACGCTCACGGTGTCCCGCCTGCGTGTGCGGGAGGGGAAGGAGGAGATGTATCTCGCCGCCGTCCGCGAGCTGGCGGCGCTCGCAGAAACCCGGGGCTGGCA
>JBJMOX010000142.1:0-8793 GCA_045803515.1 Gemmatimonadales bacterium
CGACGCGAACAGCGGGCAGGTGCGCACCGTGCTCACCGAACGGGACAGCGCGTGGGTGGACGTGGTCGATGATCTGCGCTGGATCGACGGTGGCAAGAGCTTCACCTGGGTGAGCGAGCGGGATGGCTGGCGGCATCTCTATGTAGTCTCACGAGACGGCGCCAAGGTCCGGCTGGTCACCCCGGGCCCGTTCGATCTCCACAATCCTCAGAGCGCCTTCGGGGAGCCCCTCGTCGTCGGAGTCGACTCGGCCGGAGGCTGGATCTACTACACGGCCTCGCCCGACAATGCCACGCAGCTCTACCTGTATCGCGCCCGGCTGAACGGCCGGGGCCGGCCCGAGCGGATCACCCCGAAAGACCAGCCGGGCTATCACACGTACAAGATCTCCAAGGACGGGCGATGGGCGTTCCACACCTATTCATCCCTCGTCACACCAGGGATGACCGAGCTGGTCCGCCTTCCCAAGCACCAGGTGGTGCGAACGCTGGTCCGAAACCAGCGACAGCGCGATGCGGTGGCAAGACTCCGGCGCGGTCCGGCGGGATTCATGAAAGTTGCCGCGGGGCCAGGGCTCGATCTCGACGGCTGGGTCATGAAGCCGCCGGGGTTCGACTCCACCAAGCGCTATCCCGTGCTGTTCGAGGTCTATGGGGAACCGGCGGGCCAGACGGCGCTCGATCAGTGGCATGGCGCGGCATACCTCTGGTATCTGATGCTCACCCAGCAGGGCTACGTCGTCGCGACCGTGGACAACCGCGGGACGCCCGCACCCCGGGGCCGCGCCTTCCGAAAGGCGCTCTATCGCAAGGTCGGCGTGCTCAACTCGGGCGACCAGGCCGCCGCCGCCCGCACCATGCGCGGCTGGTCATGGGTGGATTCGACCCGGATCGGCGTCTGGGGTTGGAGCGGCGGCGGCTCGATGACGCTCAACCTCATGTTCCGATATCCCGAGATCTACCGCACCGGTATGTCCGTGGCGCCGGTGGCCGACCTGCGGCTCTACGACACCATATATCAGGAGCGCTATATGGGGTTGCCGGACGTGAACACGGCGGACTACCGGGAGGGCTCACCGCTATCGTTCGCCGGCAAGCTCCAGGGCAACCTGCTCGTGGTGCATGGCTCGGGCGACGACAACGTGCACTACCAGGGCACCGAGCGCCTGGTGAACGCGCTCGTCGCCGCCAACCGGCCGTTCACCATGATGGTCTATCCCAATCGAACCCACTGCATCTGCGAGGGCGACCGGACGACCCTGCACCTCTTCTCGCTGCTCACCCGGTACCTGGAGCAGAATCTGCCCGCCGGCGGGCGTTGAGGAGTGTCCTGCCGAGTGGGGCGGTCACGTGGGAGAAGGTGTCATGTGGGAGGAGCTGTCATGCCGAAGAAGCTGTCGTCGTGCGCGGGGCTGTCGTCCCGAGCGGAACTGTCATCCCGAGCGGAGCGAGGGATCTTCGCCGCAGGATCGGACCGCCAACGCGAGTATCGGGAAGTCGCGGGCAAGATCCCTCGGTCGCTCCGCTCCTCGGCATGACAGCTCCCCCGAGGATGACCGAGACGCGCCGCCTGTTCCGGAGGATGCCCATGCGTCGTTCACAGGCACTCGCGGGTACGCTCACGCTCCTGGCTCTGGCTGCTCCACCGAATGCTGCCGGGCAAACGCCGGGCCCGCCGATACCCGCCGCGCTCACCCAACTCGCGGAGCGGTTCTGGAGCTGGCGAGCCGGAACCCAGCCGCTCTCGGGCGATGACATTCCGCGGATCCCACGGTCGGCGGAGTGGCTGCCGGACTGGTCTCCGGGTGCGGTGGTGGCGCAGCGGAAGGCCGTGGCCGGCTTTGCCGGCGCCTGGAAGGCGATCGACACGACCGGCTGGAGCATTCCAGCCCGGGTGGATTACCGGCTCATGGGCGCGGCCGTCGAGCGAGTGCGCTGGGAGCTCGAGGTCACCCGGCTCTGGCGCCGGGATCCCGCCTTCTACCTCGACCAGACCGTTGGCTCGCTGTTCGACGCGCTGCTGTCACCGGGACCCTTCGACCCGGAACGAACCCATCGGATCGTTCGGCGAGTGGAGCGGATTCCCATCACACTCCGCGAGGGAAAGGCCAATCTGACGGAGGCGGTGGGTCCCTTCGCCGCGCTTGCCGTCGAGAGCGTGAGCGAGATCCGGCCCCAGCTGGACACGGTGCGGCGGGAGCTGGCGCCGCTGCTCCAGGGACCCGATGCCGCGCGATTCGCTCCCGCGATGGAGGCGGCGGCCGCCGCCCTGGAGCAGTATCGCGACTGGCTCCGGCAGCGATTGCCGGCCCTGCCGGTGCGCACCGCCGTGGGCCGCGAGGCCTATGTCGGCTTCCTCCGCCGAATCGCGATGGTACCGTGGAGCCCCGAGCAGCTGGTCGCGATGGCCCGCCAGGACTTCGAGCGGGCGGTGTCGTTCGAGACCTACGAGCGGAACCGGAATAGCAACCTCCCGGAGCTCTCGATCTTTCCCAGCGCCGCCGCGCAGGAGGCACGAGCCGACAGCGACGAGGCGCGGGTGCGGCGCTTCCTGGTCGAGCACCGGATCCTGAGCGTTCCGGACTGGCTGCACCACTACCGCACCCCGCCGATACCGTCCTATCTCGCTCCGATCGCCTCCTGGGGGGTGGACGACGATCTCACCTCCGAGACCCGGTTGGACCAGGACGGCGTGAGCTACCGGCCGCACCCGTCGGCCAAGCTGCCCTACTTCTCTCTGGCGACCGCGAAGGACCCGCGGCCCCTGCTGGTGCACGAGGGCATTCCGGGCCACTACATGCAGCTTACGCTCTCCTGGGCCAATCCCGATCCGATCCGCCGCAGGTATTACGACTCGAACGCCAACGAGGGAATCGGTTTCTACGCCGAGGAGATGATGCTGCAGGCGGGGTTCTTCGACGACAGTCCGCGGACCCGCGAGATCATCTACAACTTCATGCGGCTTCGAGCGCTCAGGGTCGAAGTGGACGTGAAGCTCGCGCTGGGGGAGTTTTCGCTGGAGCAGGCGGCCCGCTATCTGGAGCAGACGGTGCCGATGGACCGGGAGACGGCGCTGGGCGAGGCCGCGTCATTCGCCGCGCGGCCGGGCCAGGCCATCACCTACGAGATCGGCAAGCTGCAGATCCTCCAGTTCCTGGCCGACGCCCGACTGCGCGAGGGCGACCGCTTCTCGCTGCAGGCGTTCCACGACAACCTCTGGAAGAACGGGAATGTGCCGATCAGCCTGGTGCGATGGGAGTACCTGGGCGGCCAGTAGGCTCTCGCTCACTCATTGCGCAACGCGATGACCGGATCCACGCCGGCGGCTCGCCTCGCGGGGAGATAACACGCCAGCAGGGCGACGAATGCCAGCCCAAGGGGTACCGTGGCAAAGGTGAGGAGATCGTTCGCGGCCACGCCGAAGAGCTGGCTTCGGAGGAGCCGTGCCGCGCCGAGAGCGATCAGGAGCCCGAGCCCGGCCGCCACCGCGACGATGCGGGCCCCACGTCCCAGTACCATCCGCACGACCTGGCCGCGCGCGGCGCCGAGGGCCATGCGAATCCCGATCTCCCGGGTGCGCTGCGCGACCGCATAGGACATCACCCCATACACGCCGACCGCCGCCAGAAGCAGCGCCAACAGGGCGAATGACCCGGTCAGCAGCGTGGTGAATTTCTGAGGCGCCAGATCGCGATCGACCAGCGACCGCATCGAGCGGATCTTCCACACGGGCTGTTCCGGGTCTACCGACCAGATCGCGGATCGCATCGCGTCACCCAGGGCCATGGGGTCCCCGTCGGTACGTGCCGCGACGCTGGCGAAGATCCCTGACGACTGGGATTTGGGCTGGTAGAGCTGGGCGCCCGCTGGCTCACCGAGCGTAAATTGCTTCACGCTCCCGACGACCCCGACGATCGTGGCCCCCACGTCCGGCAGTCCGAAGATCTTGAGCTGCTTGCCGAGCGCGGACTGGTTGGGCCACGCCCGGCGGGCCAGCTCCTGGTTCACGATCGCGACCGGCGGCGAGTCGGCGCGGTCGCTCGCTTCGAACTCGCGCCCCTCGAGCAGCGGGATTCCCATGGTCCGGAAGTACCCGTCAGTCACACCGTTGATCTGCGCGGTCGGCTGGAGTCCGGGGCCGGGCTCCGCCTGACCCGCTGGCAGGTACCCTGTGGTGGCCCAGTTGCCGCTGAGTGGAAC
Source organism: Gemmatimonadales bacterium (assembly GCA_045803515.1). GTDB lineage: Bacteria > Gemmatimonadota > Gemmatimonadetes > Gemmatimonadales > GWC2-71-9 > CAVVWJ01. Next base: position 4,200 of record JBJMOX010000142.1, read on the forward strand.
CGAGTTGAGCAGCGCCGCGGACCGGATGCCCGGCACCGCGCGGATGGCGCCGAGAGCCTGGGTCATGAACTGGTCGATCTTCTCGGGCGAGTTGTACTTGGTGGCGGGCAGCCGGAACTCCGCGGTGAGCAGCTTCTCGGGGTCGAACCCCAGATCGACTCTCTGCAACGCGGTCAGGCTCCGGGTGAGCAGTCCGGCGCCCACCAGAAGGACGATGCAGAGGGCGAGCTGCACCGCGACGAAGGCGTTGCGGACGTCGCCCCTGCCGCCGATCGGCCCGTCGCTTCCCCGCGACCTGAGCGAATCGCCGAGGTCCGCCCGCGCCGCGTGCAGTGCGGGCATGATTCCGAAGAGCAGCCCGGTCGCGATGGTGATCGCCGCCGAAAAGAGCAGCACGCCCCGATCGAGCCCGATCCCGCCGAACACCGGCAGTCCGCCCGGCACGGCCGCCACCAGACTTCTGATCATCCAGTAGGCGAGCGCCAGTCCTGCCCCGCCGCCGATCACCGAGAGCACCAGGCTCTCGGTGAGGACCTGCCGGACCAGCCGCCCGCGGCCGGCACCCAGCGCCGCTCGCAGCGAGATCTCGCTCCGCCGTGAGGCTGCCCGCGCGAGCTGCAGGTTCGCGACGTTGGCACAGGCGATCAGCAGCACCACCCCGACGAAGCCGAGCACGATGAGCAGGGCCGGCCGAACCTGGCCGACGACGTTGTCCCGCATGGAGAACACCGACGCGTCGTATCCGGCATTGGTGGCCGGATACTCCTTCGCGAGCTGGCGGGAGATGATAGAGAGATCGCGCTGCGCCTGCTCGAGCGTGACCCCCGGCTTGAGCCGCCCCACGGCCCAGACCGAGGGGTTGTCGCGGGTGAACCAGGCGGGGTTCGGCGCCGAGGTAATCGGAAGCCAGATATCCTGCTGGCCGAAGGGATCCTGAAAGTCGGGCGTGGTCACGCCGATCACCACGTGTGGGCGGCCGTTCAACGTCAGCGTCCGCCCGAGCACGCGGGGGTCGCTGCCGAAGCGCGTCTTCCAGACGCCATGGGACAGCACGGTCACCTGCTGTCCGCTCCCCTCGGTGGTCTCCTCCTCGGTGAACAGCCGGCCGATCGACGCCCGCGCGCCCAGCAGCCGAAGCGTGCCCGCGGTGATGAAGCTGCCCACCAGGCGGTCAGGGGCATCGCCGCCCGTGAGGTTCACGCTCTGAGACCTGACGATCTCGATGTCCTCGAAAGTGCGGTTGCGGTCGCGCCACTCCTTCACGTCTGGAATGGAGACCAGGTTCTGCTTCTGGTCGCCTCGAGCGGCCCAGAGCACGGTGAGCCGGTCGGCGGCGGGATACGGCAGCGGCCTGAGAAGCACCGCGCTCACCACGCTGAAGATCGCGGTGTTGGCCCCGATCGCGAGCGCCAGTGTGAGGATGGCCACCGCGGCGAAGCCGGGCGCCTTCCGGAGCTGGCGCAAGGCGTGGCCGGCGTCCTGCCGCAGCTCGTCCAGGTACTCGGTACGCCGGATCTCCCGCTCCCGCTGGAGACCGATCTTCCGGCAGCGGGAGGCCACGGCCCCGAGATCGCCGAAGCGCTGGACCGCCTGCGCGTACGCCGCCTCCCGGCTGAGCCCGCTCTCCATCAGCTCCCGGGTGAGCATCTCGAGGTGGAAATCCAGCTCCGCCTCGACCTGTTCCGCGATGCTGTCGCGCCAGATCAGCGACTTGAGTTGGCGGCCGACCGTGCGGATCGCCGGCATGGGGTCAGCCGGGGAGCAGAATCGGCGAGACTGCGGCGACGAACTGCGCGAAGCGCTCCGTCTCGGCTGCGAGCTGCTTGCGGCCTCTCGGGGTGAGCCGGTACAGCCGTGCCTTCCGCCCCAGCTCCGAGACGCCCCACTCGGCTTCGATCCAGCGCTGGCGCTCCATGCGGTAGAGCGCGGGGTAGAGCGAGCCCTCCTCGACCTGGATGGCATCGGCGCTGGAATCGCGGAGCCAGCGGGTGATGGCGTAGCCGTGGCGGGGGCCCCAGCTCAGGGTCTTGAGGATGAGGGCGTCGAGCGTGCCGTGGAGGCGGTCTTTGGTCGATGCGGCCATGAGCGAAGGTCCCATAGATGTCTAGGTATATATGGGGTGCCGATGCCTAGACGTCAAGGTATGGCCACTCCGCCGGAAGCATGCGACCGTCGTCACCCCGCAGCGGCTGCGTTATGGTTCTCGGACCGCCCCACGATTCTTTCACCCGCCGCACCAGCGAGGCGAGCATGAGCGGAGATGTCCAGCTCTCATCCAACGATCCGGCGCGCCGCGCTGCCGAGCGGGCCGCGCTCACGACCACCACCCGGCTCGGACTCGATGCCATCCTGGCCGCGGCGGGCTGGTGGGCAGTGCTGCCTGGGCGCCGGCAGGGCAGATCGGGGTTCGGCGAGCACGGGCACTGGACCAGCCTGCTGATCGCCCTTCCGGTCGGGTTCGGCATAGCGACGGCGGTCGAGCTCTGGCACCTGCTCCGCGGCGCGGCCTAGCCGGCTCGGGACCAGCGAAGATGCCCTCTGCGTTCGCCGACGTGACGAACCAGCTCGAGAAGATCTCCGCCGGCCCCGGAGCGCGCTCGGACAGGGCGCGCCGCGCCGCGGTCACCATCCGTGATGCCGGCGGCTATCGCTGGGTGGGAGTGTACGACGTCGGGCGGGAGACAATCAGCGTTCTCGGTTGGGATGGGCCTCATCCGCCGACATATCCCACGTTTCCGGTGACTCAGGGGCTCAACGGCGCCGCAGTGGCGACCGGCGAAGCCGTCATCGTGCAGGACGTGACGCGAGACCCGCGCTATCTCACGACCCTGGGGTCCACCCGGGCCGAGATGATCATGCCGGTCCGCGCCGGGCCCGCTGGCGCCGTGGTCGGCACCATCGATGTCGAGAGCGATCGGACGAACCCGTTCACCGAGCACGATCGAGAGCTGCTGGGCGCGTGTGCGGGAGCGCTGGCCGGGCTCTGGAGGTCTCCGAGCGGGTGATACATCGAGGTGCTCGATGCCGATCATCTCTATACCACGGGGCGATCACCGGTCTGTCCGGTAGACCAGCGCCAGCTGCGCCTGCTGGATGAAGAGCAGGAGCGGCCCCGGCAGGGCAACGACCGGAGTCGAGCTGGGACTGAAGAGTAGGCGGCGCATCTGACCCGGTCCTCCGCTGGAGCATGTGAGCTTCGAGCCTTCCAGATATAAAGAGCACGGGGCCCGGCTAAAGTTCCCGGAGTCCAGATTTCCTCTCGGAGCGTAGTATGCGAGCCACCTTTCCATGGCATCGCGCGCATGCCGGCGCGCTGACCCTCGTCGCCACGATGGCCGCCCTCGCCCTCTGCCCGCCAGCCACGGCGCAGAACGCGGAGGCGCACGAGCACCGGGTCGGACGGCTCGGCCATGTCAGCTTCCCCGTCTCCTGTACGGCCGAGGCGCGGCGCCGGTTCGAACACGCGATGGCGGTGCTCCACTCGTTCTGGTGGGAGGAGGGTGAGCGGGCCTTCGGCGCCGTCGCCCAGGCAGACTCCAGGTGCGCGATGGCCTACTGGGGGCTCGCGCTCAACGCCTGGGGCAATCCATTCGCCGGTGGCCCGGCGGGAGCCGCGCTCACCCGCGGCAGCGAGGCCGCCGAGCATGCCGCCTCGCTCCCGGCACCGAGCAGGCGGGAGCAGGGGTTCATCGCGGCGAGCACGGCGCTCTATCGTGACGCGGCGGCGACTCCCAACGCGGTGCGGCTGCAGTCCTACGCCGACACTCTGGCGCGTCTCTACCGGGATCTCCCCGAGGACACCGAGGTCGCCATCTATCATGCGCTGGCCCTGGTGGCGACGGCGTCTCGCACCGATACGACGTTCGCGCAGCAGCGGGAGGCCGCCGCGATTCTCGCGCCGCTCTTCGCCCGGTACCCGGACCACCCCGGTCTCGCCCACTACATCATTCACTCGACCGACTCACCCCGGCTGGCGTCCCTCGGGCTGGACGCCGCCCGGCGCTACGCCCTCATCGCCCCGGCCGCGCCGCACGCTCAGCACATGCCATCGCACATCTTCGTGCGGCTGGGCCTCTGGGAGGAGACCGTCGCCTCGAACCGGAGGTCCTATGAGGCCGGGTCCAGCTACGCCAAGGCGTCGGAACTGCACGGCGGGACACCGGAAGAGCTCCACGCGCTCGACTACGCGGTCTACGGTTATCTCCAGCTCGGACAGGACTCGGCCGCGAGAGCGGCCGCGGCCACCGGCCAGGCCCTGGTGATCGCACCGGGCAAAGAGAACCTGGTGAGCGCCTACAACCGCACCTCGATGGCGGCGCGGATTCCGCTCGAGCGGGGCGAATGGAGGGCCGCGGCGGAGTTTCCTGCCCCCGCCGCCGCGGAGACCGGCGTATCGGCCATGCTGCGCCGCTTCACCCGCGCCATCGGCGCGGCACGGAGCGGACGGCCCGAGGCGGGGCGCGCCGAGGTCTCGGCGCTCGACGCGATCGCCACCGAGCTGGCCGGGCGGCCGGAGCCGTACTGGGCCAGGGTCACGGCCATCAAGCGGGACGTGGCCGATGCGTGGGTCCGCCTCGGCCTGGGGGACACGACC
>JBJMOX010000143.1:0-6202 GCA_045803515.1 Gemmatimonadales bacterium
CCCTTCCTCTCTGGCCCGCTCCAGTGCCCCGCCGAGCGACGCGACGGTGCCCCGAAGGGCCCCGAGATCGGACTGGTACACCACAACCGACACCGAGATGGTCGGTGTCATGGCTCCCTGCCACGCAGGGCCGCCTCGTACACCGCGATCGTCTCGCGGGCGCATCGATCCCAGCTGAACGCCTTGGCGCGCGCCAGGCCTCGGCAGATGAGATCGTCCCGAAGCGCGTGGTCACCGGCGACCCGCACCAGCGCCGCGGCGAGCCCGGTGACGTCGTCGGGCGGGACCAGGACGGCCGCGTCCCCGGCGACCTCCGGCATCGAGGAGACGTTGGTGGTCACGACCGGCGTACCTCAGCTCATCGCCTCGAGTACCGGGAGACCGAAGCCTTCGTATTTCGACGGATAGGCGAAGAGGCGAGCGCCACCATACAACGCCGGCAGATCGTCGCTCGCCACGTACCCCGTGAAGCGGACCCGCTCGTGCAGCCCGAGTGCCTCCACTTGCGCGAAGATCTCATCGTACATCCAGCCGCGCCGGCCCGCGACCACGAGATCCAGCCCCGGCAGATCCTTTGCCGCTCTCCCGAATGCCTCGACCAGCCGTTTCACGTTCTTGCGCGGCTCCAGCATGCCGACGTACAGGACATAACCGCCGGGACGCAGGTCGTGCCGGGCGCAGGTTGCAGCGATCTCCTCCGGCGAGCAAGGACGGTACCTCGCATCGGCCGCGAGGGGGATGGCGGTGATCTTGGCCGGATCCAGGCCCCACATCCGCACCAGGTCGTTGCGCGTACTCTCCGAGACGGTGATCAGCCGGTCGGCCCGGCGGGCGCTGAGCCGCATCATGGCCGGAAAAAAGACCCGCTTGGCGGGCTGATGCAGGCCGGGATACAGCAGGAAGGTCATGTCGTGAAACGTTACCACGGACCGCGCGGAATGGAGGAGCGGCATGGTGTAGTGTGGGGAGTGGAGCACGTCGAGACGGTGGGCTCGCACCTGGCGGGGCAATCCAATCTGCTCCCAGGCGAGACGAGCTCCCCGTTGCTCGAAATTGCGCCGCACAAAGCGGACGTTGGGCCGGTTGACGGCCAGCTCGGCTTCGTGAGCGGTCTTGCCGAAGACGAGGTACTCGTTCGACCGGTCCACTCGCGCGAGGGCCTGAATCAGGCTGAAGATGTAATTGCCGGCGCCGGAACGCTGGAGCGGGATGGCCGTGGCATCCAAGCCGACGCGCATCACTCGCTCGCCTGAAAGGCGAGCCTTGGGACCTTTGCCTCGGCTCGCGCGGGCCCCAGAGCCCGCGCTGACGCGCCGATCCCGAGACCCATGAAGATGGGCCAGATCGCGGAGATCGGGGATGTCTGCACCAGGTACGTTCCCGCGGCCACAACGAACGCGCCTCGGCCCAGCAGCCAGGAGTCCGCGTGATCCGGCTCGCGTTTGGCCATGGCGGAGAACGCCCGCCAGCACGCCACCCCGAAGGCGACCCAGAGCAGCAGCATCAGGATGCCGCCGTTGGACCACTCGACCAGGACGCCCATGGTTGGCAGGCTGGTGATCCCTTCGTTGGACTCCACCACCCAACTCCAGCGCGGATCCTCGGGTATGAAATAGCTGCCCGGCAGCATCACGAGACCGGGGCCCACGCCGATCACCAGGGCGAGAGGACTCGACGTCAGGACGCGGAACGCGGTGTAGTCGAAGATGTCGAGAAATTGCGCGAGGATCTCGACCGGAGTGCGGGTAGCCACGTCCACGGCCTGCCTGAGCGTGAACCGCTCGGCCAGGTTTGTCGCCCACACCTGGATCAGGGACAGGTCCTTGCCCATCACCAGGACGAGTGCCAGCGCCCCGGCGGCGACAGCCCCCAGCGCAAGCAGCGGCCGGCGAACGCCTCGCTCGAACAGCACCAGCGAAAGCCATGCGGCGACGGTGGCGAAGAGCGCGGAAGCGGACACGGCGAAGAGCAGAACGAGCAGGTGGAGCGCGGCCAGTACGGCGAGGGCTCGGGACCGCCTCAGTCGGCTCCACACGAAGGCGATGAATCCGCCCTGCACCATGGTCAGGCCGAGCCAGCGCGGCTCCAGGTTGAATCCGCGCACCCGGCCGGCCATCTCGTTGATGGGATATCCCGTCAGCCGTTCGTAAATCTGAATCCCGGTGATGGCTTCCATCAGCCCGCCGGCCGCCGCGATCGATGTGCCGATCAACAGCAGGCGCATCACCTCGTGGGGGCGCATCCCCCCCAGCACCCTTCGGGCCACGAAGAGGATGATCCCGAAATCAGAGAGCAGGCGCGTTCCATAGATGAGAGTCCTCCCCTGCGCGCTCTGCACGAAAGGCCGAAGATAGCCGGCGTTCGGCCACGGGTAGATGAAGCCATACACCAGGCCGAGAATGGCGAGATACCCGGTCCCGAGGAGGAGGATCCGCATCGGCCGGGTGCGCAAGAGCGCCTGGAAGTCGAAGGCGCCCAGCGGCAGAAAGGGAATCACGAGCAGGCCGACGAGGCGGGCGGCCGGAAAGTTGATCCCGACGCGCGCATCGAATATGCTCACGCCCACGGTCAGGCAGAGCCAGGCGAAGAGCTCCTGCTCGCGACGGTGCAGCAGCAGCACGAGCGGCACGCCCAGCCCGATGGCCAGGATGACGTAGCCGCGCCAATCCATCTATCGCCTCACCGGCGCCGAAGCTTGACCGCGCACAGAATCCATCGCTTCTCCACCCCCGCGTTCTCCCACATTCCGAGCCGGAACAGGCGCTGCTCCATGCGATACATCATCCCCGCGGCGCCCTCGAAAAGGCGCCGCCGTCGCTCGGTCAGTAGCATCACCGCCATGCTGTAGCCGAGACTGTACTGATGGAACGGCCGCGTCTCGAGCAGCTCGAACGCCCCTCCCCAGGCGCGCTCGAGCCGCCCGTACTCGATTGCATGCTCGTCCGGGCTGGTGCCCGTGTAGCCCTCCCGCATGGCCGCACGGATCTCTGGGTCGAAGGCGCCGAGGGCCTTGCCAAGCCGGAGGGAAAACGACAGACCGGCCCGCCACGCGAAATCCACCGCGCCGAAAGCCAGTCGCCTGATCCGGCTCCGCGGCCTGGTCACCAGCGGCTCGTAGAGATAGACGTGGCCACCCGGTGCCACGCTCCGCGCGATCCGGTCGAAGACCCGGTCCAGCTCCTCGTACGTCAGGTGATGGAGCAGCGCGCACACGAACACGGAGTCGTACTGGCTGAAGCGACCGCCCCACTCGTCGTTCACGATATCCCGTCGGAAGAACTCCATGCCGGGTACCCCTTCCCGCCGGGCGATCTCGACCGCGAGATCGAGCTGGCTCTGCGAGAAGTCGATCCCGTCCACCCGCATTCCCCGTTTGGCCAGCGCGTGGGTCCGGACCCCTGTGCCGCATCCGACGTCGAGCAGCGTGCCACCGGGCCGGAAGAGGAACTCCTCGTAGTCGCGCTCGTACTCCCAGCGGATCGCCCGGTTCATCGCCGGAGTGAGGTTCCACTGCTTCGCCATCACGTCGGCGAACTTGTCCCACCACTCGAGCTCGGCCTGACTCGCCACCCTCAGGCCCGCTCGTCGCGTCGAGGGGTCGGCGTGAGACGCCGGCGGGTAACGCCGGTCTCGCGCCGCACGTAGGCGTCATGCAGCGCACCCAGAACCAGCCTTGCCTCGCCGCCGCGGCCGCCGAGATATGCCTGCGCGGCCCGGACAAAGCGACTGATGATGGTAAACGTGTGCGCGCTCAGGCGGTGCATGGCAGTCGGCGCGTTGCGCGCGATGAAGCGGCCGCGATTCCGGGTGGTGTAATACAGGGCGAGGAGGCTCGGCCGCGCGGCGGTACCACCGCTGCTCGCCTGAACGTCGTGCAGCACTTCCGCCGACGGAGCGTAACGGATGCGGCCCCCGGCGCGCCGGATCCGCGCGGAGAAGTCGGAGTCGTCGCAGTACATGAAATACGCCTCATCCATCAGCCCGACGCGCGCGAACGCGTCCGCCCGGACCAGAAGACAGCAGGTGTTGGAGTAGTCGATGTCACCTGGCTGGTCGTACTGGCCCCGGTCTGGCTCGCCCGTGCCCCGGTCACGGGAGAGCCCCCGCCACCAGTCGAACGCCCCACCCGCGGACCAGATCCGGTCCGGGTCACTTTGGTAGACGATCTTGGGCGCGGCGGCCCAGGCTCCCTCACCCGCAGCATTGAGAGCGCTGCGCAGTTCGCCGAGCACGGCGGGTCGCATGCCGGCGTCGCTGTTGAGCAGGAGCACGAGCTCCGCCCCCGCCCCGAGCGCGGCGCGAATGCCGACGTTGTTGCCCGCTGCGACGCCAGCGTTCCGGTCGAGGGCGATGACCCTCACCGCGGGCCATCGAGCCCGCAGGTGCTCGACGGAGCCGTCGGTGGAACCGTTGTCGACCAGGACCACGAGCTCGGGAGGCGCGGTCTGAGCGAAGACCGCCTCGAGGCAGGCGTCGAGAAAGTGGCGCCCGTTCCAGTTCACGATCACCACGGCGGTCATGGGGCCGTCTTGAGGAGCCCGCGAGACGCCAGCTCTTTCGCTGTGGCCGCCGAGCGGTCGCGCACCGGGTCCTGCTCTCGCACCCACCCGAGCAGCCGGCGGATCCCCTCGACAAAATCGACGGTCGGTCGGAAGCCGAACGCCTCCCCTGCCCGGCTGATGTCGGCGACGGCGTGCCGCACGTCGCCCAGGCGGAACTGGCCGCCCACCGTCACCTCCGACGAGGAGCCCGCCAGCTCGCGGATCGTCTCCGCGGCCTGTCGGATAGTGGTCGGTACACCGCTTCCGATGTTGACCGGCCCGTCCGGAAGCTGTCCGCGGACCCCGGCAGCGGCGAGAGCGGCGACCGCATCGTCAACGTGCACGAAGTCGCGGGTGATCTCGCCATCCTCGTAGAGCACCAGCGGCTCCCCGGCGAGCGCACGGCTGCAGAAGGTCACGAGGACGCCGGTGTAGGGATTCCGCAGCGACTGGCCCGGTCCGTAGACGTTCTGGAGACGCAGCACCCGGCCTTCGACACCGGTCGCCGATGTCAGGAGCGCGAGGAGCTGCTCCTGGCCCAGCTTGGTCCACCCGTACACCGAGCCGGCAGCGGGCGGACTGTCTTCCGGCGTCGCGAGCGGGATGAGCACACCGCCACAGATGGGGCAGCCGGGGTTCCATCCGTGTACCGGGTGGCGTCCGCTCCGGGCCCGGGGAACCACCCCACCATCGGAGGGGCAGACGTAGGCGCCCTCGCCGTAGATGGCGCGGGAGGAGGCGAGCACCACCCGCTCGACCGGCCCACGGCTCTTCACCAGCAGGTCGAACAGCGTCGCGAGGGCGCCGAGGTTGGTATCGGTGTACCGACGCACCCGGTACATCGACTGGCCTGTACCCGTCTCGGCGGCGAGCCAGTAGATCACCTCATGATCGCGAAGCAGCAGCGGCCGTAGCGCCGCCGGCCGGCGCACGTCCCCCTTGACGCACACCGCCATCTTCTTCAGCTCGGCCGAGAACTCGGCGTCCTTTCCGTGCACCTGTGGATGGAGGCTGTCGAGGACAGTGACGTCGTGCCCCTCCCGGGTCAGCCGTCGCGCCAGATGAGTCCCGATGAAACCGGCACCCCCCACCAGGAGCAGCTTGCTCATCGGGCGGGCTTTCTCGCGATGATTTCGAGCTTGTCCCCCACCCCCAAAGCATCCTGGAGCCTGGCCATCCAGTGCCCCAGAAGAAGCAGCGGTTTGATGGTGAAGAGAATGCCCTTGGATGAGGGTCGGCCGGAATTGCGATTGAGGAAGATCTGCATGGATCCGGCGGTGCTGCCGAAATCGCTGTTGGTCGAGACTCGCATCGGCTCGAAGCCTACCCGCCGGATCAACGCCAGCAGGCCGCGGGTCGAAAACGTCACCGGATGCACCGGAGCGCCGAGATACCACCAATACCGCCCGAACAGGCGGGCGTTCTGGCTCTCGTTGGTGGGAACGCCGAGGAAGAGGGTGCCGCCCGGCCTGAGCACCCGGTGCATTTCTTCCAACACCTCTCGGGGCCTGGAGACGTGCTCGAGCGAGTGATTGGCGCGGACGTAGTCGAAGGATGCGGCGGGGTAGGCCGTCAGGCTCGCCTCAACGCGGAGGCCATGGGACCGCGCCACCTCGAGCCCCGCTTCGCTCACCTCGACGCCGGCGCAGCTCCAGCCGGCG
>JBJMOX010000144.1:0-44757 GCA_045803515.1 Gemmatimonadales bacterium
AAACACTTACCCTAAACCACACTAATACGATCTTCCGCGCCACCTGCTGGCCCGGAGTGGCTGGGCCGACCACGACGGAGACGGAGTGGTCGATCGGGGCGGACGGCCGATGAGTCTCACGCTGAGCCTGCCCAACACCAGCGCCATACGAAAGCAGCTCGCGTTGCTGGTGCAGGAGCAGCTCCGGCAGGTGGGCATCCGGGTCGAGGTGCAGCAGTACGACGCGCCGGTGTGGAATCAGCGCCGATCCGCGGGCCTCTTCGACATCGACTTCTCATCCCTGCTCCAGGATCCGTCCCCGTCCGGCATGAGCCAGAGCTGGTCGTGCCGCGGGGCGAACAACGTCGCCCACTACTGCGACCCGACGGTCGATTCGCTGATCGACCGCGCCACCCGCGGCGGACTCGGGACGGCCGAGACCTGGCGCGCGACGCTAACCCGGATCGAGGACGACACCCCCGCTGTGTTCATGTACGCGCCGCTCTACGTCTACGTGGTCAACCGGCGCTTCACCAACGTGACCATTCGACCCGAGTCGTCCTGGCTGGCGCTCCGGGAGTGGAAGGTCGCGCCGGCGCAGGCCAGCAAGGGCACGGGGAACTGAGGTGGGTCGCTGGCTGCTCGGGCGCACGCTGCAGGCGCTCGTCACCCTTCTGATCGCCCTCCTGCTCCTCTTCGTCCTGATGCGGCTGGCCCCGGGAGACCCGCTCTCTCGCCTCTCCGAGGACCAGGCGCTCTCGGCGGCGGAGATCGCCTCGCTCAGGGCAAAGTACGGACTCGACCGGCCGATCGCCGCCCAGCTCACCGACTATCTCCGGGGTGCCGCCCAGGGCGACCTCGGCACCTCGATCGAGTACGGGCGGCCCGTGGTCGCGCTGGTGGCCGAGCGGCTTCCCGCCACCCTGCTGCTCGGCGGGGCGGTGCTCCTGCTCAACTTCACGGTGGGGATCTGGCTCGGCGTGCGCCAGGCGGTGGCCCGCGGTGCCGCCGCCGACCGATGGCTCACGACGCTTTCTCTGGCCGGGTACGCGACGCCGTCGTTCTGGCTTGGACTGGTGCTGGCCTGGCTGGTAGGGGTGCGATGGCGCCTGCTGCCGGCTGCCGGCATGCACGACCCGCTGCTCGACCCGGACGCGGGGCTCCTGGTCCGCTCGGGCGACGTGCTGCGGCACCTGGTGTTGCCGGCGCTCACCCTCTCGGTGGTGAGCATCGCGGGCACCATGCGGCACCAGCGGAGCGCCATGCTCGAGGCTCTCCGCTTTCCTTATATAATGACGGCCCGCGCCAAAGGTCTCTCGGAAGCGGCGGTCATCTGGCGTCATGCCTGGCGCAACGCCTTGTTCCCGGTCCTGACCCTGTTCGGACTCTGGCTTCCGGTGCTGGTGACCGGATCGGTGTTCGTCGAATCGGTCTTCGCGTGGCCGGGACTGGGGTCGCTGGCCGCCCGGGCCGTGGGATACCGCGACTATCCGCTCCTCATGGGCACGTCGCTGCTGGTTGCCGTCCTGGTGGTGCTCGGGAGTCTGCTCACCGATCTGGCCTACGCGTTCCTGGATCCACGGGTGCGATTCTCGTGACCGAGCTGCTGGATCTGCTCGGACGGGCATGGGACACGCCGCGCGGCCGGGCCGGCGCTCTGCTGCTCCTGGCCTTCTCGGCGGCTTCACTCCTGGGCCCGCTCGCACTGGCCGACCCTCTGGCCCAGCCCAACATTCTGGGCGGCGCCGTTCAGCCACCCAGCCTGGGGCACCCGTTCGGCACCGACGAGCTCAGCCGCGACGTGCTCTCGCGGGTGGTGAGCGGCGGGCGGGTCTCGCTCACGGTGGCGGTGCTCGCGGTGGCGCTGTCGATCACGCTGGGCGCGGCGGTCGGGCTGGTCGCGGGATATTTCGGTGGCAGAGTGGACGCGGCGCTCATGCGCCTGGTGGACGGGGCACTCGCGGTGCCGCGCCTTTTTCTCCTACTCCTGCTGCTCGCGGTCACCGAGCGGGTGCCGCTCGCGCTGCTGGTACTGCTGATCGGAACCACCGGGTGGTTTACCACCAGCCGCCTGGTGCGTGGGGAGATCCTCCGCCTTCGGGAGGAGAGCTACGTCTGGGCCGCCGAGGCGCTGGGCGCGAGCCGGCGCCGAATCATGTTGCGGCACCTGCTGCCCAACACCCTGGGGCCGCTGCTCGTGGCCGCCACGCTCGCGGTGGGCGACGTGATCCTGCTCGAGGCCGGGCTCTCCTTTCTCGGACTCGGAATCCAGCCGCCGGCCCCATCCTGGGGAGGCATGATCATGGACGCGCGCCAGGTGCTGGTGACCGCCCCCTGGGTCGGTATCTTCCCGGGGCTCGCCATCACGCTCACCGTGTTGTCGGCCAATCTGTTCGGCGACGCGCTGCGCGACGCCGTAGATCCGCGAGGCGCATGACCCGAGTGCTCGAGGTAGCGAATCTGCGGGTGTCGTTCCCCGATGGGACCGGCCGGCGCTTTCATCCGGTGGACGGCGTGAGCTTCGAGCTGCGGAAGGGCGAGACGCTCGCGCTGGTGGGGGAGTCCGGGTGCGGGAAGAGTCTCACCAGCCTGGCGCTGCTCCAGTTGGTCCCGCCGCCCGGGCGAGTTGATGCCGGAAGCGTGATCCGTCTCGGCGATACGGACGTGCTGTCGCTCGCCGGTGAGGCCCTCAGGCGGATCCGGGGTCGCCGGATCGGCATGATCTTCCAGGACCCGATGACCAGCCTCAACCCGGTGTTCACGGTCGGCGACCAGATCGCCGAGGGGGTCCGGGCCCACTTTCGGGTGAGCCGGGCGGAGGCGCGGGAGCGGGCGCTGCGACTGCTGCAGGAGGTCGGCATTCCGGACCCGTCCGCACGGCTGGATACCTATCCGCATCAGCTCAGCGGCGGCATGCGCCAGCGGGTGATGATCGCCATCGCGCTCTCCGCCGAGCCGGAAATCCTGGTGGCCGATGAGCCGACCACCGCGCTCGACGTGACCGTGCAGGCCCAGATCCTGGAGGTGCTGGAAGGGCTCCGCCAGAGCCGGGGGATGGCGGTGTTGCTGATCACCCACGATCTCGGCATCGTCGCCGGACGGGCTGATCGGGTGGCGGTGATGTACGCGGGACAGATCGTCGAGGAGGCGCCCACGGCGGAGCTCTTCGCGCATCCCTCGCATCCCTATACCCAGGGGCTGTTCGCGTCGGTGCCGCGGATCTCGGGGCCGGTGCAGCGGCTCACACCGATCGGCGGCTCCGTGCCTCCGCCGGATGCGTGGCCTTCGGGGTGCCGGTTCCGTCCGCGCTGCCCCAAGGCGTTCGCCAAGAGCGAGCTGGCGCCGGAGCTCTTGCCCGTTGGGCCGGACCACCGGATGCGGTGCTGGCTGGCGGATCCTGATTGAGCTCCTGATGCTCGGCTCCTACGGTTCACGTCGTTCCGTGATTCACCACGGAATCACGGAACACACGGAAGGGTCACGGAAACCGCCCAGGCAAGGCAGTATTTCCCAATGCCGTGTGATGGTATGTCGAGACTCAGGTTCAGCAACAATTCAGAGGAGACCTTCTCAGGCGCATTCCGTGCTACCTCCGTGCATTCCGTGTTTCCGTGGTGACCCTTGGAACTGTGAGCTCCTGCAATCGTGACCGCACGCACACGAGTCCGTCCGCCACATGGCTGAAGCCGCAACCTGGGCTGCCCAGGTGACACCACTACCCGAGCCGCTGCTGGTGGTCCGCGACCTGGTCAAGCACTACCACGCGACCGGGCTCTTCCGGAAAGCCGCGCCGCCGGTGCGGGCGGTGGACGGGGTCTCCTTCGCGGTCGGCCGGGGCGAGACGCTGGCGCTGGTGGGGGAGTCGGGATGTGGCAAGTCCTCCGTCGGGCGCACCATCCTGCGGCTGCAGGAACCGACCAGCGGCAGCGCGCGGTTCGAGGATACCGAAGTGTTCGCTCTCGACCGAGCCGCGCTCCGCCGGGCACGGCGGCGGATGCAGATCATCTTCCAGGATCCTTACAGCTCGCTCAATCCGCGCATGTCGATCGGCGCGGCGATCGCGGAAGGGATCGAGATTCACCGCCTGGCCGCGGGGGCGGAGGTCGGCCGCCGGGTCGCGGCGCTGCTGGAGGAGGTGGGGCTCGACCCCGGCTACGCGCGTAAGTACCCGCACGAGTTCTCCGGAGGGCAGCGGCAGCGCATCGGGATCGCCCGCGCGCTCGCGGTCGAGCCCAGGTTCATCGTCTGCGACGAGCCGGTCTCGGCGCTCGACGTGTCGGTCCAGGCACAGGTGCTCAACCTGCTCTCGGATCTCCAGCGCGACCGGGGCCTGTCCTACCTCTTCATCGCGCACGATCTCGCGGTGGTGCGGCAGATCGCCCAGCGGATCGCGGTCATGTACCTGGGACACATCGTGGAGGAGGGTCCAACGGAGCCGCTGCTCGCCGCCCCACGTCACCCCTACACCGTGGCCCTGCTCTCAGCGGTTCCCGAGCCGGACCCCGGGCGGCGACGGTCACGCATCGTGCTCCGCGGCGACCTCCCGAGCCCCTCCAACCCGCCGTCCGGGTGCCCCTTCCACACCCGCTGCTTCCATCCCCTGCGGGATGATCGGTGTGTCCGGGAGGTGCCCCCGCTCCGACCCGTCGGAGCGACCATTGCCGCCTGCCACTACGCCGAGCAGACGCCACTCCCCGACGCCGCACCGACCAGCTGAGAGGTGAGGCCGGTCACGGTCGGCCGGCCGAGGAGCGGCCAGCTTCCCCGGGAGCACGGACCAACTCTCTCAGGAAGGCGATCATGCCGGACAATCGGGATACCATGGACAATCGCGACACGACAGACAAGCGCGAGGACAAAGACCTGGCCACGGAAGGCGCCGAGGACCGCATCAAAGGCGCGGCCAAGGTCGTGGAGGGACGGGTGCGGAGTGCGGTGGGTGGTGCGGCTGGTGACACGAGCGAGCAGGTGAAGGGGAAGGGTCAGGAGATCAAGGGAAAGGCCAAGCAGGCGCTGGGCAAGGCGAAGCAGCGTCTGGATCCCAACCCCGGGGTCGAGGAGGAGTAGGCAGCCCTTCCTAGACGCTCCGGATCGCAGTGGAGACGAGCTCGAACTCCACCGCGATTCGTCCGACCCAAAGCCAGGCATCATCCAGCCGGCCCGCGGCGCCGTCCTTCTCCAGGGCGGCGCAGGCCTGCCCCAACCGCATCGCGCCGATGGTCCATGCCCCGCCCTTGATGGCATGCGCCGCACGGTGCACCGCGATCGCGTCAGCCCGGGCGATCGCCGCTTCGAGCTCCCGGATCCGGCGGCCGGTATCCGCAAGAAAGACGGTGGTGATCTCGAGCAGGAAGTCGGGTTGCCCCGGTTCTTGGAGACCTCGCAGGGTGGCCAGTGCCGTCTCGTCCAGCACAGGCGTTCCCCCGGAGAGCCATGGTTGGCTCAACCGGGCGATCACGGCCCTTCCGGAGCCGGCAGGTTGGCGATGCCCAACCGGTTGATCTCGGGAGCGATCTTCGAGTGGTAGCACTCGGGACAGATGCTGTGGGAGAGGACCAGCTCGGTGCGTTGAGCGAGGTAGCTTTCCAGGGTCGACCAGGTGTCTTGCTGGTCGCGGATTCTCCGGCAGTAGGAGCAGGTTGGCAGCAGGCCGTGAAGCTGGTGGATCTCGGTCTGCAGGTTGATGATTCGCTGGGCAACCCGGAGCCGCGCGCCCATCTCGTCGAGGTCGAATGGCTTGGTGACGAAGTCGTCGGCGCCGGCGTCCATCCCTTCCAGATAGCATCCCTTTCCGCTCAAGGCCGTCACCAGGATCACGTAGGTGTAGCGCTCCCGCCGGTCCGCCCGGATCATGCGGCAGAGCTCGAGACCGCTCAGGCCGGGCATGAGCCAGTCGGCCAGGATCACCGACGGCTGGCTCTCCTGGTACGCCTCCCACGCCTGCTTCCCATCGACCGCGACGACGCACTCGTGGCCCATCCGGTTGAGCCCGGCCAGAAGGAACTTCCGGGCAACCGTATCGTCGTCGGCGATGAGAATCTTCAGCTGGCTCATTTTCCCTCCTGTGGGCGCAGCCGGAAGTAGGAGCCGGTCTTGGCAACGACGTCGCGGTGGTACGCGTCATCCAGATTCATGGTGGTCTCGGCGGCCCCGAGGAGGAGGTATCCGTCCGGACGGAGCACCCGGCGCAGCTTTGCCAGCACCGCTCGCTTGGTCTCCACATCGAAGTAGATCAGGACGTTGCGCATGAGGACGAGGTCGCAGAGCGGCACCTTCGACCAGGCCTCGTTGAGGTTCAGCTCGACGAACTCGACCATGCTGCGGATCTCTTCCACCACCTGCCACTCGACGTTTCGCTTCCGGAAGTACTTCACCAGCAAGGCAGCGGGCAGGCCGCGGTTCACTTCCGCCTGGTTGTACCGACCGGTCTTGGCGCGGTCCAGCACTTCGCTCGAGAGGTCGGTGCCGAGGATGCGGACCTGCCATCCGGCGAGCGCGGGGAAGTGCTCCCGGAGCAGCATGGCGATGGTGTAAGGCTCCTGCCCGCTGGAGCAGGCGGCGCACCAGATCGTGAGCTGCCGTTGGATCTGCCTGCGCTGCATCAGCTCCGGAATAAGCTGAACCCGCAACGCCTCGAAGGGATGCACGTCGCGAAAGAAGGCCGTCTCATTGGTGGCCATGGCCTCGATCACTTTCCGATGGAGACCGTTTCCCGGACTCCGTCGGAGCTCCGCCACGAGGTGGTCGATCGAGGTGAAGCCCTCGGTCCGTGCCACGGTGGAGAGGCGGGACTCGACCAGGTATTCCTTCCCGGCCTCCAGCACGATCGCCGATCGCTTGCGGACCAATTCCTGGATGTACTCGAAATCGCTCGCGCCCATTGTCATGACGCGCTTCTCATCGACCGGGCGCGGCCGGCACGACGGACGATTTCCCCGGCAATCTGATCCAGCGGAAGGACCCGATCGGCCAGGCCGGCCTGGGCGACGTATCCGGGCATGCCCCAGACCACCGACGTGGCCTCGTCCTGCACGACGATCTGGCCGCCCGCCTCCTTGACCAGCTCGCAGCCACGCAGCCCGTCCTGGCCCATGCCGGTGAGCACGACGGCCAGCACCCGGCGGCCGTAGATAGACGCCACCGAGCGAAAGAGCACGTCCGCCGCCGGGCGGCAGGAGTTTTCCTGGGGCCCCTGATGGGTACGGATGAGCACGCCGCCCTCGGATCGTTCCAGCTCCATGTGCCAATCGCCAGGCGCCAGCCAGGCGACGCCAGGCTCCAGCCTGACCCCCGCGGCCGCCTCTCTCACCCGGATCCGCGATCTGGCGTTGAGACGGTCGGCCAAGAACGTGGTGAACAGCGGCGGCATGTGCTGCACGACGAGGATGGGCACCGCGAAATCGGCGGGGAGCTCCGGCAGCAAGCCGGCCAGTGCGTTGGGACCGCCAGTGGAGACCCCGATGCACAACACTTCGATCGGGCCGGGGCCGGCTGACACCCGGGACTTCGCGCTCGGTGGCGTGGAGATTCGCGCCGGCGAAGATGACAGCCCGCCCGCCGGCCGGCACAGAGCCTTGATTCGGGGGATCAGCTCCTCACGAACCCGCTGGGTGGCGAGCACTACGCCGCCCAGGCTGACCGGCTTGGTGATGTAGTCGCTGGCGCCCAGAGTCAGCGCCTCGATGGTGATCCGGGCGCCGCGCTCGGTCTGGGTGCTGAACATGATCACCGGGAGCCGGGGCCGCCGCGCGCGCAGCTCGGCCAGGGTCTGGAGCCCGTTCATCTCGGGCATCTCGACGTCGAGAATCACGACGTCCGGATTGACCTGGTCCAGCTTGGCGAGCGCGATGTGCCCGTTCGCTGCCGCCCCGGCGATCTCCAGCGCGCTGTCGTCGGCCAGCACGTTGGAGAGCATGCGACGGATCACCACCGAATCATCGACGACGAGCACCCGGATCCTGGGCATGGTCAGCCGGGCTCGGCGCTGGAATCGAGATCGATCGCCCGATCGACGTCGAGGACCAGCAGGAGACGATCCGTCAGCTTGTAGACCCCGCTGATCAGGCCCTGCGCCGCCTTGTCCACGGTCTCCGAGATCGGCTCGAAGCTCTCGGTGGAGGGCTCGATGACATCGCCGATCTCGTCGACCAGCAGGCTGACCGCACCGTCGCTCGTCCGGATGACGACGTTCACCGGCTGGTGCCCCTCCGGCCGGGGCGCGAGGCGCAGCCGGCGGCGGAGATCGATGGCGGTCACGATTTCCCCCCGCAGGTTGATCAGTCCGCTCACCGCCGGGGCCGCCAGCGGAACCGGGGTCATTTCCTGGCTGCGGATGACCTCGTGGACGTTGAGCACCTCGATGCCCATGTACAGCTCGCCCACCTGGAAGGTGCAGAACTGCCGGTCCTGAGACACCTATGCCTCCACCGCGACCAGGTCGCGCACGATGGTCTCGACATCCAGCAGATCGGTGACCCGGTCCTGGATGACCGCCGAGCCGTAGAAGATGCCGCGCTCCGACCGGCGCTGGACCGCCAGCGTCTCCTCCACGATATCGAGGATGTTGTCCACCACGAGGCCGGCGCTCCGGCCGCCGTCGGAGTACACCACCACCTGCATCGGGTCTCGAAACACCGCCTCGCCGCCATCCAGCAGCGCGGAGAGGTGGATCAGGGGCATGATCTTGCCACGATACTGCACGACCCGACCATCGCCCGCACGCTCCACCAGCGCCGCGGGGAACTCCTCCAGACGGGAGACGACGGAGAGCGGGATGGCCAGGCGCCGGCCGTTGCCGAGCGCGAAGACCAGCAGCGCTTGCCGCGCCGGCCCGCCCTGCTCCGGCTGGGCCACCGTCTCGCTCCGGTTCCGGTCCCGGACCTCACTGACGATGCCGCCCAGGCGCGCCACCCCCATGACATCCAGAATCAGGGCCACACGCCCATCGCCCATGATGGTGGCGCCCGCGAAGGCGGCGATCCCCTTGATCTGCCTGCTCAGGGGCTTCACCACGATCTCTTCGGTGTCGCTGACCCGATCGACCACCAGCCCGAACTGGCGCTCGCCGGCCTGGAGCACCACGATATTGACTGCTTCCGCCTCGCCGCCCGCCGGGGTCTCCGCGGGGAGGCCGAGGACCCGGCTCAGGTACGCCAGGGGAAGAAGATTGCCGCGGAGTCGGTAGACCGGGGCGCCGTACATGGTCTCGATTCCGGCACGAGCGCCCGCGCCTTCCAGCCTGATGAGCTCGACGAGACTCACCCGGGGAATGGCATACTGATCGCGCCCCGAGCCGATGATCAGGACGGGGATGATGGCCAGAGTGAGCGGGATTCTGATCTTGATGGTAGTCCCCTCGCCCGGCGCGCTCTGGAGGTCGACCATGCCGCCGATCTTCTCGATGTTGGTGCGGACCACATCCATGCCTACACCCCGGCCGGAGACGTTGGTGACCCGCTCCGCCGTCGAAAAGCCCGGCATGAAGATCAGCAGAAGCGCCTCACGGTCACTCATCCGGCCGGCCTGATCGGGTGGAATGAGTCCCCGCTCGACCGCCTTCTGCTTCACCCGCGCCACGTCGATGCCGCCGCCATCGTCTGCGACTTCGATGGTGACCAGGCCGTTCTCATGATAGGCGCGAAGAACGAGACGTCCCTCGACCGGCTTGCCGGCCGCGAGTCGGACCGCCGGAGACTCGAACCCGTGATCCACCGAATTGCGAAGGATATGGGTGAGCGGATCCTTGATGGCCTCGATGATGGTCTTGTCCAGCTCGGTATCACCGCCCTCCATTTCAACCCGCACCTGCTTGGCGCAGGCCAGGGCAAGATCCCGGACGACTCTGGGAAACTTGCTCCAGATGTTACCGATCGGCTGCATCCGGGTCTTCATCACGGCTGCCTGCAGCTCGCCGGTGATCAGGTTGAGCCGTTGAGCCGCGGTGTGGAGGATGGCGTCCTCCGAGCTCTCGCCGCACTGCAGAATCTGGTTTCGGGTGAGCACCAGCTCGCCCACGAGATTCATCAGGCGGTCCAGGAGGCTGACATCGACCCGGATGTTGCCGTCGGAGACGCTCACGGCTCGGCTCTCGCCGTCCGCGAACGGCGGATGGTCCGTCTCCCGGCGGGTCTCCCGCCGGCGGTCATCGATGCGGCGCTGGGCAATGGTCGGGGCCGCGGGCACGGCGCCGGGCATTGCAGACTCCGAGCTCTGGAGCCGCGTGAGTAGCTCGATCAGCGGAGCATAGTCGACCTCGCCCTCGTTCTGGTCCCGTTCGATGCTGCGCAGGATCCGGCGAACGGCGTCCACCAGCTCCAGCAGGGCGCTGGTGATCTCGGGCGTGAGCTCCAGGGCCCGGTCGCGCAGCAGGGAAAGCAGGTTCTCACCCGCATGGCTGACGGATTCGAGTTTGTCGAACCCGAGGAAGCCACAGGTGCCCTTGATCGTGTGAATACAGCGGAAGATGGCGGCCAGCAGCTCCTCGTCGCGGGGTCGCTGCTCCAGGGCCACCAGATCGCGGTCCAGGCGGTCGAGACCCTCGTGGCTCTCGACCAGAAACTCCTTGACGATGTCGTCCAGATCGCTCATTCGGGCCTCGGTCGGGTCCAGCACCACGCAGCTGCCTCACCGGGCTGGGCGGGCTCCACCGGTCAGGCCCTGATTATCGGCCCCAAGGGGAGCCGACTTGAGTCGATACCCCCCGGTTCCACCCCCGACATCGGCGGGTGTAGCTTTCCCACATTCAAACCCCTGACGCTCCCTCCGCACGGCCAGAGCTCCTCCTCGTGGCCGCCAATCGCGCCGCCGTCTACGGTCAGGTGTCGCGCTGGCTGATTCACGACCTCCGCAATCCGGCTCAGGCACTCACGCTCGTCACCGAGCTCATGGGCGGAGAGCCGGACCGGGGCGGCGATGCGGTCCGCCGCAGCGTGGAGGATGCGACCACCCAGCTGACCCGCTCGCTCGAGCTGCTCGACCGTGCTCTCCGGACGCCTTCCTGGGGCTCCGATCGCGGGCCGGTCTCCCTGGCCGATGTCCTGAGGTATCTCGGGTCGCTTCACCGGGCGCATCGCTCGTCGATCGAGCTGGATCTGGGCCCCGCCCTCGCGGTGACGCTGCCGGCGGTAATCGGCGTGGAAGACCACGTGGAGCACGCGCTGCTCAACCTGATGGTGAACGCCCTCGAGGCCTTTGGCGATCAGCCCCAAGGGCGAATCTCGGTGAGAGCAGAGCTGGACGGGGGACGATTGACACTGCGCATCACCGACGACGGCCCAGGCGTGGCGGAGAAGATCCGCGATCGGCTGTTCGAGCCGTTCATCACGACCAAGCGTGACGGGCCGACCACGGGGCTGGGTCTCGCGGTGGCTCGCATGCTTCTCAGATGGTATGGAGGGGACGTGCGCTGCCTTTCGAAGGACGGGCCGGGGGCCAGTTTTGCCGCAGATTTCGCGATCTGGGCTAGCGGTTGAGGCCCCGGCCCCGACTAGCCGGTCCGCCGCGTTCTGTACCTGTGGGCCTGCAGGACCCGTTCCACCGCCGCCAAGAGCTCAGCTCCGCTGAACGGCTTCCGGAGGGCGTGACGGCGTAACGGACTCGACTCGAGGAGCCCGGCGTTGCCGGACACAAAAACCACCGGTACTACAGGTGCATGTTGCGCCAGCCACTCGGCGAGATCCTCCCCGCCCAGGCGCCCTATCCGGAGATCGGCGATGATCAGGTCCGGCGGCATCCGAAGGCCTCGGAGCAGGTGTGCCGCGGCTGCTCCATCGGTCGCGATCAGGGTGTCGTAGCCCGCCATGGAGAGCGCACGCACCATGACCGGCCGCGCGGCGCAATCGTCATCAATCAGCAGAACGAGCGAGCGCCTACCGACGGCAGGTGCCGAGGTCAGCATCGCGGGGCCTTGGAGAGAGATGGGAGGAGAGCCGTCACGCGCTTCCGCGCTCTTGCCCTGGGGGTGAGCCGAGCAGTTGGTGCACTCTCTGCAAGAGCGTCTCCCTGGAGAACGGCTTCTGCAGGACACTGACGCCAGCGAGCGTGGGTCCGAAGCGTGCGCCTTCCCCCGTCATGAAGAGAAGATGGCGGCTCACATGCCGGTCGGAGAGAGCCGCGATCAGCTCTTCCCCGCCCATGGCGGGCATCCGGACGTCGGTGATGATCAGATCGACCGGGTGCTGCCGTTCGTCTATCACGGCCAACGCGGCACGCCCATTCTCGGCCAGGAGCACTTCGTAGCCTGCCAAGGTGAGAACCCGGGACAGGACCCGCCGCAATTCCTCGTGATCGTCCACCAGGAGAATGGTGGGGCTGGCGGCTCCCGGGGGCTGGTGACTGCTCGCGACGCGCCTGGTCACACAGGCTGTTCCCCGTGGGGCAAATGGGTCGCCTCGGGGCACACCCGGGCAACGCGTTGAGTCGCGGTTGATAGGTCGGCCATAGTGTCGGTCATGCCAAACAATGTGGGGGAGGGACGGAAATATAGCAGATCGAGGTTTGCCCGGGAGGGCCGCCCTGTCCACCCAAGCCGCCGGGCAGCCGCTCTCGAAGGGCTCCCTCGAGCAGATGAGAAATGGTCCCTCATGAAGTCACCGCAATGCGCGAGATCCGAGGTGCCGTTTGGGAACCAGCGGATTCGCGCGCGCGAATCCGTTGAAGCGCCTGGCGCACATCGGTACGCTCCAGCAGCGCAGCAATGCGCGGATCGAACCGTTTCCCGGCGTATTGCCGAATGTACGCCATGACTTTGTCGACAGGCCAGGCCTTCCGATAGACCCGGTCGGAGGTCAGGGCATCAAAGACGTCCGCCACCATCACGAGTCGTCCGGCAAGCGGTATCTCCTCGCCCCCAAGCCCACCGGGATATCCCTGCCCGTCCCACTGCTCATGGTGAGAAAGAGCGATTTCCTCAGCGAACCGCACCACGCCGGATCGCCCACCGGAGAGGATCCTGGCGCCTATCCTGGCGTGTCCCTTCATGACTTCCCATTCTTCGCCCGTCAGCGGACCGGGCTTGCGCAGGATCGCGTCGGGAATGCCGATCTTGCCCACGTCATGCAGGGGAGCGGCGCGTCGAATGAGGAAGACACTCTCCTCGGGCAGTCCGAGCACCGCCCCAAGCAGCGCGGCGATCTCACCGACCCGCTCGGTATGGCGTCCGGTCTCGTCGTCCCGGAACTCGGCAGCGATCGCGAGCCGCTCGAGGGTATCCAACGAAGCGCCTTCCAGCTCCGCCATGCGCTCCCGCACCCGCTGCTCGAGGGCCTGGTTCTGATTGTTGAGCTCGCGGTAGAGTCGTCCGGTCTCCAGGAGGTTGCGGATCCGCAGCAGCACCTCATCGATGTCGAACGGCTTGGCAACGAAGTCCTTGGCACCCGCGGCCAGCACGCGGCGGCGGGCGTCCGGGGAAGTGTCACCGGTCAACACCAGGACCGGGAGAAAGGCCCGGGATGGGGCGAGCTGCTTCAGCCGATTGATCACGCCGATGCCATCGAGCTCAGGCATGTGCAGGTCCAGCAGCATGACGTCCGGGGCCTGCTCCTGATACAACGTCACGGCTTCGGCGGGGTTCGTTGTCGTCACGATCTGATAGCCCGCCGCCGTCAGCACCCGGCCAAGTGCGCTGATGTTGGGAAGCTCGTCGTCGACGATCAGTATTCTCGCGTTTGCTGCAGCGGTCGGAGTCATTGAGGCTGCCCTGGGATTGGGGGAATCGCGTCCGAAAAGAGCCGCTGCCGGAATGCCTCCTCCGCCTCGAGCGCGCGGCGGAGAACGTCCTGGTTGATCGCCACGTCACCGGCGATCGCCTCCCCGGCGCGGCGTACTCTCTCGCGGACCTCGGTGAATCCGGCCGGCAGGGGAATGGCCAGGTGTCCCTGCAGGTCCTCGAGCGCGACCCCCGGGTTACCGATCACCAGGGTGATCAGGGCGGCCCGTCGGCGTCGGGCCTCGTCCAGCGTCAGCAACGCGCGGCTGATGGCTTGCGCGGTGGATTCGATGACCTCCGGATCGTCCGCCGCGACTCCTGCCCGCTGACGGAGCAGCATCCGGTCCAGATCCTCCATGAGGAACTGTTCTTCCGAGAGGGCACTTTCGAGCTCGTCCAGTGGTTGCTCCACAACGCGCCCTAGTCGGCTTGAATACTGAGTCGGTCACGCAGCCGCCCGAGCGCTTTGGTGCGGATCTGCGACACCCGCGATTCCGTCACGTGGAGCACCTCGGCGATCTGGCGGAGATTCAACTCTTCGTAGTAGTACATCGCAAGCACGGTTCGCTCCTTCTCCGGGAGCATCCCGATCGCCTGCCGCAGCCCGTGAGCCTCTTCCCGATGGGCGAGCTCTTCGCCCGGCAAGGTCGCCTGCGGGTCGTTGATCGTCTCGCCCAGCGTTGCTGCACCGCGACTGCACGGTGCCACGGCGTCAAACGAGACCATCACGCCTCCTTCGGCTGCCCCCTGCCATTGCCAGTAGGTCTCGAGGTCGATCTCCAGTGCGGCGGCGATCTCACCCGGCTCTGCCGCCCGGCCGAGGCGACCCTGCAGCGTTGCCGTCACGGCCAGGAGCTTTCGGTTCCGCGCCCGGACCGACCGCGGTGTCCAGTCCCGGCTGCGCAAGTCATCGAGCATGGCGCCCCGGATGCGCCGAACGGCGTAGGTGCTGAACGCCAGACCTCGCGAGAGGTCAAAACTGTCCAAGGCGCGCACCAGCCCGATGCTGCCGGCGCTCACCAGCTCTCCCAGCTCCACCGCTGGAGTGCGGGCGCCGACCTCCCTCGCGACATGATAGACCAGCCCCAGGTAGCGCTCGAGCAGCTGGGCTCGAGCCTCACGGTCGCCGGTCGATCGGTATCGCACCCAAAGGGTGTCGGCGAGGCTAGCGGGGGTGCCTTCGGTGCGAATCGCGGTCATTCGGCGCTCCGGGCCATCGCTGGCAGGTCAAGGCGGTCCAACACGGTGGATTTCAGCGTCTGAGCCGCTTGGCTGGACTGAATGCTCTCCAGCAGGCGGCTGGGGTTACGAACGGCAAGACGGATCGACGCATCCTCCGGGAGCGCTCCCGCGTAGTCGACGGCTCGGCGGAGAAACCGCTCGCAGGCGGTCGCCAGCTTCAGATAGGCGTCCCGTCCCTCAGTGGCGTTGAGGCAGCGGTTGACCAGGATACCGATGGGGAAGTCGGGTAGCTGCAGATGGAGGATCTTGATCAGCGCATAGGCATCGGTCAGTGCGGTCGGTTCCGGAGCCGTGACCAGAAGCAGCGAGGTGGCCCGCATGGTCGCCGCGCGCACCACGTTCTCGATTCCCGTTCCGGTGTCGACCACGACGACCTCAAACCGGCGGTAGACCTCGCTGAGCCGGTGCTGCAGGCGCGCCCGGTTCACCGACTCGAGCGCGTAGAGCGACTCCGCCCCTGATTCGCCGGCCAGCAGCCAGAGGTTCGGCGACACCCACTGGACCAATTCAGGTGCGTCGGCCCTGCCGGAGAGCACCGACTCTATCCGAGCCTTGGGGCGCACACCGAGCAGGACGTGCAGGTTGGCGAGGTTCTGGTCGCCATCGAGGAGCAGGACGCGGCGACCCTGGGCCGCGACCGCGGTGGCGATGAGCACACTCACCACCGACTTGCCTACCCCACCCTTGCCGCTGCCGACCACGATCGTCGGCGTCTCCGGCGCGGGGGGTTCGAGGCGGGGCGCGAAGCTGGAACGGCCCCGGGGGCAGTCCATCTCCCGCTCTTGCGGCGCCTTCGCCGTGCTCGCGTGCATGGGGGTCCGTGTCGTGAGTCGTAGAGGAGTTCGTGCCGCCGGTCGGACGTAAGAGCAACCGGCATACCACGCGACCCGTACCCCATCGGGGCGGACCCACTCGACTGCCCGTGCTACGCTATGTCGTTGCTGAACAGGAACTAGCAGGATGGGGGCGAGCCAGGCGCAGGAGCGAGGGCGTCTGCCGGACGAAGAATCCTTCCGGGTTCATGGGGAAGGGACTGCCGGTCGGGGCGGCGGGATATGCCGGGCTAGGCGGCGACCAGTGGAGAACGGGTGGATAAGTGCAAACGTGTTCGTGACACGGCGAGCGCTGATTGTGACAAGGCCTCAGGCTGGGCGTCTCGAGGTTTCCTCGGTCACGGGCCGAGGTGTGTTGAGTCGGCTTCGGAGCGTGCGCTCGCTGATTCCGAGGAGTTTGGCGGCCCGCGTGCGGTTCCCGCCGGTGGCCTCCAACGCCCGCTCGATCGCGCGGCGCTCGATCTCCTCCAACGCGAACGGAAGTGGCTCGGCGAGCACGTCAGCCGCGGCGGCCATCGGCACCGCGGGGGCCGTCGGTGTCGGGATGGGCGCTCTGGCCGCCAGGCCGGCCGGTGCGCCGAGCCCCGCCATATCCTGCAGAGACTCGTCGAAGGCGGAGGGCAGCAGAACACTGCCCCGGCAGAGAATGACCGCGCGCTCAATGGCGTTGGCCAGCTCCCGCACATTCCCTGGCCAGGAGTAGCCTTGAAGCCGGTGAATGGTTTCGGGCGGGATCGCCAATACGGCGGTTCCCAGCTGCTCAGCCATTCTCTGAATGAAGTGATGAACCAGTCGGGGAATATCCTGCACCCGTTCGCGGAGAGGCGGGGTGCGAATCGGCACGACGTTGAGCCGGTAGTAGAGATCGCTCCGGAACTTGCCGGCATCGACCTCGGCCTTGAGGTCCCGGTTGGTTGTCGCGATGAGGCGCACATCCACCTTGATGGGCTGGGTCCCCCCGACCCTCTCGAATTCCTGCTCCTGGATCACGCGCAGCAGCTTCGACTGAAGATCGAGCCTCATCTCGGACACCTCGTCGAGCAGCAGGGTCCCGGTATGCGCTCGCTCGAAGGCGCCCGCAGTGCGAACGGTGGCGCCCGTAAAGGCCCCCTTCTCGTGCCCGAACAGCGCACTTTCAACCAGCCCCTCAGGCATGGCGGCGCAGTTCATCGTGATGAATGGCGCGTCCTGGCGGGGGCTCTGCCCATGAATGGCGCGGGCGAACAGCTCCTTCCCGGTGCCCGACTCACCCTGGAGCAGCACCGTGGCCCGGGTGGGCGCGACGGTGCTGACCACCTCCATCACCCGGCGGAACTGCTCGCTCTCGCCGATGAGGGCGCGAGTTGCTCGGATCTTGAGGATCTCCCGCCGGAAGGTCTCGTTCTCCCTCCGGAGGCGAACCACCTCCAGCGCCTGGTGGACGGCAATCTCCAGCGTCTCGGCTCGGATCGGCTTGGTGAGGTAGTCGATGGCTCCGGTCTTGATGGAAATCACGGCGTGCTCGATGCTGGAGTACCCGGTCATGATGATGACCGGGATCCGGTAGCCTTCTTTTTCCAACAGCCCGAGCAGGTCGAGCCCCGTCAGGTTAGGCATTCGGTAATCGGCGATGATCAGGTCGAGCGGGGTGCGTGCCACCAGCTGCATCGCCTCTTCCACGCTCGACACCAGCAGCGGCCGATGGCCGATCTTCGCCAGGGTGTGCTCAAGGAGCACGCCGACGGAGGGCTCGTCGTCAATGCAGAGGATGGTAGCCATCGGCTCCGAAGAGCAGGAGGAGAGGGGGGCGCCGGGGCGCCGGGCTCAACCTCACCCGACAAAAAACCGACACTGAAACATAGTACCATCCCTGCCGAACGTCAGCACATCCCACCCGGCGGCTCGGTTCCGCCGTGGCTCGGCGCACTGCTTCATGGCCCAGGGCCTCTTTGGACGGCACAGGTGCAGGCATATGCTTGTTGAAAAACGACTTACTCGGCTAGACTTGGGCCAGGGCCCTGAGCTGCCGGCCGGCGTTCCTCGGTTCGGCAATCTCGTCCAACGCAATGCGGGTTGCGGCGCTCAAGTAGGCAGCGGTTCGCGCCGATAGTTTCACCACTGATGAGGAGAACGATGCCGGACGAGTCCTTGAAGTCTCCTGCCGTTCCTCCCGCCGATGCCGACACGGGGGCTCCAAGTCCGGCGGCACGGCAGCCGGACAGCCCCGCTCCTGGCGAGGGGAATGTCGACGCGGTGGACGTACTCCGGGATAAGGTCGAGCTCCCGATGACTTTGCGCACTCTGCCGGATGGGTCGGACGCCGAGCGGGTACCACAGGGGACGCTCCCCCCCGAGCGAATGCGGGAGGTGCTCCGCCGCTTGGCCGAAAACGTGTATGACAGCAGCGAAGTGCAGGACGTCATCGCGCGCCGCCTTCAGAGGGATCTGGGACTTTCACCAGAGAGTGAAGCACCATGAAATGTCTAGTGGTCGACGATTCCGCTACCATGCGGCGCATTGTGATCAATGCGCTCAAGACCATCGGCTACCAGGATGCGGTCGAGGCCGCCGATGGGAGAGAGGCGCTGGCAAGATGGGACGCCTCGATCGAGATGCTCATCACCGACTGGAACATGCCCAATATGGGCGGCCTCGAGCTGGTCCAGCACCTGCGGAGCGATCCGAAGACCGCGAGAATTCCCATCCTCATGGTGACCACGAGGAGCTTGAAGGAAGACATCGTCCAGGCGCTCGACGCCGGCATCAACAATTACGTCCTCAAGCCGTTCACACCGCAGGTGCTCAAGGACAAGCTGGATCAGGTCGTTGCGTCCGCATCGGGTGCGGCCTGAGCGGTGGAAACCACCGGCGCGTCAGCCCTCGGCATGGAGCTGCAGACCTCGCTCGATCTGCTGCACCGACTGTTCCTCGAGGTCGAAGCCGGCAGTCCCGCGGTCAATCAGGACCACCAGGTACGCCTGGCTGTCGATGCGGTCCGTCGCCGGCCCAATCTCGCAAAGCTGCCCGATCTCCTCCTTCGCGTCTACGGCGATCTTGCGGTGGCGCTCAGTGGAATCCGGGTCACCCGCGAAACCATTCAGGAGCACTCCATGGAGCGGCTTCGCAACACACACGCGAAGCTCAGCGAGGTATCGTCGGCCACCGAGATCGCCGCCGTGGAAATGCTCAACGGCCTGGACCGCACGCTCGGGATGATCGACCAGCTCGAGGTCGACACGAAGGAGAATCGCCGAGCCTCGCACGAGCTGTGCGACGGGCTGCGGATGGAAGTGAACCAGCTCTACGGGTGCCTCCAGTTTCAGGACATTGTCACGCAGCAGTTGAGTGGCGTGGGCGCGCTTCTGGCCGAGATCGAGCAGCGGCTGGAGAGCGTCGCTCAGCTCTTCGACGAGCCGCCGGCCACGGATCAAACCGACGAGCAGGCGGCCAAGCTGCATCTGAACGTGACCGCGTTCAATCCCGACGCCACCATGCGAGATGCCGCCGGGCGGCAGGCCATGATCGACGCCACCATCCGCTCCACCCGTTCCGCTCCAAGCCGTTCCAACTGATGGACCCGATGCAGACCCGCCGGCGGCTCCTCCTCCCGGAGGTGGCAGTCGGCGTCTGACCCCTTCACTTCCCTCCCGTCCCATTCTTACTTCATAGCGCGCCGCACCAATCCCCTTTTCGAGCTCGCCATGCCGCCACAGCCATTCTCGCAGGTGGATGCGTTCACCGACCGACCCTTCAGCGGCAACCCCGCCGCCGTCTGCTTGCTTCCAGCCGTGCGGGACGCAGAATGGATGCAGCTCGTCGCCGCCGAAATGAACCTGGCCGAGACCGCCTTTTTGATCCGCGGGCCGGACGGATTCGGTCTCCGCTGGTTCACGCCCACCTGCGAGGTCGATCTCTGCGGGCACGCCACCCTGGCCAGCGCGCACGCGCTCTGGGAGGACGGCCAGCTCCCGCCCGGGACGGCGGCCCAGTTTCACACCCGGAGTGGCCTGCTCACGGCAGAGCGGCGCGATGGAACGATCTGGCTCGACTTCCCGGCCACGCCGGCCACGCCGGTTCCCGCCCCCGCCGATCTCGCCGAGGGGCTCGGTGCCCCTCCACGCTTCGTCGGCAAGTCGCCGTACGATTATCTCGTCGAGCTGGAATCGGAGGCGAGCGTGCGTGCGCTGGCTCCCGATCTCGCCCGACTGGCGCGGCTGCCGGCGCGTGGCGTCATCGTCACCGCCGTCTCGGCTGATCCGGCACGGCACTTCGTGTCCCGCTTCTTCGCCCCCGCCGCGGGTGTCCCCGAGGATCCGGTTACCGGCTCGGCCCATTGTGCGCTGGGACCGTTCTGGGGCGAGCGTCTTGGCCTGAGCGAGCTGGTCGGATACCAGGCCTCCTGCCGCGGGGGCACGGTTCGGGTTCGTCTGGCCGGTGACCGCGTCCTGCTCGGCGGCCAGGCGGTGACCGTGCTTCGGGGCGAGCTGCTCGCGTGACCGGCGCGGCCGGCCTGGATCCCGTCGCCGCGTTTCGAACGTTGGACCTGCGCGTGGGTCGGGTGCTGCGCGTCGAGCCCAACGAGCGCGCGCGGCAGCCCTCCTACAAGCTCTGGATCGATTTCGGGCCGCTGGGCCAGCGCACTTCGAGCGCGCAGCTCCGGGCGCTCTATCGGTCCGACGAGCTGGTCGGGCGGCTGGTCATCGCGGCGGTCAACCTGGGGACTCGCAACATCGCGGGCTTCACGTCGGACGTACTGGTGCTGGGGCTGCCCAACCAGGAAGGCGACGTCGTTCTGCTGAGCGCCGAGCGGGAGGTTCCGCTCGGCGGCCGCGTATACTAGGCGGGACGGAGGGCGCTCAGAGGGAGTCGCCCGGCACCGGACGGAGTACCAGACCGGTGACTTCGCCGTTCTTGGCCAGACTCCACTCGATCAGCATCCGGTGGCGGGAACGGTTGAACGAGGCGGTGCGCTGATAGATCTGAAACGACGCCTCGCTGGAGACCCGCTCGTCGATGGCGCGCTTTTCCTGGCCGAGCCGGGTCACCGCCCGCCCGGCGAAGCTGGCGAGATCGCCGACGCTCCCGAAGGTCTGGCGCATCTCGGGAGAGAAGCGGTCCCACAGCTTCTGGTACTCACTGCCGTAGAGCCAGGCCGTGTAGAGTCGCCCCTGCTCGAGCAGCGTCCGGGGCTGCTGATCCCCGTGCGCGGTGCACCCCGCGGCGGCCACGACCAGCACGAGTCCAAGCTTCCACCTGCGCATCGCGGGTCCTCACTGCTCTGTGCCGGATCACCCCTGCTGGAGTGCCCATGCGGGTCTACATCTCGGTCGATATGGAAGGTGTCGCCGGCGTCGTTCACCAGGATCAGACCGACCCCACCGATCCCCGGCATGGGGGGGAGTATAATCGTTTCCGCCGCCTGATGACGGCGGAGGCGAACGCGGCTATCGAGGGCGCCGTGGCCGCGGGCGCCGAAGCGGTGCTGGTCAACGACAGTCACTGGCTCATGCGCAACCTGCTGGCGGAGGAGCTGCATCCCGCGGCCGAGCTGCTGAGCGGTGGGCCCAAGCGCCACTCCATGGTCGAAGGCATCGAGGGCGGCTTCGACGCCGCGCTGTTCGTCGGCTATCACGCGCGCGCCGGGGCGCACCACGCCATCATCGATCACACCTACACCGACCTGGTGCACGAAGTCCGGCTGAACGGCCAGCCGGCCGGCGAGCTGGCGATCAACGCGGCGCTCGCCGGCACGTACGGGGTGCCGGTCGTCCTGGTGAGCGGCGACCAGGCGCTCGCGGCCGAAGCGCGGGAGCTCCTGGGCGACACGATCGAGACCGTGGTCGTGAAGCAAGCGGTCGGGCGCTTTGCCGCCCGGAGCCTGGCGCCGGTCGAGGCCTGCCGCCGCATCCGCGCCGGCGCCATCGCGGCACTGAGCCGGCCGCATCAGCCGTTCCGGCCGGCGTCGCCGGTTCGCCTGGAGGTGGAGTTTGCCGCCACCCAGATGGCGGACATGGCGGAGCTGGTACCGGGCACCGTGCGGTCGAGCGGGCGCACCCTCGCCTACGCGGACGACGACTACCGCGAGGTCTTCCGCGCCTGGCGCGCGATGTACAATCTCGCCTCGGTGGAGTGAGATCCGCATCCCCAGGCTCAGCGCCACACTCTTCCTGACCAGCACCGTCAACCGCTCTCGTCGAGGAATCGGCCTCGCCGCCGGACTGCGGCGTTCGCCTCCGCGGGTGTAATGCCGCGCGGGCCGGGGAGGTTTCCGGGAACCAACCGCCGCGTGCCCGCATTAGAGCGCGTGTCACCCAACCTCGATTTCCCCAGCAGAGGAGAGCTCGCCCATGAGATTCCACGGATCCTTCCTGGCCGCCCTGGCGCTGGCGGCTCTGACCGGCCGGGCCCACGCGCAGACCACCATCAGCAAAAGGACGCTCACGCTGGACGGAGCCAAGGCCATCGCCGCCGCGGCGGCGGCGGAGGCGAAGAAGGGGAATGAAGGGGCATCGGTGGCCGTGGTGGATGACGGTGGGAATCTGATGTACCTGGAGCGGCTCCAGCCGACCTTCCCGATGGGTGCCACCATCTCCACCGAGAAGGCGCGCACGGCGGCCCTCTTCCAGAAGCCGACTAAGATCCTGGAGGATGCCATCGTGGGCGGCCGCACGCCCCTGCTGAACGTCTGGTCCGCTCCACTCAACGGCGGCGAGCCGATCGTGGTCGACGGGCAGGTCGTCGGCGCGGTGGGCGTGAGCGGTGCCTCGAGCGCCGCCCGGGACGCGGCGATCGCTGTCGCCGGCGCGGCCGCACTCGGCTCCAAGACCAGCGCGACCAGGTAGGGAGATCACCATGCGACTCCTGAGACTCGCCGCGGTCGCCGCGTTCGTGGCGCTGCCGCTCGGCACGGCTCGCGCGCAGTCCGACGACGCGAGCGTCAGGTACTTGAGGCACGATGAGGTCATTGCGGCCTTCGCCAGAGGCAAGCCGATGATCGAAGTGGGAGACTACAAGATCCACGCGAGCCGGCGGGAGGGTCCCGGTCTGGTCGAGGTGCATACCCGGGACACCGACCTCGCCTACGTCCTGCAGGGGTCGGCGACCCTGGTGACGGGTGGTACCGCGGTCGGTCTCAAGGAGATCGCCAGAGAAGAGTTCCGCGGCAGCGCCATCCAGGGCGGTGAGACTCGCCAGCTCAACCCGGGCGACGTCGTCGTCATCCCCAACGGCACGCCCCACTGGTTCAAGGACGTGAAGGCCCCATTCCTCTATTACGTGGTCAAGGTGCGGCAGGCCGAGCGCCGGACGACCGCAGGAGCGATGTGATGCGGCGCCCCCCTCCCATGCTTGTCCGGGCGATGCTCGCCCTCCTGGCCACACCGGCGCTCGGGACGGCGGTGGCGACGCTGGCGACGGCCCAGGCCACGGTGGATCTCCCCGTCGTTCTTCCGGCCGCGGTGCTGGATCTCCGCACAGCCGAAGGCGCGGCGCTGGTCCAGGCGCAATGGCGCTATAGCGATGTCAAGGTGATCGACGTAGACCGCACCAACGACATCAGCCCCCACGCGGAGGCGGTGGGCTTCGACGACTCCGCCTGGGAGCCGATCGAGCCGGCGGCCCTCGAGGTCCGCCGGTCGAAGGGGAGGCTCGCCTTCAACTGGTACCGAACGACGATCACCCTGCCCCGGAGGCTCGGCGGCTTCGACGTCGCCGGCGCCACGGTCGTCTTCGAGCTGGTCATCGACGACTACGCCGAGATCTGGGTGGACGGGAAGCTTCCGCTGGTGCTGGGTCAGACCGGCGGCCAGCTGATCAAGGGATTCAACGCGCCCAACCGCGTGTTGCTCACCCGCGATGCCCGACCCGGCCAACAGATCCAGCTCGCCGTCTTCGGCATCAACGGGCCAATCTCCAGCCCCCCGGTGAACTTCATCTGGGTGCGCTCGGCGACGCTCGATTTCTACCGCCCGGGCCAGGTGGGCACGTCCGCGGCCTCGCCGGCCAAGGTGGTCCGGCTGGACGCCTCGCTCGACCGCATCGTGCCCCGCGGCGCGACCATCGAGAAGCTGGCGGGCGGATTCCAGTTCATCGAGGGACCGGTTTGGCACCCCGACGGTTACCTGCTCTTCAGCGACCCCAACGCCAACACGATCTATCGCTGGACGCCGGATGGCGCCGTCTCGGTGTTCCGCAGCAAGAGCGGCTATACCGGTGTCGATATCGGCGAGTACCACCAGCCCGGCTCCAACGGGCTCACCTTGGACCGGAACGGCCTGCTCACGATCAACGAGCACGGCAACAGGCGGGTGACCCGTTTGGAGCGGACTGGACAAATTTCGGTGCTCGCGGACCGCTACGAGGGCAAGCGGCTCAACAGTCCCAACGACCTGGTGTACCGCTCCGACGGCACGCTCTATTTCACCGATCCACCGTTCGGCCTGCCCAAGGGGTTCGACGATCCGACGAAGGAGCTGCCGTTCAGCGGGGTCTACATGGTGAAGGACAGCCAGGTGACGCTGCTGACCCGGGAGCTGAGCGGACCGAACGGTATCGCCTTCTCGCCGGACGAGCGCTACCTCTACGTCGACAACTGG
Organism: Gemmatimonadales bacterium; assembly: GCA_045803515.1. Lineage (GTDB taxonomy): Bacteria > Gemmatimonadota > Gemmatimonadetes > Gemmatimonadales > GWC2-71-9 > CAVVWJ01. The sequence continues at coordinate 24,333 of JBJMOX010000144.1, forward strand.
GACCTCGAGCACAAAGTGCTGATGCGCTACGAGGTGAACCCGGACGGGACGATCGCCAACGGGAAAGTGTTCTACGATTTCACCAGGGACCCGGAGCCGGTGGCGCTGGACGGCATCAAGGTGGACCGAGAAGGCAACGTCTATGTGTCGGCGCCCGGCGGTTTGTGGATTCTCTCGCCGGCCGGCAAAGCCCTGGGGCGAATCGTGCCGCCGGAGCACGACGCCAACTTCACCTTCGGGGACGCGGACGGAAAGTCGCTTTACCTGACGGCGAGCACTGGACTGTATCGGGTCCGGGTCAACCTGCCGGGGATTCGTCCCGGCGCCGTGCAGCAGGCGGCGGCGCGATGAGGTACGGTCGTCCCGAGCTAGGCCGGAATTGGAATCTGATCCTTGTGCCGCGCCAGCCACTGCTCGAATGACTGCAGCTCCGGATTCAGGCTCCGGGTGAATTCGAGGTCGCGCACGCCGCGGAAGTAGTCGTTGAAGTCGCGCTTGAACTGGAACATGTTGCCCATGTCGTCGGCGCCGGGGAAGCCGAAGCTTCGGTACACCTCGGGGGGCACGTTGGTGTAGCCGATGTCCGTGCCCAACGCGCGACTTAGCGCTGCGGCCATCTCGGCCCCGGAGAGGTGCTCGCCGGCGATCGCCACCGTCTTCCCGATGAACTCCTTGCCCTTCTTGAAAATGGCATAGGCCGCCTTGCCGATGTCCTCTGCGGCGATGCCTGGGAGCTTCTTGTCATCGAGCGGGTAGACCAGGGCGAGCCGGCCGTCCGGCCCGCGCTGCGGCCCCGCGCCGAAATAGATCAGGTTGTCCCAATAGAACGAGGTGAGCAGAAAGGTCGTCGGCACCCTCTCCCGGCGGAACAGCTCGTCGGCCTCTCCCTTCGCGTCGAAGTGCGGGACTTTGTACTTGCCCTGGAGCGTGGGTAAGCGGTCGTCGCTCAACGGCACCCATTTCCTGGTGTCCTCCAGGGTGGACCAGATCACGTGCTGCAGGCCCGCGGCCTTGGCCGCCCGCGCGATGTTCCCCGCCTGGGCGAACTCCTTTTCCGGGGAGAAGTGCTCCCAGAAGTTGGTGACGCCGAACGCGCCATATGCCTCGGCGAATGCCCGCTCGAGGCTCTGCTGGTCGTCGAGGTCCGCCGGCACAACCTCGGCTCCGGCGGCGGAGAGCGCCTTGCCCTTGTCGGAGTCCGGATGCCGCGTCAGTGCCCGGGCCCGGAACGGTCCGTTTCGGTCAGCCAGGATGGCCCGCACCAGGCCGCCGCCTTGCGCGCCGGTGGCGCCCACGACCGCGATCACTTTCTTCTGCTCTGCCATGACGAATCTCCTGCCAAGGGAAAAAACAGCGCCTATGGTACCAGCGCATCGCACAGTCGGGCGAGCTGTCGGAGCTTGGGCTCGGTCAGCGCGGCGGTGATGGCCTTCTGCACCACCAGCACCTCGGGATCGATCCGGTCCAGCAGCGCGAGCCCCGCCTTGGTGATGGTGGCGACCGATTCCCGGCGATCATCCGCGTTCCGGAGCCGGGCGACCAGTCCCCGCCGCGCCAGCCGGTCGAGCATGCGGGTGACGTCCGGGGCCCGATGGATCATCCGCCGAGCCACCTCGTTCCGCGGATGGCCACCCGGATACACGCCCCGAAGGATGCGGAGCACATTGTACTGGTCGGCCGTGATGCCGTGACGCTCCCAGACCGGGGCGACGGCCTGATCGACATGATCGGCCGCGACCATCAGGCTCACCACCGCTTCGTCGGCGATGCTGTGGAAGCGTCGCTGCTGGAGCCGCTCGCGGATCGACATGGCGCCGAATATGTGTTGCGAACACGGATTGTCAAGAGTCGGCCCCCAGCCCGGGCAGTAGCGCGCGTGCCATTGAGCTCCGGAGCAGGTTCGAGCAGATTGCCAACTGCAATGCTTAAGTGACTATCCTACAGTTGGTTGCGATACGGCATCTCATGTCATATCTCAGCACATTTCGCGGCGTGCGCTCCGCCCTGAGCTCAGTGGCCTGCCGTGCGCTCCATACTCAGCTCCGTCTCGAGACTCTCCCGGTCCCGGAAGATCGTGGCGAGCGCCAGCACCCGTCCGCCATGTACGAAGCGGACGGCGCAGTCCCGTCCCTCGATGTCGCCATCGACCTCAACCGTGTCCCACCGCTCCGCGTGGCCGACATAGTTGATGCTCACGTCGTAGTGCTGGCTCCAGAAGAAAGGGACCGCGTCGAACCGCTCGCGGAGACCGAGGATGTTGCGGGCGGCCGTCCGGCCCTGTCGCTGTGCCACCACCCAGTGCTCCACCCGGATCCGGTCGCCGGTCTGCGGGTCGGGCCACCGCGCGATGTCCCCGGCGGCGAAGACGCCGGGTGCGCTGGTCTCGAGGAACTCGTTCACCGCCACACCGCGATCGAGCGTGAGCCCCGCCGCCTCGGCCAGCTCGACGTTGGGCTTGACGCCGATCCCGGCAACCACGAAATCGGCGGCGAGTCGTTCACCGTTCTCCAGGACGACGCCGCCCTCGGAGATCTCCCGCGCCTTGTGGCCGAGGTGGAATCGGACGCCGTGCTCCTCGTGGAGCCTGCGGACGAAGTCGCCGAGCTGGGGACCGATCACGCGCTCCAGCGGCCGGGACTCCGGCGCCACGACCTGGACCTCCAACTCCCGGCTCCGAAGCGAGGCCGCGACCTCGAGTCCGATGAAGCTGGCTCCGAAGACGATCGCGCGTCGCCCTGGCTTGGCGGCGCCGATGATGGTACGGCTGTCCGCGAGGCTTCGCAGATAGTAGACCGGCAACCCTCCCCGATCCACGCCCGCAGGGAGCCCGATCGGCGTGGCCCCGGTGGCGAGCAGCAGGGCGCCGTAAGGGAGCGTGCGCCCGTCGTCGAGCAGGACCTGCCGAGCTCCCGGCCGGAGCTCGTTCACCCGCTGCCCACGCAGGCGCTCGACCCGGCAGTCCCGGTCGAACTCGGGCGCTCGCAGGGGCATCCATTCTTCCTGGGCGTTGCCCGCGAGGTAGTCCTTGGAGCAGTTCGGTCGGTCGTAGGGTGCGTCGGGGTCGGAGTCGACCACGGTAATCGTCCCCTCGTAGCCCTCCGCTCGGAGCGCCGCGACGGCGCTGTCCCCCGCTGCCCCACCGCCCACGATCACGACGCCGTCCACATCGCGACCCGACCGCGCGGCACGCGGCACCGGGGCCACTGCTCTGCCGGTGACGTAGACTCGCCCGCCCCGCTCCTCCGCCGTCCATCGGCTCAGGGGATGCAGCGCCGGCGGGCGAACCGGATGACCGGTGCGCAAGCTGAAGCAGGCGTGGTGCCAGGGGCAGCGCACGGTATCGCCCACCATCAAGCCCTCGGCCAGCGGGCCACCATAATGGGTGCAGGTCGCCCCGAGGGCGAACCACTCCGAGCCGCGCCGGGCGAGCAGCACCGCCTCCCCATCGACGTGACCCGCGAGCATACCGCCATCCAGCACCTCACTGGTCGGAATCCCCTGTTTCAGGTCCGGGCCGGCCGGAGCCTGCTGATCTGCGGACATGTCTTGGCTCCTCCCTGTCGCGGGATTCAATGGTTCAGGAAGTGTAACGTCGCAGTGGGGATCGTGGCTCGGCCGGGAACCTGGGGACCCGATTCGGCATTACACCCCCGAGACTTCACCCATCCAACCAGTCCAGAGGGCTCCATGGCAGACCCCCGTCCGCTCGGCATCCCGGTGATTCTCGGCACAGCCCGAAAGGGCAGGATGAGTGCCCACGCGGCGCGGTTCGTCCTCGGGGAGCTGCAGAAGCGGGACGGGGTGGTGACCGAGCTGATCGACGTGGCCGAGCTCTCGCACCGGCTCGACGACAATGGGCAGGACACCGCCGATCCGGCGTTCTCGGCCTGCATGAACCGGGCGGATGCCATCGTGCTGGTCGCCCCGGAATACAACCATGCGATGCCCGGCCTGCTGAAGCATGTGCTCGACAGCTGCCTCAAGGAGTACATCCACAAGGCGGCGGGCATCGTGGCGGTCTCGGCCGGGCCGTTCGGCGGCACCCGGGTGATCGAGACCTCGCTGCCGGTGCTCCGCGAGCTGGGCCTGGTGACCATCTTCTGGGACGTGAACGTCGGCAGTGTCTCCAAGGTCTTCGACGAGAGCGGCACGCTGCTCGATCCGGCGTTCGTCCGGCGCACGGAGAAGTTCCTGGGCGAGCTGATCTGGATGGCCAGGACTCTGCGCTACGGCCGCGAGTCGATTGCCCTGTAGCTCACCCCAGCGGAGATGCGCCACATGTCCCAACGTCCGATGATCTGTCCCAAGTGCGGCGCCACCATGAACCAGCACGGCGAGAAGCTGGTGTACACCGGGGAGACGCGTGGGCCGGGCGTGGATCCGGTACTGGGTGGCGTCATGGAGGAGATGCACGCCTGCCCCCGGTGCGGGTACGTGGACTCCCGGCGGGCCGGCTGATGCGAAACGCCTGGGCCGCGCTCCTGCTGCTGGCGCTGCTGGCTGGCGGCACCCCCGCGGTCGTCCAAGGGCCCTCCATCAGCTTCCGCGCGGCTCGATGGGAGCCGCCACCGTTCGCGGTTCGATTCACTCCCCGGGCCGGGGAACCTCGCCGCGATTACCGCTGGGCAGGAGCGGCCGTGGTCGGTACCGGCCTGGGGATCACGGGGGCGATCGTGGCGAGGGCGGCCTGCGGGAACTCGGAGAATGGCCCGCGGGATTGCACCGGCGTAACCATCGGCGTGGGCTTGCTGGGCGCCGCGGTGGGCGGCGCCATCGGGAATCTCATTGGACGAGCTCTTCCAAGACACTAAATTGGGCCACTCCCAACCGATGAGTGCCGTGCTCGAGGATTCTCAGGCCAGCGCCCCCTGGTCAGCACCGGAGCCGAAGGCAGCCCGCCCTTCCGCGGAGTTCGAGCCGCTCTTCGGGGCCGTCGCCGGCACGGCGTTCGGCATCGCGGTGCGTCTCACGCGCAACCAAGCGGATGCCGAGGACCTGGTCCAGGAGGCGGCCTTGCTCGCCTTCCGGGCGTTTGGCTCCTTCGAGCCGGGCACCAACTTCCGCGCCTGGTTCTTCAAGATCCTGACCAACTGCTACTTCTCGAAGCGCCGGCGGGAGAAGAGCCGGCCGGTCACATCCGACCTCGACGACACGCCCGATCTCTACCTCTACGCCCGTTCCGCCGAAGCAGGGTTTCCCACCCAGGGCCCGGACCCGGCGGCGCAGCTCCTTGACCAGCTGGGAACCGAGCGGGTGCTCGCCGCGATCGATCGGCTCCCCGAAGAGTACCGAGTAGTCTCGACGCTCTACTTTATGGAAGATCTGAGTTACGAGGAGATCGCCCAGGTGCTCGGCTGTCCGATCGGGACCGTGCGGTCCCGGCTCCATCGGGGACGGAAGATGCTCCAGAAGGCCTTGTGGCAGGTCGCCGAAGAGAGCGGAATCATCAGTCATCATCCAACCGGCGCCGGCGCATGAGCCATCCGCTGAATCGAACCACCTGCGAAGCGGCGTTCCGCCGGCTGGACGACTTCCTCGACCGGCGGCTGAGCGAGACCGAGATGCGCCTGATCCAGCAGCACCTCGAGATCTGCGCCGCCTGCGCCCACGAATTCACCTTCGAGACCAGCGTGTTGTCGGGAGTTCGACGGAAGCTGCGGCAGCTGAGCGTGCCGCCGGGCCTGCTGGCGCGCATCGCCGCGCAAATCCGGGCGGCGGGGGAGGTCGACCCGGACTAGTCTGTGTTGCCAGTCCCCAAGCTCACCGGCCTCACCCCCGACGCAGGCCGCTCCGGACGCCGCGAGGGGGATCCCAAGATCACCCAACGGTCGCCACTTGACTTCGGCTTGACCGGGGAATGCCACTCATTGAGCCGTCAATGAGTTCTCCCGTTCCGGGCAGGGGCGGCCGCAGGAACACCTGGTGCCACGACTTCTGAGCACTGCCCAGGAGCTCACCCGAGCCGCTGGCACTCCTTACGCAGGAGCTCCGTATGCGGCGACTCGGCTGCACCTTCTCCTCGGACGCGTGTCCGACACGCAGCGGAGGGCTGCGCCGGCTGGCTCCCGCACTCTCCGCTCTCCTGGTAGTCGCACTGGGCTGCGGAGAGGACGCGAAGTCACCGACCGCCCCGGAGCCCGGGCCGGCGCTCGCCACCACGGCGACCACTGCGCTGGCGTTCTACCAGGTAAGCGGCGGCGGCGTCCATACCTGCGGCGTGACCACCGACAATCGAGCCTACTGCTGGGGCCGGAATCTGGTTGGCCAACTCGGCGATGGCACGACGACCGATCGCCTGACGCCGGTCCCGGTCGCCGGCGCGCTCCGCTTCCGCCAAGTGAGCGCGGGCGACGGGTATGCCTGCGGCGTGACCACGGACGACCGGGCCTACTGCTGGGGCGACAACTCTTTCGGCCAGGTCGGCGATGGCACGATGCTCACCAATCGCTCAACGCCAGTGGCGGTCAACGGAGGGCGCCAGTTCCGTCAGGTGAGCGCGGGCGGGGCCCACACCTGCGGCGTGACGACGTCAGACGAGGCTTTTTGCTGGGGGGTGAACGGTTACGGCCAACTCGGTGACAGCTCGACGGCTTCCCAACGTCTGACGCCTTCCCGGGTGGCTGGCACGCGCCGGTTCCGCCAGGTGGACGCGGGCGAACTCCACACCTGCGGCGTGACCACCAATGACCGGGCCTTCTGCTGGGGATATGGCCGAAACGGACAGATTGGCGATGGGAAGACCTACCTGCGCTTTTGGCCAAGGGCGGTGGCCGGCGGGCTCAGCTTCGAGCGCGTGAGCGCGGGCGTGCTCCACACCTGCGGCGAGACCACGTTGAACCGGGCCTACTGCTGGGGTGACAATGGCTTCGGTCAGCTCGGCAACGGCACGAACACGGGGCCAGAGACATGCCACTACGGTCCCTGCAGCACCAGGCCGGTCGCGGTCGCCGGCGGGCGCTTCTTCAAACAAGTGAGCGCGGGCGTCCGGCACACCTGCGGCAGCACCGCCGCCGCCGCCTACTGCTGGGGCGGCAACTCTTTCGGCCAGGTCGGCGATGGCACGACGACCGATCGCCTGACGCCGGTCCCGGTCGCGGGGGCGATGTGAACGTCAGTCCGACGCCAGGGTAGCGCCGACCCGTTCACCACTCGGGTCGGCGCCGATGGTGCATCAAGGTGATGCGGAGCAGTGCTAGGCTGGATGCGGCGGCACCTCGGCGGAGCATACCGAGAAGCGAGAGGAGGGTCTAGCCGCTTACCGCCGTGCTCGCCGCGCGAAGCGCCGCGATCGCCCCACGCTCGAGTCCCATCCCCTCGAGCAACTCGTCCGAGAGCGTCGCCAGCCCGGACCGCAGCGTGGCGAGGTCGATCGAGGACGGGCTGAGCAGCTCCAGCGTGTCCAGTCCGCGCGCCCTGCCGAAATCTGGGCACCGCGCGATGACGGTCTGCGAGAGCAGCGCGGACGAGAAGTCCGCGCCCGCCAGCGCCGTCCCGTTCAGGACCGCGAAGGTGAGGTCGGTATGGCGCAGCGACGCTTCCTCCAGGTCGACCGCATTGAACAGCGCGCTCACCAGCATGGCGTAACTCAGATCGGCGCCACGCAAGTTGGAATAGCTGAAGTTGGCTTCGGTCAGATTGGCCCCGGTGAGGTCGGATCCGGAGAGATCGACGTGGGTCAGGTCGATCCGCCGCATCTCGGCGTCGGCGAAGATCGAGGCGGACAGGTTCGAGTTTTTGAGGTTGACCCGGGTGAGCTCGGCGCCGCGAAAATCGGTGCGGGCGGGCCCGCTCTGGTCCAGGGACACCGCCTGGAGGCGGGCGTCGGCCAGGATTGCGTTCTGGAAGCTCGCGCCCGCGAGGCTGGCGAGGGTGATATCCGCACCGGCCAGGTTGGCATCATCGAACACCGCATCCCGGAGATCCGCCTGGCAGAGGTCGGCCGCCCGAAGGTCCGCGCCCCTGAGGTCCGCTCCGCGGAGATCGGCGTAGAGCAGGACGGCGTTGGCCAGCTCGGCGCCGGCGAGCGTCTGCCCGGGATACTCGAGCAGGGAATCACCGGTTTCCCGGTGGCGGATCGTGATCATGGGGTCGGCCTGGAGAGAAACCAGCCGGCGTAGTACTCGGCCCAGTCCTGGCTCGGCGCCTTCGCCCGATGCTCGGCGTCCGCGGTTCTGAGCTGCTCGGCGAGCGCGTCCGGCGCCAGCGCGACGCCGAGCAGCTCCGCGATTCTCCTCTTGGAATCGCTCATCGATCCTCGCGCCTCGGCCGAGCACCCTCGCGCTCGCCGCCGCGCTCGCTCCCGCCCCGGAACTCGAAATGCGCGTCCAGCAGGAGCCGGCCGCGAATGGCGACGTCGTTTCCGCGGAGCAGCCACCCCGCGAGTACCCGATCGGCGAGGGTGGCCGCCGACTCCCACCGCTCCGGCCGGATGCCGGGATACCGGTGCGCATGCTCCGGCCGGACCCGGGCCTCGCGCGGTGCATGCGCGCCCGCGCTTATGAGGGTTCCCTCGACGTCGGTCGATGGAAACATATGCCCTCTCAGATTTCGGCGACTTCGCAGTAGACCTTGATGGCGCCTTTGGCGTTGGTCAAGGTGTCCAGCAGTTGCTGCCAGTTTTCCAATCCCTTGACCGGATGGGTGAGCAGCCGCTTGAGCCATCCGGGGTACTGCGCCTCGGCGTGGGCGAGATCCTTCACGCCCATCTCGAAATACTCGCGGTTTGCGTTGACCGTGCCCACCATGACCTTGTTCCCCAGCACGAACTCCAGGTTGATCCGGTCGGCAGGCACCTGGATCATCTTGTCTCCGCCCGTGACGCTCGACAGCACCAGGACGCCGTTCTTCCCCAGCGCCTGCATGCTTTCGAACACCACCGGGGAGGCGCCTGTGGCCTCGAAGATCAGGTCGAACGGGCCATATTTCCTGCCACCCTCGAGTATCGGCAGGGTGGCCGTCGACTCGTAGCGTGCCCCCAGCGCCTCGATCAGATCGGAGTTGAGATAGGGCTTGGGAGTCCGGCCGAAGACCGTCACCTCGAGTCCGCGGAGCCGGAGCGCCATGGCCGCGAGCAGCCCGATCGTCCCTGCCCCCATGACCGCGACCTTCCGCGGCCGCCAGACCCGGAGCCGGCGCTGGATCTCGTAGGCCTGCGCGATCCCCTTCTCCACGACCGTTGTCGGCTCGAGGAGCACGCCAACGTCGCGCAGCTCGCAGGGAATCTTCACGATGTATTCGGGGTCGTCCACGTAGTACTCGGTGAGGAATCCATGCCGCAGATTGATTCCCCGCTCGAAGTATACGTCGTCGGTCGTCATGTCATAGGTGCCGATCCGGTCGTAGATGCTCGAGCCGGGCCGGCGCACGGTGGCCACGACGTAGTCCCCGGGGGCGAACTCGGTGACATTGGGGCCGACCGCCTCCACCCGGCCGAAGCCCTCGTGTCCGGTCACCAGAAAATCGTACCCCGGAGGCGCCGCGCCATACTCGGCCGCGTTGATCTCCTTGTCGGTCCCATCCACGCCCACACGCAGCACCTTCACCAGCACGCCGCGGCCGTCGGGAATCTCGTCCACCGACGGCTTCGGGAGTTGCGCCAGGTGCATCGAGTTGGGGATGCCGGGGCGGACGGCCACCGCATTCATCACGGACCGGGTGGGCTCCGGGGTGGCAGCGGCTGGCGCGCGCTTGGAGGCCGACACCGTGGGGCCGCCGGCGCGATCACTGCTGGGCATGGACTTCTCCTTCGTGTTCTACGAGTTGGATGACGTGACCGTCGGGATCGCGGACCAGGATGCCGCGCTGAAAGCCGAGCGCGGTGTCAGGCAGCTCCACCGGTGCGGGAGAGAGGAGGCGGAAACGGCCTCGCCGGGCGGCGGCGGCCGCGGTGCCGGCATCGGGCACCCACAGCGTGGTCTGCCAGTGGACCAGATCGTTCGCCCGCTCGTCGCCGGGATAGGGCCGGCCGTCCCGCGGGTTCAGGTACTCGAGGAACTCGATCCCCGGCCCCGCCGGAGCGCGCAGCGCGGTAATGTGCAGCCGCGCGCCCTGCACGTTGTTCAGATGCTCCTGCTCGGTTCCAAAGTTCATGCTTTCCCCCGCCACCCGAAAGCCGAGCACGTCGCGATAGAACGCCAGGCTGGCCTTGGTGTCGCTCACCACGATAGCAGTGTGGTCGATGCCCAGGAACAACCGTTCACTCGCTGCGTGCCACTTCGGGTCCCCCTTGTCCGGCGGGAACTGTAGCACCTCCAGCGGGTGGCCGTCGGGGTCGCGAAAGTAGAAGGCCCGGATGCCCGCCGCGCCGGGGATGGTCTTGGGCAGGAGCTGGGGACCGGTGGAGGCGTGCTGCACCTTGTTCAGGCGCAGGCGGGCGTAGGCGCTGTCCATGTCGCTCACGATGATGGCGACATGCTGGAACCAGCGGTCGTTGCTGCGGGAGTCGACCGGCGCGGGACGCCCATGCGGCGCGAGATATTCGGTGAGCTGAAGATACTCTTCGCCGAGCCTCAGGCGCACCACCCGCATCCTGACGCCGAAGACGCCCTCCAGCTCCTCATAGGCGCTACCCGCCACCTCGTCGTCCGACACCTTCTGAAAATCCAGCACCGAGGTGTAGAAGGCGATCGACCGATCCATGTCGCCGACGGTGAGGCCCACCATTGCTACCGCCTGGGCCGGCGCCATGGCAGCGCCCTCTCCAGCCGGCTGTTGCGGAACCGCGCCGCGGCCGGACCAGGGATGGCTGGTTTGTGCCTCCAGGGAAGCCGCGCCGAGAACGGCAGCCGCGACCAGCGACCAGCGGAGCACCAACGCGGTCCTCCCGGGCGCGTTCATGCCGGGACACTCGCCGTCTGACCCGCGGCGGCCTGGCTGCGACGTGTGCTGAGCTGCTCGAGGATCCGGTCTCCCACGCGGAGCGCATTGGCCATGATCGTGAGCGCGGGGTTCACCGCCCCGCTGGACGGGAAGAAGCTCCCATCGACCACATAGAGGTTGTCCACTTCGTGCGCCCGGCAGTCGGTGTTCAGGGCCGAGGTCCTGGGATCGCGCCCGAAGCGAATGGTGCCGTTCTGGTGCGCCACGCCCGCCAGCGGAATGCGCTGGCCGAGGAACAGGTTGCGGGCGAAGAGGCCCTGGTGGCAGCCGTCGCCGTGCACCGCGCACTTGGTCTGCTGCTGCATCAGGTGCTCCAGCTTCTGGATGAGCCGCCGGTGGGCCTCTCCGTTGTTCGGCGTGTAGCTCAGCACGATCTTCCCCTCACGATCGAGAGTGACCCGGTTGTCGGGATCGGGGAGATCTTCCGAGGTGAGCCAGAAGTCGAGCGAGTGCTTTCCCATCAGCTCCAGGGTCCATCCCGGGGCGATCGCCGGCGCACCGGCCGAGAGCGTGGCGCCGTCCAGTTTGCCGACGAAGGAGATATGGCCCATGGGGAACTGCCACTCCGGCGAGCCGAAGTAGAAGTCGTTCACTCCCAGGGTCTTCTGGAACACGGTCGGGTTGGGGCACTTGGACAGTGCCATCAGGACCGAGTTGACGTGCCCCATGTAGTGGCGGCCCACCACGTCCGAGCCGTTGGCCAGGCCGCGGGGATGCTGATCGCTCATCGAGCGTAGCAGCAGCGCCGCGGAGTTGATGGCCCCGGCGGAGACCACGACCACATCGGCCGAATAGCTCTCCCGGGTGCCATCCCGCTCGACCAGCACGCGCGTGACCTCTCGGCCCGAGGCGCTGGTCTCCAGCCGCGAGACGTAGGCACCCGTGAGCAGCGTCGCGTTGGGGTACTGCAGCGCCGGATCCACGCAGACCACCTGCGCGTCCGACTTGGCCTGGACCAGGCAGGGATGGCCGTCGCAGGTGGCGCAGCGGATGCAGCGGCTCTGCCGCCGGTTCGACTCGTCGAGCATGATCCCCAGCGGCACCGGGAAAGGACGGAGGCCCAGGCGGGAGAAGTCGTCGCTCAGCTGCTGAATCCGCGGCTCGTGACTCACCGCAGGGTACGCGTAGGGCGCGCTGGCCGGCGGATCGGTCGGATCGGCCCCGCGTTGACCGTGCACCTGGTAGAGGCGCTCGGCCTCGGTGTAGTAGGGCTCGAGCTCGTCGTAGCTGATCGGCCACGCCGGCGAGATGCCGCCGTGGTGCTTGAGCTCGCCGAAGTCCTCCCGCCTGAGCCGGAAGAGCGCGGCGCCGTAGAATTTCGTGTTGCCGCCCACCCAGTAGTTGGTATGCGGATGCAGGTCCTTTCCATCCGTGTCTCGCCAGTGCTCCTTGGTCTGATATCTCCCGTCGACGTTGACCGCCCGGGTGTTCCAGTTCTCCGGCTCCCGCGGCACGTAGTCGCCACGCTCGAGGAGCAGGATCCGCTTGCCCGAGGGTGCGAGCCGGTGAAACAGCGTGCCGCCGCCCGCGCCGGAGCCGATGATGATGACGTCGTAGTGAGAGGAAGACATGGGACTACCTGCTGCTCATTGGGTCGGTGCTCGGCGTGACGGTGAGCCGCAGCACCTCGTTGGTACGGGGGTAGCTGAATCTATCATGGACATGGGCGATGCCCTGGTGCTCCACCATCCCGGCGTCCGGCGTCTTCTGCCGGGGACCTTGGTTGGGGCCCAGCCCGGGCTCCTCGTTCGCTTCGGTGCCGGCATCCCAGAGCGCGAGCTGCCGCGTCATGTCGCCGGTGACCGGCTTGCCAGCCGCGTCGAACAAGGCGATCGGCCGGTCGTTGGAGTAGAACAGATCGTTCGATTGGCCGAACATCCAGGCCAGCGAGAGGGCCTGGCCCGGCGCGGCGTTCACTTCGAACGAGTAGCCCTTTCCCGGGGGGATGGGCCCGCCGGCGTCGGAGCCGACCGGTCGGTCGTCGGCACCCACCGCCGCCACGCCGGCAGCCCCGGTGAGGGACTTGGCCAGGGGCGCCGGGTTCCCGGTCTCGGCCAGCGTCTCCAATCCCTTTCCGGCGTCGACCCGGCCGGCGACGAAGATCGGGTTCGCGGTCCCGGTATGCACCGCCCACAGCACGGGAGCGGAGACGAACGGAGCAGTCTTGCCGTTGGACAGCTTGAGCACTTCACCCTGCGAGATGTTCTCGACTGTGATCGTGAACGTGGTGGTGGCCGGCGCACTTTGCCCACTCGTGAGTGGCGCCGTGGCGAAGTTGACGCTGAAGCGGTGACACCAGATCGTGACGGCGCGGTACTTGGTGAGGTCGGCGCCGGCGGGGATCTCGTAGTTCTGGTCGCCCTGGTTGCCCTTGAGCCTTCCGAGCTCGATATAGCCGGCCTTGGTAACGGTCGCGTTGTCCGAGGCGTCCTGAGCCGCCACCAGGTAGACCCGGACATCCGGGCCGTTGGACGTCGCGAAGTCAGTCAATCGCAACACCCGACGGCCACCGCCGAGATCGTGCACCGACGCGTTGCCCTTGGTCTCGTGGGCCACCGAGTGGAACTGCCCGGCCAGGATGCTCGCCGGCGCCGTGGCGCCCTCGCTCGATGATCCCGCCGTGGAAGCACTGGCGGTGACGAGCCCTTCATTGACCTTCTTGTTCACCAACAGCAGCTCCGGGCGGAACAGGTACCATCCTACCCCACCCAGCACGACCAGACCCAGAATCCAGGTGCGCCGTTTCATCCTTCGATCTCCTTGAGCAGTGGCGGAACCGAATGTGACCCCGAGGACGCGGGCTATAATGTCGACGGGTGCAGGTTGGTTCCCTCCGGGAGCAGCGCGGTGGCGCGGCTGGCCTGGTACTCGCAGAAGATGCAGCGCTTCGAGTTCCGGTGATGCAGCTTGGCGCAGGCGATCGCCTGCCGGCCCCTGCGTGCGAGGTAGAGTTGGGCCGCGGCGAGCATGCCCAAGGGCGGTGCCGTGAAGTAGATCCAGATCGCGGTCCAGTTGCCGCCGAAGAACGCGGATCCAAAGGTGCGCGCGGGGTTCATGCTCATCCCCGACAGTGGCGCCTCGAACGTGATGTAACTGGCTACCAGGACGCCCGCACAGAGCCCGGTGTACGCCGCCCACCGGGGATGGTTGGACACCGACAGCACGACCAGCACCAGCAGGCAGGAGATCCCGGCCTCGGCGACGAAAGCGACGGCCACTCCGCTCGAGCCGGGGAGGGTGGCGGCATATCCGACCCGCGGGTCGGCCAGGAGGCTGCCCAGCGCCAGGCGCGCGATCAGTACGCCCCCGACTCCCCCGGTGAACTGGGCGAGCATGTAGGCTGCGGCGTCCCGCGGCGCGACCTTACCCAATCGGGTGAAGGTGAGCGTGATGGCCGGATTCATGTGCGCGCCGGATTGCTTGCCCCACGGTGAGTAGATCAGCAGGATCGCGGTCGCTCCCATGGCGAGCCCTATCAGCAGTCGGCGGCTGAACGGGTCGGGAATGGCGCCGTGCACCGGCGATGCGGGATGCTCCAGCAGCACGGTGAACCCGCAGGCCGAGATCATGAACAGCCCAAGCAGCGCCCCCTCCATCAGGTATTCCGCTAGATGATGCTCAGCGAGCGACGGACTGCGCACGACGCGGTCTTTCCGGCTGGGGAAGCTCCGGCCCGCCGAGGACCAGGCGATCCAGCCTGAGCGCCTCGCCCACCGACCACGCCTGGAACGGGCAGCCCCGCGGCGTGTGAGGCGGCTCCGCGTCGGCGATCTCCGAAATGTGGCCCACGCCCGCCTCCGACAGGTGATCGAGCAGCGGTTGGAAGAACCGCCGCCGTGCCTCGGCCCGCACATCGCTACCGCCTCCACGCACCCGCACCCAGGCCTCCACGAACGGACCGAGCAACCAGGGCCAGACGGTGCCCTGGTGGTACCCGCCGTCGCGCTCCCGAATGCCACCCTCGTATCGCGGCGTGTAACCCTCCGCACCGGGTGCCAGCGTCCGGAGACCGAGCGGGGTCCAGAGCTGACGCTCGACCGCGTCGACGATCTGGCGGGCCCGCTCGCCTTCCACCAGGGCGTGCGGCAATCCGCCGATCGCGAGGATCTGGTTGGGCCGCATGGTGGCGTCCAGGCGGCCGGGCACATGGTCGGCATCGATCACGTCATTGAGCCAACCAGCCGCCGGGTTCCAGAAGCGCCGGCCGAAGCTCTCCACACCCCTGGCGTAGAGCGCCCGGTATTCCGCCGTGAAGCGCTCGGCGATGCTCAGCGCATTGAGCCACAATGCCTGGATCTCGACCGGTTTGCCGATCCGCGGCGTCACCACCCAGTCGCCGACCTTCGCGTCCATCCAGGTGAGCTGCGCGCCGGGCACGCCGGCGGCGAGCAGGCCATCCTCCGCGGCCTTGATGCCGTAGCGGGTGCCGTGCACGTGTCCGGCCAGGATCGCCTGTATCGCCAGACCCAACGTCTTCCGGTCGCGCGCGCGGGCCGGCCGGCCCGCGGCCTCGGCGGCCTCGAGATACTCGTGGGCGGCGACGATATACCAGAGCGAGGCGTCGACCGTGTTGTACTCGGGGGCATCGCCCTGGTCGACGAAGCGGTTGGGGAGCATGCCTTCGGACACGAGGCCGGCCCACTCGAGCAGAATCGAGCGGGCGTCCGCCAGGCGTCCGGTCGCGAGGCAGAGTCCTCGCAGCGCAATGAAGGTGTCGCGCCCCCAGTCGGTGAACCAGGGATAGCCCGCGACGATGGTCTTGCCCGGGTCGCGCCGCACCAGGTACGCGTCACCGGCGCGCTCCAGGCGGGTGGCGAACCGGGCACGCCGGGCGCGCTCCGAGCGGCGGAAGCGGCTGAACCCGTCCGCGGCGCCGAGGTCGTCCGGGAGCGCGCCGTCGGTCCCCAGGAGGAGAACGGCATCGGTCTTGGAGAGGTCCCAGTGGAAGACGCCCGGGGCCGCCAGGTCCTCGGCGTCGTCCAGGCCCCGCGCCCGCTCCTCCGAGTAGAGGAAGCCACGATACCATTGCGGCTCCGCATGGTAGCTGCCGTTGGAGAGGGCGCGCACCGCCGGCACGCCATCATAGGGATGCCACTCCACCCGCTGAGGCGACGTCACCTCCATGAAGCGGAATGCCGGATTCTCGTGATGC
The DNA here is from genome assembly GCA_045803515.1 of Gemmatimonadales bacterium. GTDB lineage: Bacteria > Gemmatimonadota > Gemmatimonadetes > Gemmatimonadales > GWC2-71-9 > CAVVWJ01. The sequence continues at coordinate 40,363 of JBJMOX010000144.1, forward strand.
AGGGCATGCGAGTCGCGCCCGGAGAGGAAGGGGCGCACCGCGAAGGACAGCTCGGTGGCGCGCGGGCCGATCAGCCGCCAGCGGAGCGCCACGACAGCCCGCCCTTGCGGCACGAACAGCTCGTGCTCGATCCGGGTGCCGTCGCCGAGGCGATAGGTCCAGGTCGGCCACGGCTCGTCGGCGAACGACTCGAGCGTGGCTCCGTGCTCCGGCGCGAGCACTCCCGGGACGTAGCGCTGGCGGGTGAGAAATTCCGGCCCGGCGCCGGACTCGGTCCAGGCGTCCAGCCCGTTCACCAGGACCATGCGGCCGGTCGGCGGAGTCGTGGCCGTCAGCAGCAAGGCGTGGTAGCGTCGGGTGCGCACGCCGAGCGTGGTGCCGGAGGCGAAACCGCCCTGGCCATCGGCCTCCAGCCATTCGGTGCGGTCGTCCACCGCGATCGGCCCGCTCATCGGCGGCTCCCGGCGAGGCGGGCGGACGATTTCGTCCTGGTCGCGGCCCGGGCACCGCGCTGGTGTGCCTGGTCCTCGATGCAGCGGAGGACGAGCGCGGTCCAACCGGTCTGATGGCTGGCGCCGACGCCGCGGCCGTTGTCCCCGTGGAAGTATTCATGGAACAGCACCAGGTCTTTCCAGTGCGGATCCGCGGCGAAGCGCGCGTCGTCCCCGTGACAGGGACGGCGGCCGGCCGGGTCCGGCAGGAACAGGCCCGCGAGTCGCGACTCGAGCTCGGAGGCGACCTCCTGAAGATTGAGCATCTTGCCCGACCCCACCGGACACTCGACCCTGAGATCATTCCCGTAGAAGTGGTGATATCGCTCCAGGGCCTCGAGCACCAGGTAATTGACCGGGAACCAGACCGGTCCCCGCCAATTGGAATTGCCGCCGAAGAGTCCCGTGTTACCTTCGGCGGGCACGTAATCCACCCGGTAGACTTCTCCGTTCACGTCCAGCTCGTACGGACGCTCGTGATGCACCCGCGAGACCGAGCGGATCCCGTGTGGCGAGAGGAACTCGCTCTCGTCCAGCAGGTAGCGGAGGACTCGCTCGAGCCGGCCGCGGGTCGGAATCGCCAGGAGGCGCTGGACGTACTGCTCGCCCTGCCTTGGCTGCATGCAGGCGATCTGAGTGGTCACGTCCCGCCGGTTCTCCAGGAACCAGTTCATCCGCTTTCGGAAACCCTTGAGGTTCTCGAACTTCCTCTCGTCCAGCACTTCCGCCGCGATGAGCGGCATCAGGCCGACCAGCGAGCGGACCCGCAGGGCTTCGTGCCGGTCGTCCACGTGGAGCTGGTCGTAGTAGAAGCCGTCCTCCTCACACCACAGCCCCGAGCCGCCGAGATTGTTGATCGCCTCCGCGATGGCGATGAAATGCTCGAAGAATTTGGAGGCGAGGTCCTCATAGACGGGGTCCTCGCTCGCGAGCTCCAGCGCCATCGACAGCATGGTGTTGCAGTAGAACGCCATCCAGGCCGTGCCGTCGGCCTGCTCCAGGTGCCCGCCCGTCGGCAGGGGACGAGAGCGATCGAACACACCGATGTTGTCGAGCCCGAGGAAGCCGCCGGCGAAGAGGTTTCGCCCCTCCGGATCCTTCCGGTTCACCCACCAGGTGAAGTTGAGCAGCAGCTTCTGAAAGGCGCGCTCCAGGAACAACCGGTCACGCTGGCCCTTGGGCCCGGTCATCTTGTACACCCGCCAGCAGGCCCAGGCGTGGACCGGCGGGTTCACGTCGCCGAAGGCGAACTCGTAGGCCGGGATCTGGCCGTTCGGGTGCATGTACCACTCGCGGAGGAGAAGCAGGAGCTGCTCCTTGGCGAAGTGGGGATCGATGCGGGCGAAGGGAATCATGTGGAAGGCGAGATCCCAGGCCGCGAACCAGGGATACTCCCACTTGTCGGGCATCGAGATGATGTCGCGATTGTAGACGTGGCGCCAGTCGGCGTTGCGTCCTTCCCGGCGGCCGGCCGGGGGCGCCGGCTGACTCGGATCGCCCTCCAGCCAGTGCGGGGCCACGTAGTGATAGAACTGCTTGCTCCACAGGAGGCCGGCGTACCCCTGCCGGAGGACCCGCCGTTCCTCCGGCGTCGTGCGCTCGGGCGTGCGCTCGGCGTAGAACTCGTCGGCCTCGGCCGCCCGCTCGCGGAATATCCGGTCGAACCGCTGGCCGAACGGTGCGCTCCGGGTCTTGGCCGCCTCCCGAAGCCGGAGCCGAACGACCTGCTCTCCGCCGGCCGGGACGGTGAGCACGTAGTGGAACGCTGCCTTGGTCCCCTCCCCTGCGGAATTCACGGCCGAACCGTCTCCCTCCACGATAGCCCGGTGAAAGGCGTCCTTCACGTAGGGCTGCAGGTTGGGCGATCCGAAGAGCCGGCTGAGGTTGGTTTCGTTCTCGGTGAAGAGCTGCTCCGCGGTGGGGCCGGTCTCCGCCGCGTCGGCATCCAGCGTGAAGCGTCCCAGGCCCATGTGCTCGGCGGCCATGCTGGACGGGCCGCTCCGGCGGATGCTCGGCTTGGGCCAGTAGCCCTCGCCGTCGCGTCCCCAGCTCCAGGTGTTCCGGAACCAGAGCGTCGGCAGCAGGTGCAGGGTCGCGGCTTGGGGGCCGCGATTAGCCACCGTGATCCGCACCAGGATGTCATCGGTATCCGCCTTGGCGTACTCGGCGAAGACGTCGAAGTAGCGATGATCGTCGAACACCCCCGTGTCGATCAGCTCGAACTCGGGCTCCGACTTACTCCGCTCACGGTTCACCCGGACCAGCCGCTCGTAGGGAAACTCGGCCTGCGGATACTTGTAGAGCGCCTTGAGATAGGAATGGGTCGGGGTGGAATCGAGGTAGAAGTACGCCTCCTTCACGTCCTCGCCGTGGTTTCCTTCGGGGCCGGTGAGGCCGAAGAGCCGCTCCTTGAGGATCGGATCGCGCCCGTTCCACAGCGCGAGCGCGAAGCAGAGCCGCCCCTGGCGATCGGTGATGCCGAGCAGACCGTCTTCACCCCACCGGTAGGCCCGGCTCCGCGCCTGATCATGAGAGAAGTAGTCCCAGACGTTGCCGTCTAGAGAGTAGTCCTCGCGGACGGTGCCCCACTGGCGCTCGGCCAGGTAGGGTCCCCACCGTTTCCAGTTGCTCTCCCGGCGAGTGTCCTGCTCGAGCCGTCCCGCTTCCGCTCCGGCCACGAGATGCCTCCCGACGCGAGGCTACGGCTCGCGTCCTCCATCGGTTGATGTTGTGGGTGGTGACTTCCGGTTAGAACGCCATGTGAACGGGATGGGTTCCATCCCGGCCGCGCCGCGGACTTACCCCGCCGTCTCCGCGTCGAGCCGCAGCTTGATCCTGGTCATGAGGTCACCCGGCGGGGCGATCCGTCGAAGGCGGGCACGAATGTCGTGGATCAGCCTGATCTCGAACCGGTACCGGCTGGCGCAGTCGCTGCACTCCTCGAGATGCCGCTCGACCAACTGCAGGTCGTCCGCCGAAAGCTCGCGGTCGAGGTAATCATCGAGCCGCTGAAGGAGCCCTTGAGCCCTGCGGGTGACCTGCTTGGAATATGCTCGACTGGCGGAAAAACGTGGCGTCGTGGGGAATGGTTCCAGGGTAGGTTCCGGTGAACCCGTTTGCCAAACAAGAACGCCGGGGAGCTTCATGATCCTCCTCACGCACAGCGGCCAGCTACCACGCGCCCTGCCAGCCTGGCTGGCGACTCTGGTCCTGCTCGGGCTGCCATTCGGGACCCAGGCACAAACGACCGCCACTAGCCTGGCAAGCCGGATCCCGGCGCCAACGGGTCCGTTCGCCGTCGGGCGAGTGGAATTGCAGTGGACCGACTCCTCGCGCACGGAACCGTTCGTGTCCGCCCTCTCCGCGCGGCGTGAGCTGCTCGTGTATCTCTGGTATCCCGCTGACGTAGGTCCCGGCGCGCCCTTTGCGGATTATATCCCGCACATTGCCACGATCGCCGCGGCGATCGGGGACAGCGCTCTGAACCAGGAGCTGGGCAGCGCGCGATCGGCCATCATGTCGGGAGCGCTGCGATCTCATTCGGTCGACAATCCGCCGGTCCGAGCGGCCGGGCGGCCGTTCCCGGTCCTGGTCTTCTCCCCCGGGTTTGGGGAATCGAGTCTCACCTACTCGGCGCAGCTCGAGGATCTCGCCAGCCACGGATACGTCGTGATCGGGATCGAGCACCCGTTCGACACCTATGCCGTCCGACTGTCCTCAGACCGCGTGGCACGCTTCGCGGCGGCACAATGGGATTCGGCTCGCGCCAGGCCGAACGGCGCAGTCGGCTATCAGCTCGCGCAGGTGCCCCTCCGCGCGGGCGACGTGCGCTGGGTGCTCGGCCAGCTGGGCCGGTCCGGCGTCCTGCCCGGCATGGCACGCTTTGCCGGCGCTCTCGATCTCC
>JBJMOX010000145.1:0-6165 GCA_045803515.1 Gemmatimonadales bacterium
GGCCGGAGCGCCGTCGGGTCGCCGATGACCAGCTTGCCCAAGTTCACCGGATGAAAGCCGTCGACGTCCTTGGCCGGGTTCACCCGGTTGAGCACCCGTTCACCGTTGATGTGCGCTGGCAGCGGGAGCTGCACCAGGAAGCCGTGGATCCTGGGATCAGCGTTGAGCCGGTCGACGACGGCCAGCAGGTCCACTTCGGAAGTTTCCTGTGGGAGGCGGATGGTCTCGGAGTGCATGCCCGCTTCTTCGCACGCCTTCCCCTTGGCCTTGACGTACACCTGGCTCGCGGGGTTCTCCCCCACGATCACCACGGCGAGCCCGGGCTGCCGTCCGCTCTCCCAGTACCGCTTCACCTGCTCCGCCACTTCCGCGCGGATCGCGTTGGCGATCGGCGCCCCATCGAGCACCCGGGCGGTCATCGCGCGTAGTCCACCGACCGGGTCTCCCGGATCACTACGACCTTGATCTGGCCGGGGTACTGGAGCTCGTTCTCGATCTTCCGGGCGATCGATTCGGAGAGCGCCGCCGCCGCGCCGTCGTCGATCCGCTCGGGGGTGACCACCACCCGTACTTCGCGCCCCGCCTGGATGACGTTGCTCTTCTCCACTCCCGGGAAGGCGTTGGCGATCTCCTCCAGCCGGGTGAGCCGCTTCACGTAGGTCTCGAACGCCTCGCGCCGGGCCCCGGGGCGGGCGCCGCTGATGGCGTCCGCCGCCTGGACCAGCACCGACTCCGCGCTCTCGTGTGGCACGTCGTCGTGGTGGGCCTGAATGCAGTTGATCACGGCCGCTGTTTCGCCGTACCGCCGCGCCACCTCGACGCCGAGCTCGACGTGGGTGCCCTCGTTGTCGTGGGTCATCACCTTGCCGACGTCGTGCAGGAGCCCGCCCCGCTTGGCCAGCAGCACGTCGAGATGCAGCTCCGCCGCCATCATGCCCGCGAGCCAGGCGACTTCCTTGGAGTGGTCGTAGATGTTCTGCCCATACGAGGTGCGATAGCGCATCCGGCCGATCAGCTTGATCATCTCGGGATGGAGGCCGTGGATCCCGGTGTCATAGGCGGCCTGCTCGCCCAGCTCGACCAGCTGCGCCTCCAGCTCCTTCTGCGCCTTGGCGACCAGCTCCTCGATCCGCCCCGGATGGATCCGGCCGTCCTGGATGAGGGCCGCGAGCGAGCGCCGGGCGACCTCCCGGCGGATCGGGTCGAAGCAGGAGATGATGACCGTGTCGGGTGTGTCGTCGATGATGACGTCGACTCCGGTGACCGTCTCGAACGCCCGGATGTTGCGCCCCTCGCGCCCGATGATCCGGCCCTTCATCTCGTCGTTGGGCAGGGTCACCGCCGCGACGGTGCTCTCCGCCGTGTGCTCCGCCGCCAGGCGCTGAATGGCGATCGAGATGATCCGGCGGGCTTCCCGGTCGGCGCCACGCTTGGCCTGCTCCTTGATGTCGCGCACCAGGGCCGCCGCCTGCCCGCGGGCCTCGTCTTCCACCCGCTGGACGATCTCGCGGCGGGCGTCCTCCGCCGTGAGCCCGGCGATCCGCTCCAGCTTCTGGCGCTGCTCCAGAGCCAGCCGGTCGGCCTCACCCTCGCGGGAGCGGAGCGCCTGGTCCCGCTGCGCCAGCGTCTCCTCGCGCTTGGCGAGATTGCGCTCCCGGTTGTCCATCTCCTCGACCTTACGCTCCTGCGCCCGGCCTCGCTCCTCGGCCCGGCGCTCGAGCCGCTCGGACTCCTCCCGCCGGCGCTGGATCTCGCGATCCAGCTCGTCGCGCAGGGTGAGGGCCTCGATCCGCGCGTCCACCAGCACCTGGGACTTGGCGGTCTCCGCCTCCCGGACCGCCTCGGTCCGGATCCGCTCGGCGTCCGTCCTGGCGACGGCGAGCACGCCCGTGGCGGCGCGCCGCTGGCCGCGCGCGTAGAGCGCCAGCGCGATCAGGCCGAGACAAAGACCAGCAGTCACTCCTGCGAGACCGGGCAGGAGGAGGGAGGTGGGCATCGAGGTCCCCTTAGGAGGCGGCGGCGCGGCCGCCGCGCTTGGCGGGCGGGAGCAGGCGCGCGAACTCGTCCGCCATGGCCGTCAACCGGGTGGCGACGTCGCGGTCGCCCCGGCGGGCCTGGAAGAGCTCATCGGTGATCGACAGCGCGGCGAGGATGGCGGCCTTGTGGGTCTCCACCATGGGGAGCGAGTCCCGCACCCGCTTGAGCGCGGCATCGAGGTACGCCGCCACTTCCCGGGTGTACTCGGGGGGTAGCTCGGACCGGACGGTGTACTCCTCGCCGCCGATGGTGACCCGGACAGCGCTCTTGCCGTTGCTCATGCCGCGTTTCCTCCTCCGTGTTGCTCCAGGAACGACAGCCGGGCCGCCAGCACCCGGAGACGCTCCTTGGCGGCATCGATGCGCTGGCGCAATACCTGATTTTCCGTCTCCAGATCGAGCACTCGCTGGCGCGACTCCTTGAGCTCCGCCCCCGCGACCACGCCGCCGCTGGCCTGCGCCTCCTTGAGCTCGGCTTCGGCCCTGAGGCTCCGGCGGCGCCAGCCGGCCAGCTCCTCGGCGATGCTGTGGAGCACTCTCTCGAGCTCCGCCAGCGCCGGCATGTCGGGACGATCGTAGGAGTACGCCACGGTCACTCTCCGCCGCGGGTGGTCCCCGCATCGCGCCGCTGGATGCCCAGCTCGCCCGCCAGGGCGGCGAGCAGCCGGGTCTCGGCCTCGTCCACCTGAGTGTCGCGAAGCGTCCGGTCCGGCGCCCGGAAGGTGAGCCGGAAGGCGACGCTGCGCGTGCCGGCGGGCAGCTCGGGACCGCGATAATCGCTCTCGATGTCCACCTGCTCGAGCAACGGCCCGCCGACGCGCCGCAGCAGATCGAGCACCTGCTGCGCGCTGGTTCCCTCCGGGAGGAGCAGCGCGAGCACGCGCTCCGACGAGGGAGTGGTGGGGAGCGACCGGAATGGCGCGGGGCCCCGAGGCGCGGGATCGATCACCAGCTCGAAGCCGAAGAGCGGCGCCGCCCATGGGGGCGCATCGGCCTCGAGCGGCCCGGCGTGACCCACCACCCGGCCTCCCCGATCCCTGACGACCCAGGCGTCGTCCTGAACTTGTACCGTGGCCCCCGGAACCGCCAGAGCGGCGGCCGCCTCGAGCCGGCCCTTGAGATCCCACAGGTCGAAGCGCGCCTCGCCGGTGCCGCTCCAGTGCTCCGGCTCGCGCCGGCCGGTGAGCACGGCGGCCACGCGCCGCTCCTCCCGGGGCCGCTCGCCAGGCGCCCCCGCGGCGAACGCCGTGCCGATCTCGAACAGCCGCACGTCGGGCACGTGGTTGGCCCAGTTGCCCTCGACCAGCCGCACCAGCCCTGGCAGCAGCCGGCGCCGGAGATAGGCATCGTCCGCCGAGAGGGGGTTGACCAGCCGGACGCTGTCGCCGCCGTCGGCCGGCCCCATGGGAAGACTGAGGACCTCGAACAGGCCCTGCTCCACCATTCCGCGCCGCACGCCGTCGACGACCCGCTCGATGCGCGAGTCGGGCAGCCCGCCGAGGCGGAAGCGGCGGAGGTCGGCGGGAAAGTTGTCGTAGCCGTGGAGCCGGGCGATCTCCTCGACCAGATCGATCTCCTTGACCAGGTCGGGACGCCAGCCCGGAACGTCCACCGCGATCCTCCCGTCGTCCGGCTTGGAGACCACAGTGGCGCCGATCGCGACGAGATGCTTCTCCAGCACGTGCCAGGGCAGCTCGACGCCGAGCACCTGGGCCACCCTGGCCGGACGAAGGAAAATGCGCGGGGGATTGGAGGGTGCCGGCCAGAGATCCAGGGGCGCCTCGGCCAGCTCGCCTCCGGCGGTCGCGAGCACCAGCTCGACGCAGCGGCGCATCGCCTCGGCGCCGCCCCAGCGGTCGATGCCGCGCTCGAAGCGGTAGCTCGCATCGGTGGTGAGACCGAGCGTGCGACGGGTGCGCCGGATGCGCCGCGGGTCCCAGTACGCGGCCTCGAGCAGCACGTCACGCGTCTCTGAGCTCACCTCGGTGCTAGCACCGCCCATGATGCCGGCGAGCCCGATCACCCCCTCGCCGTCCCCGATGACGATCATCTCCGGGGTGAGAGCCCGTTCGACGTCGTCCAGCGTCACCAGCCGCTCTCCCGGGCGAGCCCGGCGGACGACCAGGCTCCCACCCCTGAGCCGGGCGACGTCATACGCGTGGATCGGCTGGTTCAGCTCGAGCATCACATAGTTGGTGGCGTCCACCACGTTGCTGATCGAGCGGACGCCGGCGGCCTCGAGGCGCCGCCGAAGCCACTCGGGCGAGGGACCGACGGTGACGCCGCGCACCAGCGCGCCGTGGAACCGGGGACCGGACTCCGGATCCTCAAGGGTGATTCGGACGCTACCCGCCTGGTCCGAGGTAGTGCCCCGGCGCGGGGGTGGGACGTCGATGCCGCGGCTGCCGGGAATCGTCGGAAGGCGGAACGGCGTGGCGTAGGAGGTGGCAAGCTCCCGCGCGATACCCTTGTGTCCCAGCAGGTCCGGCCGGTTGGGGGTCACGTCCACGACCAGCCGGTGGTCGGCGAGCGGGAGCGCCTCGAGGAGAGGCGTCCCGGGTGACGCGTCCACGTCCACCTCCCAGATCCCTTCGCTTTCCTCCGCGAGCCCGAGCTCCGCCAGGGAGCAGAGCATGCCGAAGCTGGTCACCCCGCCGACCGCTCTCGCGCCGATCTCGAGCGGCCCCCGTTTGCCGCCCGGGACCGTCGTGCCGACGCGCGCGAACGGATACAGCTTCCCCGCCGTCACGTTGGCCGCCCCGCAGGCAACGGCCTTGGACTCGCCGGTGCCATCGTCGACGAGGGTCATCCGGACCTTCGTCATCTTGGGGTTGGGATGGGGCGTGACCTCGAGCACGCGCGCCACGACGATCTGGCCCAGATCGGTGTGCAGCGGCTCGATGGCGTCGACCGGCGCGCCGAGCATGACGAGGCGCTCGGTCACATCCTTGGGATCGAGCGGACGGCGGAGAAACGCCTCCAGCCATCGGAGGGAGACGTTCATACGGTTCCCCCCGGCCTCCCCACCTGCTCCAGGAACCGCATGTCGCCTTCCAGCAGCAACCGGATGTCCGGCAGCCGGTAGCGGAGCATCGCGATGCGGTGCGGGCCCATCCCGAACGCCCAGCCGGTATAGCGCTCCGCGTCCAGGTTGCAGTTCTCCAGCACGGTCGGGTGCACCATCCCGCAGCCGAGGATCTCCATCCACCCGGTGCCCTTGCATGCGGGACACCCGCTCCCGTGGCAGAGCTGGCACTCGACGTCCATCTCGGCCGAGGGCTCGGTGAAGGGAAAGAACGAGGGCCGGAAGCGCGTCCTGGTCGTGGGGGAGAAGAACGCGCGGGCGAAGTGGATCAGCGTGGCCTTCAAGTCCACGAAGGAGATCCCCTCGTCCACGGCGAGCCCCTCGATCTGGGAGAACGCGGGCGAGTGCGACGCGTCGAAGGCGTCGTTCCGGTAGACCATGCCCGGGATCACCACCCGCACCGGCGGCGGGGACTCCATCAGGGTCCGGATCTGTACCGGCGAGGTGTGGGTGCGGAGCAGCAGACGGCCGTCGGGCTCGCCCTCGACCGGCGGCGCATCCAGGTAGAGGGTGTCGTGCATGTCCATCGCCGGATGGTCGGGCGGGAAGTTGAGCGCGAGGAAGTTGTACCACTCGGTCTCGACCTCGGGTCCGATGGCCACGGCGAAGCCGATGCCCCGGAAGATCTCCACGATCTCGTCCACCACCCGGGTCACCGGGTGCGCCGCGCCCGTCCACCGGGCCCGGCCGGGCATGGTGAGATCGAGCCCCGCCGTCTCGCGCCGGTGCCGCTCGGCCTCCAGGAGTTCACGCCGCTCGGCGAAGGCGGTCTCGAACCGGATCTTGAGCTGGTTCACGGCCGCACCGAACGGCTTCCGCTCCTCGATCGGCAGCGTGGCCAATCGCTTGAGCGCGGCGGTCAGCACCCCGCTCTTCCGTCCCAGCACCGCGACCGTCTCCGCGTCGAGCGCCTCGGCGCCGAGCCTGGGGACGGCCTCGAGCCGCGGCAGCAGCGCATCGAGGTCGGGATAACCGGTGGACATGGATGCCGGACTCACGGACATGGGGACCTGTGCGTAGATGGGGCCGCCCGCCGAGCGCGAA
>JBJMOX010000019.1:0-4773 GCA_045803515.1 Gemmatimonadales bacterium
AGCTGTTTCAGCCGCTGGGCCAGAAGATCATCCACCTTCCGACTCCTGATCTCCGCCCGCGACCGAGACGGCCAGGCCGGGTGCTTCCGCCCGGGCGAACGAGTACGTATCCGACTTGAGGAACCGGCCGCCGGCCGGCTCCCAGCGATAGTGCTGAATGTGCACTGCCCGGTCATCGATCTTCACCAGGTTGAAGACCGAGGGCCGGCCGTGACGGGAGCGGAAGCTGTGGGTGCCCGCGGTGCTGACGGCAAGCCTGCCGTGCACCTGCCCGGCGCCCTCCTGGTGATCGTGCCCGCAGAGGACCACGTCGGCGCCGGTCGCCAGCAGCCGGCGCTGGGCCGAGCGCCAGCGGGCCAGGCCCATCCGCCGGGAGAGGCCACCGGGCAGTACGTTGTGGTGCAGCGTGAGCACCCGCACCATTCCCGCCGGCGCCTCGCGGAAGACCTCGGCCACGCGGGTCGTCTCCGATGCGGGGAGGTGCCCCTTCACGGCCACGTCTCGGATGTTCCAGGTGAGCGAGCCGAAGGCGACCCCGTAGGTGCTGAGCGCGCCCGCGATGATGGCGCCGGGGATCTCCAGCACCGGCGTGAGCGGGCCGAAGTAGCGGGCATACTTGGTGTACTTGGCCCCGGCACCGAGGATCCCCAGCGGGCTCTTCCACCACTCGAGATCGTGGTTCCCGGGCACGACCAGCACCGGCATCGCGTCCCGGATCCGATTCAAGAAGGCATGGGCCGCCTGGAACTCGCCGTGGCGGGCGCGCTGGCTCAGGTCCCCCGAGACCACCGTGGCCGCGACGCCCAGCGTGGGCAGGAAATCCTCCAACGCCTCGATCTGCGCCAGGTCGGCGTAGCCCCCGAAGTGGAGGTCGGAGACGTGGGCGATGGCGACCGGCTGGTCGGTCACCAGACGACCCGCAGCCGGTAGGTCACCGCCGACTCGCCGCCCGCAGGCACCCGCACCCGGAACCGGGTGACCGTCGAGGACAGCTTTTCGGCCGGAACCGAGCTCGAGACCACGCTCCACTCTCCCCCACGCTCTTCCTGCACGTCCATGGTCACCGCGCTGTCGAGCGCGCTCCGGAGCGTCACCCGGTAGTCCGCGGTGGCGACCGTGCGCCAGCCGGCCTTGGTGCTGTCCCGCCGGGTGGAGTAGGAAGTCTGGACCCGCTTGGCGGTGAGATCGAACGCGGTGCCGGCCGTGAGGCGCAGGTCTTCGCCCGCGGGTGTGTGATCGGAAGCCGCCTCGCCCACCAGCTGCAGCCGGCCCGCGCTGTCTGCCTGGAACAGCCGGGCAATCCCGCCGGGCAAAGGGCGATCGCCGAGTTCGGTCTTGCGCGGCCGCTTGAGGGTGTAGCGCACCTCGACCGGCGTCTCGGTCTCCTCTCCCTGCTGCGGCAGCATTCCCCAGTAGGGAATCACCCCGTGGACCACGTAGGCGCGCTCGTACTTCACGCGGGTGGGCTCGAACAGCGCCACCGAGGTGGTGAGTCCGGGCGCGAGGGAGCTGGTGCCTGGAAGGGAGTAGAGGTGGAACTCGCCGACCCGCTGCTCTTCCACGGCCGCGCTCATCTGGGCTCTCTCCATGGCGACCCGCCCCTGTTTATAGAGCGGGACCGCCGGCGGCGGCTCGGCCTGGCTCACGGTGCCGGCCAGCAGCTGGACCTCCGCGTTCTCCGCTCGCAGGGTCTGCGACTCGAGCACCGCCATGCCGGTGACCCGCGCATCGGCCCCGCCCAGCACGATCTGATAGCTCGCCTTCCACGATGCGCCGGCGGTGAAATACCCCAGCCGGAGGCGGTCCTGGCCCCGGGCGGCACGGAGATCGAGCATCGCGGTGGGATCGGTGACGACGACCTCCGCCGGATAGATGGCCGCGCCCGGCGCCGTGAAAGTGACCCGGCCGTCGGGTAGCTGCAGCCGGAGCGGGTCGACGCCCAGGATCAGCGCGCTGAGCGTGTCCTTGGACTCGGGCAGCCGGAAGATCACCCGGCGGCCGACCGACCGCCGCTGCACGCTGGCCTCGTCCACCGCGCCGTCGTAGCGGACGCCCAGCAGGGTCACCGACGAATCGAGCGAGAAGACCGACGCGGGCTCCACCGGTCCCAGCGCGAGTCGCTGGGTAGACGAGCCCTTCGGTACCGCCATGGCCAGCTCCCGGCGCACCAGCACCCGGCCGTCGTTGTAGATGGTGAGCGAGGTCTGCGCCTCGAGCCGGGCGCTGCCCGCTGCGGCCAGCAGGAGCAGGCACCCGGCCATCCGAGAGAACGTCATTGCGGGAGGAACTCCATGGCGATCCGGCTCGCGATCCGCCGCACGATGATGTAGGTGGCCACCACCGCGACCGCCCCGTAGAACCGGCCGGTCCCGTCGGCCGGGACACGCCAGGCGACATAGGCCGCCATCAGGACCGTCGCGGCGAGGGAGATCCGGTTGCCCAGCCGGGATGAGCGGGCCGCCCGCTCCGACCGGCACTGGGGACAGAGCTCGCCCCAGGCGAGTCCGCGCACCCGTCGCTCGCAGCGGGCGCAGGGGACCTCAGGCAACCCGCCGGGCGACAGCATCCCCGAACTCGCTGGTGGTCGCCGTGCCGCCCAGGTCGCGGGTGCGGATCCGGTCCTCCACGATCGTGCCGGTCACGGCCCGGCGCACCCGCTCGGCGCGGTCGAGCTCGCCGAGGTGATCCAGCATCATCGCGGCCGCGAGCATCTGGGCGGACGGGTTGGCGAGTCCCTTCCCCGCGATGTCCGGCGCGCTCCCGTGCACCGCCTCGAAGATGGCGGCCTTGGTGCCGATGTTGGCGCCCGGCGCCAGTCCCAGCCCCCCGACCAGGCCCGAGACCTCGTCGCTCAGGATGTCGCCGAACATGTTGGTGGTGACCATGACGTCGAACTGCTCGGGGCGCATCACCAGCTGCATCGCGGTGTTGTCGACGATCATGTCGTTCGCCTCGATCTGCCCTTCGTACTCCTGGGCGATCTGCCGGCCGACCTCCAGGAAGAGCCCGCTCACCATCTTGAGGATGTTCGCCTTGTGGACGATGGTGACCTTGCGCCGCCGCTGCTTGAGGGCGTACTCGAAGGCGTAGCGCACGATGCGCTCGCAGCCTTTGCGGGTCACGATGGCCAGCGATTCCCCGACCGCCCGCGGGTCGTCGCCGATCTGCACGAAGTGCTCGACCCCGATGTAGAGTCCCTCCAGATTCTCCCGCACCAGCACGATGTCCACGTTCTCGAACCGGCCGCCGGGCATCAGCGTCTTGGCCGGGCGCACGTTGGCAAAGAGCTCGAACTCCTTCCGGAGGCCCACGTTCACCGAGCGGAATCCGCTGCCCACCGGGGTGGTGAGCGGCCCCTTCAGCGCGAGCGCGTTCTTCCGGATGCTCTCCACCGTCGCGTCGGGGAGCGGCGTGCCGGTGGCCTCGACGGCGGCCATGCCGGCGAGCTCCTCGTCCCAGTTGAAGCGGAGCCCGGTGGCCTCGAGCATCCGCACCGTCTGGGCGGTGATCTCCGGACCGATGCCGTCGCCGGGGATCAGGGTGATGTCGTACGTCATGGACTGGTGGGATCGATCGGCAGCACCGAGGCGAGGGCCGCGTGGAGCGCCGCGTCGGGCGTGGCGCCGACCCCGGCGGCCTGGCTCCGCCAGAGCACCTTGCCCGACCGGGTGTCGGCCGCCACCAGCGACAAGTCGGCATGCACCCGCCGGTCGGGCAGCAGGGCGAAGCCGAGCGCCGCGGGCACCATCACGACCCTGCCACCGACCACGGCCATGAGGTTCCGGAGCGAGGAGCGGAGCGGGTCGCCGATATCGCGCATCTTGGGGGACCGGAGCGCCGCCTGGCCCATCTGGTCGGGATCGTTCACCAGGCCCGGCGACCGTCGCGCCAGCTTGCGGAGCCTGGGCGGCAGCACCCACTGCACCTCGGGTGCCCGGCCGGTGAACGCCTCGCCGATGAGCGAGTCGGCCCAGCTGAGCGCGGTGCGGCGATCGCGGTACGGCGCGTAGAGCGAATCCGACTCGAGCGTGGGATCGGGAGCCACCAGCGTCAGCGGCATCAGTGCCACCTGCTGCCCGGTGAGCCCCTCGGTGGGAACCGGCGCCACGGGTGCGCCCGGCGCACCCTGTGCGGCGAGCGGCGGACTCAGCAGGAGCGTTATGAGTGCGGCGAGAGCAGCGGGCTTCACGGTGGGAAAGTAACGGGGGCGCAGGGAAGGAAAAAGGACGCGGAGCTGTCATCCCGAGCGGAGCGAGGGATCTTGCTGGCTCATGGCCGGAAACCAGTGAGCCGCAAGATCCAGCCAGGGAGCGTTCACGCTCTCGATCAAGCGGATGCGCCGCTCCCGGGTCCACGCCTTGATCGCCTTCTCACGGGCGATGGCTGCCAGCACAGCTGGTGTCGTCTCGAAGTAAACCAGGCGGGTCACGGAGTAACGCTTGGTGAACCCTGGAAGCGTACCGACTTTGTGCTGATAGACGCGGCGATGGAGGTCGTTCGTCACGCCCGTGTATAACACACGCGAATCGCTAGCGAGAAGGTAAACGTAGTAGCACCGGTCCGGGCACATCCGGACAAGATCCCTCGCTGCGCTCGGGATGACAGATCATTGTTGTGCGATGATGAGCGCGACGCCGCGGTACCCGGTCAGCCTCCCCCTACTCCAGCGACAACCCCCCATCCACCACGACCGTCTGCCCCGTGATGTGCCGCGCCGACTCCGAGCAGAGAAACGAAATGACGTGCGCCACGTCGTCCGGCTCGGCGACCCGG
>JBJMOX010000146.1:0-4107 GCA_045803515.1 Gemmatimonadales bacterium
CATGATCGTGATCGCCTTACGCGGGTACACGCCGCGCCGCTCGCAGATTGTTGTGAGCCCATCGTGAGGGCGTACATACCAAAAATGCCTGCGGCTCCCACTATGACGATGTGTAGCAGGTGCTGGAAGTAATAGTTGGCGCCAGTAATCAGGAAAAAGGCCGGCACTGGAACAAACGCGGCTAGCACCACGGCGGTTAGCGCCAGCGCGCTTGTTACCAGCACAACAACCTGCAACAGCCTGAGCCGCGAGCCAACTAGGACCTGCACGACATAGAATGCCGGGAAGCAAACAGCGAAAGTGGCTAGGAAGAGGAACGGCAACTTTGCCGCGGACGCGACGGCCTGAAGCGGTCCGCTGTAGGCCCCAGCCACGCCGCCGTACAGTCCCCCGAGCAGCAGTAGAGTGCCCAGCGCAAAGCGCAGCTTTCGACCCAACTCGACTCCCGCTACAACCTGATCGAAGAACGACTCCCGATCGCTAAGCAGGGCAGCGAGGAACTCGCCGTAGGTGTGGAGCGACGGAGCGGGCGAGACCGGCCGATCGACCGTGGTGCTCATTGAGGCTCCTGGTCGGACGCCAGATTGCGCTATCTGTGACTGTTTGTCGGTGTATTCTACTGTTTTCTACTATATCACCCAAACCTGCAGACTTCCAGCCGGAAGGGGGCCTTTCTGTTGTCCTTTCGCTGCGTCTCCGAGCCACAGTGTGGCCCAAGAAAGTCCACCTAATCTCCTGCACAGTGGGTTTCGTCTCACGATTTGGAACACTACCTGGCACACCAAGGCACAAAAAAGGGCTCCACGAAGGAGCCCGGAACCACTGCGTATGCTGTTGTCTGTTCGTGCAGTTCTGCTTCAGTGCGCCGCGTAGGAATCGAACCTACAACCTAGTGATTAAGAGTCACTTGCTCTGCCAATTGAGCTAGCGGCGCAGACACCCAAAATAGACGGCCACAGGGCCTGGCGCTACCCGACGCCCGGCGCGACCCGCCTCATAGTAAGTGCATGTGTCTGGCCACGCTATGGGGTGCCGTGCAGGATCTCGTGCTCCTTCAGAACGAAGACGTCCTGTCGGGAGGTGCCCCAGACGCGATCGCCTCCCAGATCCTGGATCTTGCGCCAATGGGTCCCATCGTAGTGCAGCAAGGTTCTGGGGCCGACCGCATACAGATCCGAGCCGGAGCTGCCCCAGATGTCGCTGAGCCCGTACTCGCTGGTGCTCAACGGCTCGCCCTCCGACCAGATGCTTCCATTGAAGTGCCACACGTAAGCGTTGCCTTCGTCGTTCTCCCCCACGACCCAGACGTCGTTCGGCGCCGCCGCCCAGATGCCCCGGAAGTAGACAGCATGGACGGTCAGCTTCTCCGACCACCCCTGGCCGTCGTAATGAACGGCCAGCGCGTACTCCACCTCACAGTCGTCACACGAGGGGGGGTGGTTGCCAAGCGCCCAGACATCCGTCGCCGAGGTCCCGGAAATATTGGCGATCGTGGGGTAGTAACCAAAACCTGGAGTTTCCATCTCCGACCACCGGCTGCCATCGAAATGCACCAACAGCTCGGTCTTGGGAAGTACCTGCCCGGCTGAATCCGTCCGGAAGATCCGACCCCCTAGAAAGACGGCGGTGGGCGACGCCTCCCACACGGCGTTGTACTCGAAGCCCGTGGGATTCCCTGTGTACGCGGGTCCCACTACGTCCGTCCAGTGGACCCCGTCGTAATGCAGGATCGTTCCGATCTCAGGAGTAACGAGATAATGGGGCCCGCCTATCGCGTACACATCGCTCGAGGAGGTACCCCAGATCCCGCCAAAACCTGTGCCTCTACTCACCTGCTCCGTCCAGGTGTGTCCGTCATAATGCCATATGGACGAGCCGTCGGGTTGACTTCCGGTGCCGATGACGAACAAGTCATTTGGAGAGCTGCCCCAGAGAGTCTTGGAGTGCTCGAAGGGGTGTTGGGCAGTGACAGAGGCCGGCAGGGGGATGGTGGTCCAGTGGGTGGCGCCGGCAAAGGAGCAGGCAATCGTGAAGGTGAGCGGCGCTGAAACCCCCGCCGTGAGCTCAACCGTCTGCGACGATCCCTCCGCAGCGCTGCAGTTCTCGGCGACCCCGGTGAGGACGGCGGTGTGGGTTCCCGCTGACAGATCGTGAATTGCCAAGGTGCCGCTGGTGGCGATCGGGTAATCTTGTTGGCCATCAATGCTGATCCCAAAGCCGTCGGGATCCTGCGACTCGCCACTGGTACGCGTGGTGATCTCCAGGACGGCGGTCGTGGCGGTGCAAATCACCTCAACCATGACGGCGCTGGTCTCCCCTGCTGTGACGCTGACCATCCGAGGATTGTCGCCGTTCAGACTGCAGTTGTCCGCCAAACCGCCGAGCAGAACCGCGTGATTACCGGGAGTCAGCTCGATGCCATCGAGGCTGTCGGTGGGTCCGATGGCTTTCGCGGCCTCGGTGTCGATCGTGACCGTGTACCCGTCGGGGTCCGGCTCGGTTCCACTGGTTACGGTTCTGATCTTGACCGTGCCGGTCGAAGACAAGAAAATGTCCTCACCGTTGCAAGCGAGGCTTACGCTGGTCAGGAGTGCAAGCAAGATGGTGAGGAGGCACCGAGGGACCCGCATCGCCAGACCACCTTGAGGAAGACGGTCAGATCGGAACGTTGCTCTTTCATCAAACTCCGTGCCCAGCATTTCAACGGCTGTCGCTCCCGCAAGCCATTGGATGTGGTGGTGTTGACGAGCTGTAATGGGTGGGTTCGGCGTTCTTGTTGGTAGAGCGCTACACTCGCACGCGGCAGGGCAGGCTTCGCCTTGGCGCGTGCGACCGGGTGCCGGCTCCGCCAAAAAACAAACCGGCGACCGATGATGCGATCGCCGGTTTCACCATGCGCCCAACCAGCAGGTGACCGATATTCCCCACCCTCCACCATAGCCCCAAGGGGAGTCGAACCCCTCTCTGGACCTTGAAAGGGTCCCGTCCTAACCGATAGACGATGGGGCCCTGCTCCCTTCCAGCCGAGTAGCGCTAACGGGATTCGAACCCGTGTTTGGGCCTTGAGAGGGCCCCGTCCTAGTCCCCTAGACGATAGCGCCGTGACGCTCCAGCGTCATGCTCGAGCATCATGCTGAGCATCATGCTCCACAGGCCCGGCAGGACTCGAACCTGCAACCCCCGGTTTTGGAGACCGGTGCTCTACCACTTGAGCTACGGACCTCTGACCGGTCCCGCCGGCAGTGCCGCCGTCGGCGGGGACCCGGGACCTACCAGGGGTGGCTGACGGGGATCGAACCCGCAACCTCCGGAGCCACAGTCCGGCGCTCTAACCGATTGAGCTACAACCACCGCGAGACTACCGAAGAGGGAGCCTGCGCCCCGTGACGAGCCGGTCAAATTACCGCGTTTGACGGGCTTGGGTCAAGGCCAAAATCGCTCGGCCAGCGCCTCGGTGGCGGGGTCCGGCGGCACCTCGACCCTATCGAGCGACACCACCCGCACGATGCCTCGGGCCGAGTTGGCCACGAAGAGGGAGCGTCCCCGGATCTCGTCCAGGGTGACCTGGCGTTCCTCCGGCGCTCCCGCCAATTCCGCGATCCTCGCCCGGGCAACGCCCGGCAGCACCCCCAGCTCCAGCGCCGGCGCGCAGAGCTTCCCCTCCTCCCACCAGAACAGTCCCCAGATCGCCGTCTCCGCGACTATCCCGAGCGTCGTCAGCATGATCCCATCGTCGGCGCCCGCCTCCTTGGCCGCCGCCAGCGTCCGGTCGAACCGCTCCCGGTCGACCAGCTTATGGGGATACGGCTTGTGGATCACCTTGGAGACCAGGAGCCGCACCGGCGCGGTGCTGCCGACCGGCCGCTCCCCGGCCATGGGCCCGCGGCGGCTCACCAGAATCCGGTGCACCCGGTCATTGCCGCCCACCGGCGGGGGCAGCTCGATGGGGATCGGCACTCCCAGCGCCCGGCAGCTCGCCGTCAGCCGCTTGAGATGCAGCTCCCAGAGCGGCGCCACGCCGTTCCGGACCCGGACCGTCTCAATCAGTGTCGCCGAAGCCATGTCTCAGTCCACCGGCTCGGCCGGGAGAGAGGTGAGTGCGCCGGG
>JBJMOX010000147.1:0-11932 GCA_045803515.1 Gemmatimonadales bacterium
CAGGAGAAGAGGGATGTGCACCTCTTCCTCGTAGAGATAACGGTGGGCCCAGTTGCCGTGCTGGCCAAAGGCCTCGCCATGGTCGCCGACCACCGCCACAAGCGTCGAGTCCAGCAGCCCGCGTTGCGCGAGATGGCGGAGCACATTGCCGGTGGCCCGGTCGCTCTCACGCAGGGCCCGAAGGTAGCGCTCGAATCGGACCGCCAGGGAGTCGGGTGCCGAATGCCCACCGACATTTGAGGGAAGACTGGGCTTGGCAATGGCTGGGGCTGACCGGGAGAGGGCGTAGGGAAAATGCGTCTGGCTGGTCCATACCACGGCGAAGAACGGCCGCGACGGCTCGCGGTCGATCCAGGTCGTCAGTCTCCGCATCATGCACTCGTCCGACCCCAGGCTGTCGAGCTCCTGGTCGGTGCACGGGCTGGTCCAGCTATCGGCCACCATATCGAACTGCCGTCGCGCCAGAAACGCGTCCGCCTGCTGGAATCGATTATCACCGGCGTTGATGAATGCGGTTCTATACCCCCGTGGCTTCAGCGCACTACTCCAGGCGGGCAGGTCGATGTCGGGATGCTCGCGCGTCAGCGTCCGGAAGGTATGCGGCGGATAGACCGAGAGCAGCAGGGCCACCAGCGAGTGGCTGGTCGAGGGCTGGTGCGCGTAGAATCTGGTAAATCGACGCGCGTCGCCCTGGTAGGATTCGAGCTCCGGAGTTGCGCCGGCAGTCCCCGCGAACCCCGATACATACTGCGCACCCACCGATTCCAGGACCACCACGAGAACGTTGCGCACCCCTGCCGCGCGCGCTCGATTGGTGAACGGTGTTCCGGGCGCTCCCGCTCCGCGCTCCGAGGCCGTCAGGAAATCCTCCGACCCGAACCGGGTGGGCATTTTCGCGAGCACGGGACTGGCATCGGCCGTCAGAACTGATGCCACCAGGGAGACCACCGGGTTTTCCAGCTGCGTTGCCCGTGTTGCGCCCAGGTGTGAGTGCGCCGGCCAGGCCAGCGCGAAATACACCGACATCGCGCCGGCCACGGCAGACCCGAACCGGACGACCGCGACTTTTCGCTTCAACCGCATGACTCCGCGGGCCAGCAGCTCCGACGAGAACAGCATCACGACGCATGCTGCCGCGACCTTTCCGAGCCAGGCCCACGAGAGCAGGGCGGCGAGGGCCGTGTAGGTGTCCATGCTGCGCATGAAATGTGAGTAATACAGCCACTGGTAGTTGATCGGACGCCCCAGCTCCGCGACGGCCCGGACATTGATGAAGCCGAGGACCAGCGAGCAGATGGCAGCGGTGGCAAACAAGGCAACGATCGTGCTCTGGAGCCTCGTCCGTCCCCCAGCAATACGGGAGAGCACCGCGAATGCTACGGTGAGCACAGCCACATAGGCCAGGTCGTCGTACGCCGCCACAGTAAGCCTCCGGCCGAGCTCGATCGGGGCCTGGAGATCGGCCCGGCTGGCAATGATCTGGGCTCGCAAACCGGTGAGCAGCAGGGCCAGCACCGCAGCGGTGCAGCCGACCCGAACCACGGCCCCATTTCCCTCGATCCGCTGACCCGCCATCATGCGTTCCTCTCCTGCCTCGCCAGATATCTCAGCCCACCCTCAACGGTTTCCCCGAAACGGCTGGTACGAGCGATTGGTAGAGTCGATCAAAGGCGGCGGCCGGACGGTCCCACGTCAGCCGGGACATGGCCCATTCGCGTGCCCTCCCCGCCAGACGGACCCGTCGATCGGGGTGGTGGAGCAGTTCCACCGCAGCCCGTATCAGCTCCTGATCCGTTCGACCGATTCGGACCTGGTCGCCGTCGGTGACATCCAGTCCCTCCACTCCCAGCGGCGTGGCCACGACTGCTTTCCCGCCCGCCATCGCTTCCATCACCTTCACCCGCATTCCGCCCCCGATGTAGAGCGGCGCGAGGACCACGGCGGCGCGGTCGAGGAAGGGACTCACATCGGGCACTCGTCCGGTCAGGACCAGCCCCTCGCGCTCACGCCCTTGGAGAAGTGCCGGAGCATTGGGGCCCACAACGCGGAGCACGGCGTCGGGGCACTGCGAACGGACGCCGGGAAGTATCACCCGGACCAGGCGATCGAGCGCTTCCAGGTTCGGCGCATGGGCGAAATTCCCAACGAAGAGGAGCTCGCCCTCTCCCTGGCCTGCCGGATTGAACGCGACCGAGGGTGGGGTGACTCCGAGAGGAATACACTCGATGGGCGTCGTCCCCGCGAGCGGCCGGAGCGAAGCTGCATCCCGCTCCGTGAGCGCGACCACGACCCTCACCTGCGCCATCACCTCCCGTTCAAACCGCCTCCAGGCACGACGGTCGAGCGGCGCGGCCAGTCGTGCCAGGCCACCGCGGTACCCGGCACGGTCTCGCGCCGTTGCGGCACCGGGCTCGATCTGCCGTAGCACCCGGGGGGCGGAGCAGCCGGCGAGCGCGGAAAGATAGGCGCCCATGAGATGGTACTCGAGCTGGACGATATCCGGCTGCCACGCCGCCGCGACCTCCCGTACCAGGTCGGAGAATTCCCGGCTGGTCCCGCCCGCCACCCATGCAGGCGTGCCCCGCATGATAGCCGCCGCCACCCGCGCACGTCCGGCAAAACGGCGCAGCGTGCCGCGAGCCCCCTGCACCGCAACCTCGCGAACCCCGGCGCACCGCTCCAGCAGCAGGGGGTCGGCCGACGGCTCCCCCGGACGGCGCAGGCAGAGGAGGGTGACCTCGTAAGGCTCGGCAAGGCGGACCAGCAGCTCCGCGATGGCGCGTCCCCCACCGTGAAGGGCGTCTCTACGCGGGGGGATCGGGGCAAGACAGAGCAGACGCAGCCGTCTGGCGAGCCGCGTCACCGGGACTGTACTGCGTGCGTCTGGCGTCCATCCAGCCGGTACACCTCGAAGATCGTTGTGCCTGCGGGACTGAGGAACGTCCGAACCAGCACCGGGGTCAACCCGAATGAGGTCGCCCAGCTTGCGAAGTTTTCCCTGGTGCTCGGCATGATATCCCACCCGCGCCCGTGCAGGATTGCCAGGACCGTTCGGTTCTCGACATCCTCATGGTACAAGCCTTCCTGCGCCTGGCGGTTGCCAAGTGCGCGGAACCTGGGCCAAAGGTCACGAGTCACCGCGCGGGTTCGTGGTGTGCCGAGCGCGAAGATCTGATTATGGATGCCCCAGTCCACCGAGATGATCCGATCCACCGGCTGGTGATTCAGGTAGTCAACGAGTGGATAGATGACTGGACTCCATTGAGGCTCGAACTCGGCGCCTGGATTGAGCGCTCGGGCGTAGCTTACGTCCGCGTTCAGGCTGGAGGCCACGAACAGTGTCGCGGCGACCAGCGTGCTTCGGAGTCCCGCCAGGCTGGCAACGGCGCCGAAGGCGATGAAGTACTGGAAGGGGTAGAGCATCATGACATGGTGGGCGCCCCAGGCTTTCTTGGTGAGCCAGACCTGCAGGCCGATGATCAGAAACAGGAGGAGATGACACGCCACGATTCGGCTCCGCAGCCGCAAGCGGGTCACGCCTCCGGCCCGCCGTGCGGCGACGACACCGGCGGCGCAGAGCCCGAGGATGGCCGCGGCAACCAGATAGTTCGTCATACCGTGAGCGGTCAGCTCCCGCTTGGTCACCCGGAAGTACATCCATCTGCCGTCCATCGTCTCGGCATAGAGCCCGAGGACGTAGCGAATGTGGTCCAGCAGGCTCAACTGATGCATCTCCGCCTGCGATCCGAGGAACTGGGGAATCACCAGGAGCACGCAGGCGGCGATGGTGAAGAGCGCCAGCCCTAGCGTGGGGACCAGAAAGCCTGGTGGATCCCGGCGCCAGGCAGCCGCCAGCTCCCGGCGGAAGAGCAGTCCGCAGGCGATTCCCAGGGCGATCACGAACCAGATGAAGTTCAACTTATCGAAAATGCCGAGCGCGCAGGTTGCGCTCAGTCCCCACAGATAACGAGGCGAGCCAGTGGTCACCGTTCGAAGCGCGAAGAACAACGCGGCAAGCTTCAGCAACATCATCAGGGCGGTGGGGCCGACGTCGAGCTTGGTGGTGTAGATGAACGCCGGGTCCACCGCCACGACCAGGACCAGGAGGGCACTCGTCAATCGGCCGAAGGAGGTCCGGGCGACCCCGTAGAGCAAGCCGAGTGTTACCAATGACAGGATGATGACGGGCCACCGGCTGGTTGCGGGGGACACTCCGAAGAGCTTGAAGACCGGATAATAGAGGTACGCTTTGAGGGCCCCCATGTACGGCATGACCATCAGCGGCAGGCCCAGAATGCGCCGTACGAAGAGGCCGTTGGTCGGCCCTCCCGTGGCGGCGTTCACGAAGAGGATCTCGTCGTATTGCAGGCCGGGAAGAGCGATCGCCCGCCCGGCCATCAGCACGAAGGAGCTTCCGGCAAGGAAGAGAACGACGGCGGTGATGCTCCTCACCCGCCGGGCACACCCGCGTCGCCAGCGACTCCATGCCTGTGTCAGCTGGACGGCTCGGCGGCGGATGTGAGGGGATAACGGTAGAGCGCAGTCAGATCGCGTTCGCCCATATCGGCAATCTCTCACCCGAGGGGGACGGCGTCCAGCCCACACGCCACGATTCCGAGGTCTTTCAGAGAGTCCTCGGAGCAGGGTAACGTAGAGTGTCCACCACCACCCAAGGACCCTGCATGGCACCCCCCGAGTCGCGAGCGGACCCTTGTCTCCGCGTCACCTACGTCGTCCAGTCGCCACCGGCGGGGATCGAGGCTCGGGCCGAGGCGCTCCTCCTGGAGCAGGCCGTCGAGTTGCCTCGCGCCGCCATCCGCGATCGCTGGGTCTGGGACCACATCCTCGGCCAGGTCGAGCTGATCGAGGCCCTTGGCCCGGGCCGCTTCCGGGTCGAGATTGCCCACCCTCTCGCCACCACGGCCCTCGATCCTGCCCAGCTCCTGAACGTGGTCTTCGGCAACTGTTCCCTTCAGCCCGACGTGATGCTGACGGATGTGAACCTGCCCGACCAGGCTTCCGCCTGGCTTCCCGGACCACGGCTGGGGATCTCCGGGTTACGGCAGCTCACGGGAGTCGAGACCCGCCCGCTCCTCGCCAGCGCCCTCAAGCCGATGGGGTTTGGCCCCCAGCAGCTCGCCGGCCTGTGCCGCACCTTTGGGCGGGCAGGCATCGATATCGTCAAGGACGATCACGGGCTCGCCGACCACGCCTTCTGCCGGTTCCAGGCGAGAGTGGAGGCCTGCCTCCGAGCCGTGGAGGACACGGCGGACGACACGGGGCGTCGGATGCTCTACGTTCCAAACCTCATGGGGACCCCTGACCGGGTGCTGCAGCAGCTCGAGTTCGCCCGGGCCGCCGGCGCCCCGGCCGTCATGATCTCGCCGATCATCGTTGGCCTGCCGCTGCTGCATCAGCTCGCGAGTGCGGCCGATGGGCTTCCGATCTTCGCTCATCCGGCATGTGGCGGTGGGCTGCGGGTCGCGGAACCAGTACTATTCGGGAAGCTGTTCCGGTGGTACGGCGCCGACGCGGTCATCTTTCCCCACGCCGGCGGCCGATTCAGCTACAGCCTGGAGACCTGCCGGGGTCTGGCCGGGGCGCTCCGGGAGCCCGGTGCCTTCGTCCAACCAGCGTTTCCCGTGCCGGCTGGCGGGATCCGCGTCGACCAGGTGAGAGATCTCCTCACGTTCTACGGCCCGGACTGCATCCTCCTGATCGGCGGAAGCCTGTACGAGGCGGGTGACGCACTCTTCGATCGGACCAAGGCCCTGGTGAACGAGGTGGCCAGGGTCGCCTCCGAGGGACCTGCAGTGGCATGAGCATCCACATCCGACAGACCGATCCGTTCCGCTGGGAAGGCATCCCCGTCTCCGCCTACAAGCCGGGTGGGACCCACTTCGCGGGAATCACCCGGCAGCTGCTTTTCGATGGAGGAGAGCGACTGGGATGTCAGCTCCGCTACTTCGAGATCCAACCGGAGGGATACTCCTCGCTGGAGC
Organism: Gemmatimonadales bacterium; assembly: GCA_045803515.1. Lineage (GTDB taxonomy): Bacteria > Gemmatimonadota > Gemmatimonadetes > Gemmatimonadales > GWC2-71-9 > CAVVWJ01. The sequence goes on from JBJMOX010000147.1 coordinate 6,003, forward strand.
GGCACCAGCACGAGCACGCCATCGTGGTGATCCGTGGTGGGGGCCGAGCCCTGGTGGGCGATCGGCTCATTGACCTCACGAGTCACGACCTGGTGCGCGTGCCGCCCCTCACCTGGCACCAGTTTCGGGCGACGGGGGCAGAGCCGCTCGGGTTCCTCTGCATGGTGGACTGCACCCGCGACCTCCCCGAGCGGCCCGACGCCGGCGCTCTCGCTCGGCTGCGCGCGGATCCGGCGGTTGCGGAGTTCATCCGCCTGTGAGCCACCGCTTCGGCTTCGAGACCCGGATGCTCCACGCCGGCCACATCCCCGACGGGCTCACCGGCTCGCGCGCGGTGCCGATCTACCAGACCACGTCCTACGTCTTCGACGACGTGGACACGGCGGCTCAGCTCTTCGAGCTCAAGGAATACGGCCACATCTACACCCGGATCGCCAACCCGACCACGGCGGTCCTGGAGGAGCGCGTTGCTTCGCTGGAGAACGCCACCGGCGCGGTGGCGACAGCGAGCGGGATGGCCGCGCAGTTCGTCGCGCTGATGACCCTGCTCTCTCCGGGCGACGAGGTCGTGGCGTCGGCCCATCTCTACGGCGGAACCGTCACCCAGCTCACGCATACCTTCCGGAAGCTCTCGGTGGAGGTGCGGTTCGTGGACCCCACGGACCTCGACGCCTGGGAGCAGGCCATCACGCCGAAGACGCGTGCGCTGTACGGCGAGACGATCGGGAATCCGCGGGGCAGCATTCTGGACCTCGTGGCCATCGCTGCGCTGGCCGATGCGCACCGGATCCCTCTGGTGGTGGACAACACCTTCGCCACGCCCTACCTCTGCCGGCCGATCGACTGGGGTGCCACGATCGTGCTCCACTCCGCCACCAAGTTCATCGGAGGCCACGGCAACAGTATCGGCGGCGTGATTCTGGAATCCGGGCGGTTCGACTACAGCGACTTTCCCACCGTCGCGGCACCCTCGCCGTCGTACCATGGGCTCCGGTTCTATGACACCTTCGGCCACTACGGCTTTCTGATGAAGGCGCGGGCGGAGACCGTGCGCGACACCGGTGCCTGCCTTTCCCCGACCAACGCCTTCCTGCTGCTGCAGGGCCTGGAAACGTTATCGCTCCGGATGGATCGCCATGTGGCCAACGCCATGGCGGTTGCGCACTTTCTGCGGGCTCATCCGCGCGTCGCCTGGGTCTCGTACGCCGGCCTCGAGGATCATCCGGACCACGCGTTGGCCCAGAAGTATCTCGGCGGTCGGGCGGGTGCCGTGTTCGCGTTCGGGCTCCGCGCCGGCGCCTCCGATGCGCGCGCCGCGGGCCGCCGGTTCATCGAGTCGCTTCAGCTCTTCTCCCACCTCGCCAATGTGGGCGACGCCCGGAGCCTGGTGATCCATCCCGCGTCCACCACCCATCAACAGTTGAGCGAAGCGGAGCTGGAACGGGCCGGCGTGGCGCCGGAGCTGATTCGGCTCTCGGTGGGGCTCGAAACCCTGGAGGACCTGCTGTGGGACCTGGATCAAGCCTTGCATGCGACATCGGCCTGAACACCGCGCTCACCCCGGCTGAGCGGCGGCGCTACCAGCATGTGACCACCATCCGCCGGCTGCTGGCGGAGACCCGGACCATCGCCATCGTCGGGCTGTCCAGCGAGCCGCAGAAGGCCAGCCACTTCGTGGGGAGCTATCTGAGGCACGTGGGGTATCGGATCGTGCCGGTGAATCCGCGCGGTGGCCGCATCCTGAATGAAGTCGTCTATCCGGAGCTTGCCGCCATCCCGGAGACGGTCGACCTGGTCGTCGTCTTCCGTCCGCCGGTCGAGGCACTCGGCGTCGCCAGGCAGGCGGTGGCGATCGGTGCGCGGGCCCTCTGGCTCCAACTCCGCATCGTGAACTTCGAAGCGGCCGAGCTCGCGCTCGGCGCGGGGCTCGCGGTCGTCATGGACAAGTGCATCAAGATGGAGCACGGCCGGTTCGCCGGAACGCTGCACTGGGGGGGGATGAATACCGAGATCGTGAGTGCCCGGAAGGCGAGACTCCCCCGACCACTTGACGGCTCACGTCCCCTGAGCGATTCTCCCTCTCCCTGAGGAATCCGCTGTGGAGGATGCACGATGCCGACGATCGGCTGCCCCTCGTGCGGAATCGCTGTTCGCACTGATACGGTCTACTGTCCGTTCTGCCGGGCGCTCGTGTCCAAACCGAATATGCGGCGGCTCATGCTCTGGACAACCGTGGTGGCCGAGTACCTCTCCATTGCGGTGCTCTCGGTCCACCGATGAGGCGGAAGGCACGACCCTCGCCGGCCCTGGTCGGACGTATACCGATGCAGGTGCCTGGCACCGCGTAGACCCGAAAGCCTCGAGGACCCTTCCGCCCGTTCGCTACCAGCCAAAGTCACGACCGAGCAACTCCCAGAGCTTTTCGTTGTGCGGTTTGTAGAATTCACCAAGGAACGCACGAGTCTCGTCAGCCATCCGGTGTTCATACTGGCCAACGTGAAACAAAGATTGATCCACCCGATACCCCGTGTACTCCGGCAAACCCAGGAATTGAACTACTTCAGGAAGAACATTGGCGAGGTCCCGCCTTAGGCGTGCGCTTTCAAGTATCAAGATCTGTTCGCGCGCGAAGCATCTCAGATATCGCAGCAACTGCTCATGATAAATTCCACGTCGTACATAGCTGGGTTCGAGCGCTGAATTGTTGGCGACCATTCCGTTTATTTCATCTCGAACGGCCTCATCAAACTCTGGGAAGGGGTCGCTCGACAGCATCTGAACTATCGCTTCCCGAAGCATCTGATCACATTCCGGTAGGATTGCCCGCAGGTAGTCGGGATGTTCATACCGCAGGGTTCGAAACATGTTCCATGCCGAAAAGGCGCGTTCAATGGGCTCTCTTAGGAGCACTATGAGTTTCAGGTCCGGATCATACGAAAAGATTCGTTGAGCCGCTTTGGGATAGTAGAGATATTCTGGCGTGGCCTCGAAGGTAACACCGCGACGTCCAAGCCTATGCGGGAGTGGGAAATGACCGTGGTACCAGCTGTCCCCTCTGCGGTATAGTATGTCTTGATCGAAGTAGCCGATCTCTTTCTTCCTCGCCGGTACAATGTCCGGATGCCGAGCGAGGTACTTGCGCAGAGCGACGGTACCCCCCTTCTGTGTGCCAATGATTAGGAATTTCGGCCTCGAGCAGTACCCAAGGCGGATCAGACTGGCTCTCAAGGTAGCGCGAAGACTCCGATGTGCCAGCGAGATTGCAGCGGTCCCCGTAGTTCTGTGTTGAAGTTTGCCATGCTCGCGCAGCCGAGCGAGTAACATCGCTCGGCGCCGGGGACCGGGCAAGCGGCGCGCTCTTGGTCGGACGCCGGGCCCGCATTGTCCCCGCAATTCATTGCACAAGTACTGACAACTTGTTAATCTGTGGGTTCGTAAGGCCCCCAGTTCTGGAGCGCTGAGTATCGCGAATTGACTAGTCGGCCTGCCATCCTATTGGCGGCGCACGCCTGCGGCTGCGAGCATGCACCGCCGCTTGGAACATCAAAAAGAGGCGGTTTCCACATGACTGCCAGGTTCAAGCTGGTCCACCGCGCCGGCCCTACCTCATACCGCTGCTTCCGACCCATCCGCTTACTGCTGCTTGTCGCGGCTACGCTCCTCGATGCCAGCTGCAATTCCGGCAGGGAAACAGGTCCGACTGCTCCACCGGGTGGCACCGAGCAGCCTCCGGAGTCGGCCACAAGCACGACGCTTATTTCCATCTATCCTGGCCAGAACATTCAGGCCAAGGTAAACAGTTATCCTGCGGGAACTCGGTTTCTGATCAAGAAGGGCACCTATTACAACCAACAGGTTGTGCCGAAAAATGGAAGCTGGTTCGTTGGTGAGGCGGGGTCCATTCTCGACGGCAAGGGCACGACGCTCTTCGCCTTCGACCAGGATACTATCGGCCCCTTCCCCCGTGACGTGCACATCAAAGGTCTCGTCATCCAGCACTACAACTCCCCCGACCAGTACGGCGCGATCCGGGCCGGCGACCTGAAGTTCGGAAGCTCGACGGGCTGGGTCATCGAGAATTGTGAGATTCGCTACAACGAACACGGGGGCATCAAGCTCGGTAATAAGACGAAGGTGCTGAACAGCTTCATTCATCACAACAAGCAGATCGGCATTTCCGGCGGCGGCGGCGATTCGGTGCTGGTGCAAGGGAACGAGATCTCCTTCAACAACTACCTCAAGATCTATCCCTTCGGCAACGTGCTCGGCGGCGCCAAGTTCATCAAGACCCGTTGGCTCACGGTGCGCGGCAACAAGGTACATGACAATCAGGGCAACGGCATCTGGACCGATATCGCGAACATCTACGCCCTGGTGGAAAACAATGTCGTCACCGCGAACTCGGGCGCCGGCATCATGCACGAGATCGGCTATGACATCACGATCCGCAACAACACCGCCACCAAGAATGGCTTTGCCCGGACCTGGATCACCGGAGCCGGCATTCTGATCTCCGCCTCCGCGAATGCCACGGTCTACGGGAACACCGTGCTGGACAACAAGCAGGGCATCGTCGGCATTCAGCAGAAACGGACCCATGATGGAGTAGACTACTCCAGCAACCTCAAGAACATGTACGTTCACCACAACACGGTGCGGGTACCATCTGGAGGCATCTCCGGGCTGTCCAGCGGGGTAAGCGATTTGACCTACACTAGCCGGAACAACCGCTACGTCAGTAACTCCTACGACATGGGTTCAGACACCAAGCCATTCATGTGGCTGAACGACCGCCGCACCAAGGCTGAGTGGCAGAAGTACGGGAACGACGTGAACGGGACCTTCTTCTGATCGATGCTGGGGACCGCTCTCCGCCTCCAGCGGGTGCTCACACGCCGAGTTGGGCGGCCACGCAGGTGGCCTGGTCCCGGAGCGGCTGCGCGTCGGCATCAGACAGGCGCCCGCTCCGCACCAGCGCCTCTACCTGGTTGAGGAACGACCCGACCAGGTTGCCCGCCGCCTGTGACTCTCTCCCCACGGCATCTGCTTAGGCTTGTCGCCCCCCTGCTTGTCGCGAGCTTCGCCGGCAGCTGTGGGACTGATCCGGACGATCTCGGCCGGTGCGATCCCCCGCTCGCCATTACGGTCACCAGTTCGCCCCTGACCTTCGCCTGGGAGCCGAGCGGGTGCGACGTCAACACGCTGTCGGTGCTGGAGAGCGAAAGCGTCAAATGGCACATTGGGGCCAATCCGGATCAGAACAGCATCGAGAGTCCTGTCCAGTATGCAGTGGCGCCTGCCGGGGTCGACGCAGCGCTGGCCGACAGCCTAGTACCCGGTCGTTACATACTGCAGCTGACGCGACTTAGCGCCGACCGCACGTCTCTGGAGATAAGCGAGCAGGCCTTCAATTTCGTCTATAGCGGTTCCCCCTGGGTCGGTACCCTATGCCCATCGTGCGGAATTGCCGTTCGCATCGACACGGTCTACTGCCCATTCTGGCGGGCGCTCGTTTCGAGGCGGGCTGCCAGTAGTCCCTGCGGACAGCTTAGCGCGTGCTCGCCGGCGGATAGCTCATCTGCTCATCCCAGACGGTCGGTCGTCCCTCCGGAGTAAAGTCCAGCAGGTTCCAGAACGGCTCCAGCGTGCCCACGTGGCGCGGGTCCTGTCCCGAGTCGGTCGGCGCATAGAGGAGCTCCGAGGCCCAGAAGTGGCGGATCTTCTCCCCGTCCCGGTGAAACACGTTCAGCATCGGCCGCTGCCAACCTTCGGTGGTCTCGCCGTGGTAATCGTGGTTGTAGGTATTGTCGGCCGAGCTCAGAAGCCGGAGCCGCCGCCAGCCCCGCTCCTTCGCGAAGGTGAGGACGCGCCCAAGCGGGGCCTTTGCGACCACCGCGAGGTTGAGATGCTGGCCGGCGTGCTCGGCGGCA
>JBJMOX010000148.1:0-11836 GCA_045803515.1 Gemmatimonadales bacterium
CGTGCTGGTATTCGTGCTGCAGCACCATCCGGTAGACGAATCCTTCCCTCAACAGCGGCTCGGCTCCGCCGAGCTCCACCGAGGCGAGCCGGGCAAGCACCCGGCTCCGGATCTCGTCCATCACCGCGCGGCAGCGCCGAAAGCCGGGCAGCGCCAGCCCGCCCCGGGTGCTCCGGGGGTGCTCGAAGGGGTTGTACAGCCCCGGCATCTCGACGAACTCGATGGGGCCGTCGAGGTTGCGAGTGAGCCAGAGCTCCTCGAAATGGGCGATGTGCCCCAGATCCCAGAGGATGGGACTCATCAGCGGGTCGTGCTGGCGGCGGAGGTCCTCGTCGGTGAGCGGAGCCACGAGCAGGAGGGTGCGCTCGCGTGCCTCCAGCAGCTCGCCGGCGATGGTCCTCGGATCTGTGCCCTGGGGCGCAACGGCGGCCGTCATCGGCGCCACTCCTCACCGATCGGGGAACGAGCGGTCAGAATAGACTGTGAGCCCAATATTGGCGGGCCGGCGGTTCTGCCCGTGTCCGGCGCCACAGTCGCCCGGCGGGACCTGACCGGAGACCTGACTGGAACGATTCCAGCGCGACGGAGGTTCCCTGGGATCGTGCATCCCGGCTGGTTTGAGCGCAAGATCCGGATGGTGCCGTCACCCTGCGGGTGCTACCATACTGCCCATGTTACTCCAACGTTCGACTGATGACGAGGGCCGCTGGGCGGCGGTGCAGGATCGTGACACATCCGCCGATGGGCTCTTCGTTTACGCCGTGGCTTCCACCCGGATTTATTGCCGTCCCTCCTGCCCTTCCCGGCGGCCCCACCGGCGGCACGTGCGGTTCTTTCCATCGCCCGCCGAGGCCGAGGCGGAGGGCTATCGGGCCTGCCAGCGGTGCCGCCCGCGCGACCCTGAGACGGCCGCCAGGCGGCGGATCCGGGCCGCCCAGACCTATCTCGAGCAACACCTGGACGAAACCGTGACCCTGGAGCGACTTGGCCGGGAAGTACGGATGAGTCCCTATCATCTGCAGCGGACGTTCAAGCGGCTGACCGGCACCACGCCGAAGGGGTACGCGAGCGCGCGGCGGCTGGAGCGGATGAAGTCCCGATTGAAGGAGGGCAAAAGCGTGTCACGAGCGACCTACGATGCCGGGTACTCCTCGCCGAGCCGGGCGTACGACCACTCCCGCGCGCGGTTGGGCATGACGCCGGCGACCTACCGCCGCGGCGGGCAGGGCGTGCGCATCGCCTACACCGTGGTGCCGACGGAGGCGGGGCAACTGCTGGTGGCGGGCACGGAGCGCGGTCTCTGCGCCGTCACCCTGGGCGATGACGCCGGGGCGCTGGAGACCGCGCTCCGGAGCGAATACCCCGCGGCCGAGATCGAGCGCGGCAATGGCGAGCTGGAGGCATGGGCCCGCGCCGTGGTGGATCATCTGGAGGGAGCCGGGGACACGGCGCAGCTTCCGCTGGACGTCCGCGGCACGGCGTTTCAGCGGAAGGTCTGGGAGGTGCTCCAGCGCATCCCGCGAGGTGCCACCCGCTCCTACTCGGAGATCGCTCGCGAGCTGGGTCAGCCGGCGGCGGCCCGGGCGGTGGCGCAGGCCTGCGCCAGCAACCGTCTGGCCCTGGTGATCCCCTGCCACCGGGTGGTGCGGGAGGACGGCGCCTTGGGGGGCTACCGCTGGGGAGTCGAGCGAAAGCGGGCGCTCCTGGAGCGGGAGCGGCGGCCGGCTTGATGGGGGATGACCTGGGAACTGTCATCCCGAACGGAGCGAGGGATCTTCTCAACGGGACCGGACCCGGGCTGCGATCGGGATGAACCCGCTACGTTGTCGCCCGCAGCAGCCCCAGCTCCAGCCCGTCACAGAGCGCCAGCCAACTGGCCTCGATGATGTTCTCCGAGCAGCCGACCGTACTCCACCGCTCGGCGCCTCGGCCGGACTCGATGATCACCCGGGGGCGCGCCCCGGTACCCAGGTGCTCGTCGACGATGCGCACCTTGTAGTCCACCAGGTGAACGTCGGCGAGCGCGGGGTAGTGCGGCAGGAGCGCCTTCCGCACGGCTAAATCGAGGGCGTTGACCGGCCCGTGGCCTTCGGCGGCGGTGTGCATCACCTGGTCGCCCACCCGCATCTTGACGGTGGCCTGGGACATCACCTGGTCGGCCCCGCGCTTCTCCACGATCACGGTGAAGTCCAGCAGCTCGAACGGCGGGTGGTAGTCCGGTGCGGCGCGCCGGACCAGCATCTCGAACGATCCCTCCGCGGCCTCGAACTGAAATCCGAGGTGCTCCAGCTCCTTGATCCGCTGGAGCACCGGCGCCTCGTTCTCCCCCGCGGTGAGCCCGAGCGCCTCGGCCCGGAGCCGCACGTTGCGCCGACCGGCCACCTCGCTCACCACCACCCGCATCTCGTTTCCCACCAGCGCCGGGTCGATGTGCTGATAGCTCTCGGCCACCTTGGCGATCGCGGCCACGTGGATGCCGCCCTTGTGGGCGAACGCGCTCCGGCCGACGTAGGGCGCGTGGGGATCGGGATGCTGGTTGGCGACGGCCGCGACGAAGGCGGAGACCTCGGTGAGCCGGCGGAGCGCCTCGGGTGACAACACCTCGTAGCCCAGCTTGAGCTGCAGCGTGGCGATGAGGGGCACCAGGTCCAGATTGCCGCAGCGCTCCCCATAGCCGTTGATGGTGCCCTGGACCTGAACGCAGCCCGCGCGGACGGCGGCCAGCGCGTTCGCCACGGCGAGTCCGGCATCGTTATGAGGATGGATGCCCAGCGGCGTAGAGATGCGGGTCCGGACCTCGGCGACGCGCGCTCCCACGACATCGGGGAGCTCGCCACCGTTGGTATCGCAGAGCACGACCACGTCCGCGCCCGCGTCGGCCGCGGCGCACAGGGTGGCGAGCGCGTAGCGGGCATCCAGCCGGGAGCCGTCGAAGAAGTGCTCCGCGTCGTAGATCACCTCCCGGCCCAACCGCTTGAAGAACGCGACGCTCTCCCCGATCATGCGCAGGTTCTCCTCCCGGCTCGTCTCCAGGACTCGGTCGACGTGAAGTGTCGAGCTCTTGCCCACCAGCGTCACCACCGGTGTGTCCGCCTCGACCAGGGCGAGCAGACTGGCGTCGTCCGCGCAACGGATCCCCGCCCGGCGGGTGCTTCCGAAGGCCGCGACCCTGGCACGAGCGAGCGGCACCTCGCGGATCCGGCGGAAGAAGTCGGCGTCCTTGGGGTTGGATCCGGGCCAGCCGCCCTCGATGTAGCTCACGCCGAGCCGGTCGAGCGCGCGGGCGATCTTCACCTTATCGTCGACCGAGAGGGAGAGGCCCTCGCGCTGGGTGCCGTCGCGGAGCGTGGTGTCGTACAGGCGGAGCGGCGTCATCGGCGCGGGTCTCGGTTCGGGGAAAACAATGCGGCCTCTCGATCGGGAGAGGCCGCGTCTCGCTGGTGTGCTCGGGATGGTGCTGCTATCCGCGTGCTCGGGCGCCGCCTCCGGCAGAGAGTCGGAGTGGAATAATGCTGAGGGACGGGCGGGTGGTCGACATAGCTATGTATATCTATACATGGCCGATGCGGGGTCCGTCAAGCGGGGTCACTCGGTAGCTGGACATGCCACCGCAGCCGGTGGGGCGCGGCGAACCCTCCGGTCGCTGCAGTGCGCTTCGAAGGGGTGAGATCACGGCGGCTGCTCGATTTCGAGGTGCATCACCCAAATGTCTGCCACAGGTACGCGGCCGCGAGACTCAAGTAGGCAACGAAGCTGATCGCCAGCAGGCAGAGCTCCACCGGACGAGGCCGCGCCCACTCGGGAAGCGCGCTCGCCAGCAGGCGGTAGTTGAGGTAGTACAGCGCCGCCGGAAAGATCACCGTCCCCGCGAACCCGATCACCGCGCTGATCAGAATCAGCGGCCCCGGGGCGTTGAGCAGCATGGTGAAGCAGGTCACCACAGTCAGCAGGCCGAGGAAGATGAAGTACCAGTGCCGGAGCTCGATGCGGCGGCTCCGCGGGAACAGGGTCTGCACGATGTCGGCCTGCATCCGGCTCACGCCGTCAGCCGTGGCGAGCCAGGTATCGGCCAGGAACGCGGCCGCCACGATCAGGAAGATCACCCGTCCGATCGGCCCCCAGCTCACCTCGAAGAACCGGCTCTGCACCACCGCGAGCTCGTACTCTTTCGGCAGCAGACCCTGGGGAAAGAGGAGCGCCCAGGCCAGCAGGCAGGTCATGAGCGTGGTCGCGAGATTGCCGCAGATGCCGACCAGCGCATCGACCGTGAGATAGCGTCGCCACGCCTGCCACCGCACCCGGGTCTCCGAATCGTCGGCCGGGAGCCAGCCGTCGGTCGGCACCGGCTCGGACTTGCCGGCCATCGGTCCGGTGATGCGGCCGACGTGCGCGGCCATGCCGCTTCCCTTCTCCCGCAGCCAGTAGGAGTACAGCAGAATCCAGAACCCGCCCAGACCCGCGAAGGTGATCGCGGTGAGCAGCTTGGTCGCGTCCGACGGGTCCCATGGCCGGGGCATCGGCCGGCTCGGACCCAGGAGTCCGGCCAGGAAGCTCGGCAAGGAGGCGAGCACCGTGGGCTGGAGACATGCCCAGAGCAGGCCCACGACGGTGATCAGCGCCACGGCCTTCATGAATCCCTCGATCAGCGCGTAGACCACCCGGCTCAGTGTGATCGCGAGCAGGAAGACGGCGATCGAGGCGTACCCCCAGAAGAGCGTCTGCCCGCGCGGGCTCCAGCCGGCCGGGAAGCCGGTCAGCGCCGCCATCGCGGTCCCGCCCGCCGAGGCGAAGGCGCCGAACCAGAGGAAGGACAGCGTCATCAGCACCCAGACGAAGATCCCGAAGCCGCGTCCCAGACGAATGAAGCCGTGGAAGATGCTCTCGCCGGTGATCACCGTATAGCGGCCGATCTCGACGTTGAGCGGATACTGCAGCAGACAGGCGGGGACGAGGAGGAAGAGAAAGGTGAGACCGTACTTCGCCACCATGTAGGGCCACCAGATCAGCTCACCGCTGCCCTGGGCGAGTGCCATCCACACGATTCCCGGGCCCAGTGCCGCGCGCCAGCCGGGGAAGGCCGGGAGCCCCCGCCGGGCCAGACCGGCGAGCGGCGCCTCGGACGCCTCAGTGCGCAGAGGCGCTGGCTCCCGTCACCTCCGCCAGACCCGGAAGGCCGGGCTCGGCGCCGTGCCACACGCGCCGCAGATCGGAGTAGGCCTGCGTGGCGACTGCCTGGTCACCCGCCGCTCGAGCGGAGCGCGCGAGGCCGAGCAGCGAAAGCGAGCGGCGCGGGCCGAGGGCCAGGGCGCGGACAAATTCAGCCTGCGCATCCGCCGGACGCCGCAGGCCGAGCAGCACCTCCCCGAGCAGCTCGTGCGACGGCTTCACCACCTCCGGAGGGCCGAATTCCACCGGCAGCGCATCCTCCAGCGCGGTGGCTTGCCGGAGCAGCGCCACCGCCGTGTCGGGCGCCGAGTCCAGGCGGAGCAGAGCGCGGAGCTCCTTCTCCAGAATGGGCAATACGCCGGGAGTGCTGCCGTACCCACCGGCCGGGGCGGGCTTGGCGAGGGCCGCGAGCGTCCCGGCGAGGCTATCCGCGGCGGCCCGGTCGCCCCGCTCGAGCGCCGCGTACCCCAGAGCAAACGCGTCGACGCCCAGCTCGGCCGAGTCCACGTCCTCCCTGCTGACGGGCCAGGTCGTGATCGAGTCGTCCCACCGGCCGCTGTTCACCAGGTACTGCGCCCGCATGTCCAGCAGATAGAGGCGCCGGCCGACCTTGGGTGGATCCCCCAGGTTTGGACGGATGGTCTCGATCAGCCGCCTGGCCTCATCCGGGCGCCCCTGCTGCAGGTAGCCGTAGTCGAGCCACGCGGTATAGTGCCCGGGGGGCCAGCTCTTGGGATCGGGCCCCGAGGCGATCACGTTGGCGGCGACGGTCTCGTCCCACATGCCGAGGGCCACGAAGATGTGGCTGGTCATGTGCTGCGCGTGGGGAGCGTCGGGGGCGATCTTCGAGTAGGCCCGCGCCGCCCGCAGCCCGAGCGGCGCGTGCACCGGGTCGTCGAACGCATGGATGACGTAGTGGGCGGCGCCAGGGTGATCGGGATTCTTCCGGAACACGTCTTCCGCCAGCACGCCCGCCCGGATGTAGGTCGGCACGTTGCGGGTTCCCTGGCTCAGTCCCAGGAGCGCCAGGGCGTAGAACGCCTCGGCTTCGAGATCCTCCGGATGCGCCGCGGACAACCGTTCCATCGCCGCGCAGTACAGCGTGTCCCGGCGCGGCTTGGAGCCTTCGCCGTAGAGGGTCTCGACTGCCCCGAGGTAGTCCTGCTCGCGCCGGGTGTGGGCCTTGGCACGTCGAGCCTCCGGGGTGGGACCCAGGCGCTGGAGCGCGGCTCTGGCGGAATCGACGTTCTGCTGGTTCCACACCGGATGCGTCCAGGTCATCGCCTCGCCCCAGTAGGCCAGGGCGAACCCGGGATCGGCCTTCTGCGCCTCACGAAACGCTTCGGCCGCGGAAGGGTATTCGAAACTATGGAGCAGGAGGACGCCGCGGATGAACGGACGCTGGGCGCCGGGGGCACCGGAGTTGGGGAAGCGCAGGGTGCCGAGCCGGCTGCCCTGGGCTCCGAGCACGCCGGGCACTGCCGCCGCGAGCAGCAGGACGGCGGCGGTGAACACGCGCCGAGCGGAAGGCCGCATGGGCTCAACGATACCGCGCATTCCACCGTCCGGGCAGGGGTACCAACCAGCCCCGGACCGTGACACTATTCTCCCGATGAAGAACTACCCACTGAGCTCCTGATGCCCACCCTCGAGACCCTCATCCCACGCTTCAAGGCCGCCGACCGCACCACGCGGCTGGAGACCCTGCTGGATTATTCCCGCAAGCTCCCGCCGCTTCCGGCGCGCTACGAGGAGGAGAAGGCGCTGGGCCATGCCCGGGTTGACGAGTGCCAGACGCCGGTCTTCCTCTGGGTCGAGGTCGAGAACGGGCAGGTGCACATCCATGCCGACGTGCCGCGGGAATCGCCCACGGTGCGCGGGTTCATCTCTCTCCTTGCCCGAACCCTGGACGGACTCCCCCCAGAACAGGTGGCCGCCATTCCCGACGATCTGCTGGACCAGCTGGGCCTGAGTGAGACCCTCGGCATGACCCGGACCCAGGGTCTCTCCGCCATTCTGTATCGGATCAAGCGCTCCGTGGCCGCAGCCTGATGCTCGGCATTCTGGAGCTTGCCGGGAAAAGCAGCGGATTCCTCCGGCGCCGCGACGCGGGCTATCTCCCCTCCAACGGCGACGTGCATGTGGGCGAGCGGGTGATTCGCCAGTTCGAGCTTCGCGCCGGCGACGAGATCGACGGCGCGACCCGTCCGGGGGGCAAAGGCCGGGCAGCCACGCTGGAGCGGGTGACCGCCATCAATGGTCGCCCGCCGGAAGAAGTCCGCCGGCGCCTCGACTTCAACCGGCTGGGCGCGATTCACCCAAACGAGCAGCTACGGCTCGAGTGCGGACTGGTCCGCCAGGGACAGCCCGACTTCACCAACCGGGTGATCGACATCCTCTGCCCCTTCGGCAAGGGACAGCGCGCGCTCATCGTGGCCCCGGCCAAGGCGGGGAAGACGATGGTCCTGCAGTCGATCGCCCAGGGCGTGGCGACCAACTACCCCAAGGCGGAGCTGCTCATCCTGCTGGTGGACGAGCGGCCGGAGGAAGTCTTCGAGATGGAGTCGGCCGGGGTGGGCGAGGTGGTGGCATCGAGCTTCGACAACCCCGCCTCCCAACACGTGACCGCGGCGGAGCTGATCCTGGAGCGGGCCCGACGGCGGGTGGAGCTGGGCGAGGACGTGGTGCTGATCGTCGATTCGCTCACCCGGCTGGCCCGGGCGTACAACACGGTCGAAAAGGGCACCGGCCGGACGCTCTCCGGCGGCCTCGACGCCACCTCCCTGGAGAAGCCGAAGCGCTTTCTCGGCAGCGCCCGGAAGATCGACCCGTCGCAGGGCGGCGGCTCGCTCACCATCATCGCCACCGCGCTGGTGGACACCGGGAGCCGGATGGACCAGGTGATCTTCGAGGAGTTCAAGGGCACCGGCAACAGCGAGCTGGTGCTGAGCCGGGAGCTGGCGGAGCGGCGGATCTACCCGGCGATCGACCTGGTGGCGAGCGCCACCCGGCGGGAGGAGCTGCTGCTCTCCCAGGAGGCGCTCGCCGTCACCCGCCTCCTGCGGCAGCGGATCGCCGGGATGTCGGCGATCAATGCGATGAACGACCTGCTCACCGACATGCGCCGCGCCAAGACCAATGAGGAGCTGATCCAGGCGCTCGCCGCCAGCTGACCCTTCCGCTCAACTCCGCGCGGCCGCCGCGCGGTTGGCCATCTCGAACTCCTTCATGAACGCCACCAGCGCTTCCACCGCGGCCCGCGGGCAGGCGTTGTAGATGCTGGCGCGCATCCCGCCCACCGAGCGGTGCCCCTTCAAGCCATCCAGTCCGCGCCTGGTGGCCTCGGCGACGAAGCGGGCCTCCAGTTCCTCGGTCGGCGCGCGGAAGCAGACGTTCATCAGCGAGCGGCTGTCCGGCTGCACCGTGCCCCGGAAGAAATCGCTGCTGTCGATGTAGTCGTAGAGCAGCCTGGCCTTGGCCTCGTTGTGCTGGGCCATGGCCGCGAGCCCGCCCTGCGCCTGGATCCACTTGAACACCTCGCCCACCACGTAGATCCCGAAGGTCGGCGGCGTGTTGTAGAGCGAGCGCTCGGCGGCGAAGGTGCGGTACTGCAGCATGGTGGGCAGGGTCTTGGGCCCGGCCTCGATCAGGTCGTCGCGGATGATGACCAGCACCACGCCGCTGGGGCCCAGGTTCTTCTGCGCGCCGGCGTAGATCAGGCCGTACTTCCGGACGTCGATCGGCCGGCTGTACATGTCGCTCGAGGTATCGGCCGCCAGGGGCACGCCGGCGGGCACGGCGGGCTCGGTCCGCCACTGGGTGCCGTAGATGGTGTTGTTGGTGGTGATGTGCGCGTACGCCGGGTTGGCCGACCAGCGGATCTCCTCCGGCTTGGGGATCCGGTCGAAGTTGGTGGACTCGCTGCTCGCCGCGATGTGCACCTTGCCGCCCAGGATCTTGGCCTCCTTCACCGCCTTCTGGGCCCAGACGCCGGTGAGCAGGAAATCGGCGGTGCGCTCGGCCGGGAGCAGGTTCATCGGCACCATGGAGAACTGGAGCGATGCGCCGCCCTGGAGGAAGAGGACCCGGTAGTTATCGGGAATGCCGGCCAGCTCGCGGCAGGCCCGCTCCGCCTCGTCCAGGATCCGGTCGAACACCTTGCCCCGGTGGCTGTGCTCCAGGATCCCGATGCCGCTGCCCGCGACATTCCAGATCGCTTCCTGCGCCTTCCGGAGGACCGGCTCGGGGAGGACGGCGGGCCCGGCGCTGAAGTTATGGATGCGGTCGCTCATGTCGGCTTCCTCCCGTCGATCTCGCTCAGCTCCACGCTGATGATGTCGGCGTTGCCGGCGCGGATCCGTTCCAGCGCGCCGTTGGTCGGCTCGCCGTCGAGGTGGATCCGCGCCAGCGTCGCCTGCGCGCCGTGATAAATGATGTTCTCGACTTCCTCGACATTGATCGTGGCCGAGGCCAGCACCCCGAAGACGTGGGCCAGCACGCCCGGCCGATTGCGGTGCCGGATCGACAGCACGTGCGTCGCCGAGCTGCGCGCCAGCCGATTGACCACGTTGGGCACCTCCCCGGTGGCCTGAAAGGTCTGCACGATGCGGATCACCTCATGGGCGATCGCCACCTGGGCCTGCTCGGTCGAAGCGCCGACGTGATGGGTGCCGTACACACCGGGCTCCTGCACGATCTCACTGGCGAACTCGCCGGTGCCGCCTGCCGGCTCGTTCTGAAAGACGTCCAGGCCGGCGCGGATTCCCTTGGTCCGAACCGCCTCCCTGAGCGCCGCCTCGTCCACCACCGAGCCGCGCGAGGTGTTGATCAGGTAGGCGCCCGGCCGCATCGCCGCCAGGAATTCGGCGTCCACCAGGTGCCTGGTCTCCGCGGTGGCCGACACGTTGATGCTGACCGCGTCGGCCAGGCGCGCCACGTCGAGCGGCGTCTCCGCGTACGCCACACCCAGCCGGTCGGCCTCCTCGTGAGTGAGGCTCCGCGACCAGGCGATGACCCGCATCCCGAACGCCTGCGCCCGCCGCGCGACCTCCCGGCCGATCTGGCCCAGGCCCACGATCCCGAGCCTCCGCCCATGGAGACCACGGGCCTTGCTGTACTCGCCCTTGTTCCAGCGGCCCTGGCGCAGGTCGGCCACCTGATCGGGCACCCGACGGTCGCAGGCGAGCAACAGGCCGAGCACCAGCTCGGCGACGGCGATCGAGTTCTTTCCCGGGCAGTTGGACACGAAGACGCCGAGGCTCGACGCCGTGCTCACGTCGATGGTGTCGATGCCCGCGCCGGCCCGGATGACCAGGGTGAGCGCGGTCCCCGACTTGAGCGCATCTCCGCTCACCTTGGTGCCCCGAACGATGAGGATGTGCGGATCGGTCTCCCGGATGAGCTGCGGAAGCTCCTCCGCCTTGGCATCCGGCCGGGAGACCACGGTGCAGCCGAGCTCCTTCAGTCCGTCCACTCCGACTTTTTCGAACTTGTCCGCGATCAGCACCTTCATCAATTCAGTCTCCGAGGTCGAGCCTACAAGGTATGCACGAAGAGCCCGCTGCGCAGCTTGGGCTCGAACCAGGTGCTCTTGGGCGGCATGACCAGCCCAGCGTCGGCCACCGCCATGAGCTGCTCCAGGGTGGTGGGAAACATGGAGAAGGCAATCGCCATCTCGCCCGAATCCACCCGGCGCTCCAGCTCGGCGGTGCCACGGATGCCGCCGACGAAGTCGATCCGTTTGTCGGTGCGCGGGTCACCGATTCCCAGGATGGGCCCGAGCACGCGGTCCTGCAGCAGGGAGACGTCGAGGGAGGCGATGGGATCCCGCCGGTCGATGGTGGCATCGTCGAGCTCCAGCAGATACCACCTGCCGGGCAGATAGACCGCGAAGCTGCCCCGGTGCGGCGGCGCCGGGCTGTCAGTGGCGGTCATCCGCCCGACCCGCGCCAGTCTGCCGAGCACCGCGGTTTCGCCCAGCGGGTTGAAGTCGCGCACCAGGCGGTTGTACGGCAGGATGCGGAGCTGCTTGGCGGGAAACAGCACGGCGAGAAACCAGTTGTACTCGCCCTCACGCCGGTGCTCGGGGGGACGCGAGCGGATCTCCTTGCCGGCGCGCCAGGCGCTGGCCGACCGGTGATGCCCGTCGGCCACGTAGGCGTGCGGGATGCTCCGGAACAGGTCCACGAACCGGTCGGGATCGGGCACCCGCCAGGCGCTGTGCCGCACGCCGTCCGGCGCAGTGAAATCGTAAATCGGAGAGGTGGTCCGGGCGATCCGGTCCGCCAGCGTGTCGATCTCGCGATGCCCGCGATAGGTCAGGAACACCGGCTCCGCGTTGGCCCCCAGCGTGAGCACGTGGCGGGTGCGGTCGTCCTCCTTGTCCTGCCGGGTCTTCTCATGCTTCCGGATAATGTCCTGCTCGTAGTCGTCGATGTGGACGCAGCCGACCACGCCGGTCTGCTGGCGTCCGTCCATTTCCTGGCGATAGAGATAGAGCGATGGCTCCGGCTCGCGCAGCAGGATCCCCTCGGCCTTGAACCGGTCGAGCGCCTCGCGCGCCTTGGCGTAGATCAGCGGGTCGTGGGGGTCGACGCTCTCGGGCAGGTCGATGTCGGACCGGCCGACATGGAGGAAACTGTAGGGATTGTCCGCCGCGAGCTCGGTCGCC
>JBJMOX010000149.1:0-6641 GCA_045803515.1 Gemmatimonadales bacterium
ACCTCGAGCCCAAGACCGAGATCTTCGAGACTGGGATCAAGGTCATCGACCTGATCGCCCCGTTCGTCAAAGGCGGCAAGATCGGGCTCTTCGGCGGCGCCGGCGTGGGCAAGACGGAGGTCATCCTGGAGCTGATCAACAACGTCGCCAAGGCGCACGGCGGCAAATCGGTGTTCTCCGGCGTGGGCGAGCGCACCCGCGAGGGGAACGACCTCTAACTCGAGATGACCGAGAGCAACGTCATCAAGTCCTGCGCGCTGGTGTTCGGCCAGATGAACGAGCCGCCGGGCGCCCGGCTCCGCGTGGGCCTCACCGGGCTCACCATCGCCGAGTACTTCCGGGACGTCGGCGGGCAGGACCTGCTGCACTTCATCGACAACATCTTCCGCTTTACCCAGGCGGGCTCCGAGGTCTCCGCGCTCCTGGGCCGGATGCCCAGCGCGGTCGGCTACCAGCCGACGCTCGCCACCGAGATGGGCGACCTGCAGGAGCGGATCACCTCGACCAACAAGGGCTCGATCACCTCGGTCCAGGCGATCTACGTCCCGGCCGACGACCTGACCGATCCCGCGCCGGCCACCGCGTTCGCCCACCTCGACGCGACCGTGGTGCTCTCCCGGGCGATCTCCGAGCTGGGCATCTACCCCGCGGTCGATCCGCTGGACAGCGGCAGCCGCATCCTCGACGCGCAGTACGTCGGCGAGCGGCACTACAACGTCGCCATCGGCCTCCAGCGCACCCTGCAGCGCTACAAGAGCCTGCAGGACATCATCGCGATTCTCGGCATGGACGAGCTGAGCGAGGAGGACAAGCTGATCGTGGCCCGTGCGCGGCGGCTGCAGCGCTTCCTGTCGCAGCCGTTCTTCGTGGCCGAGCAGTTCACCGGCTTCCCCGGCAAATACGTGAAGCTGGAGGACACCATCAGCAGCTTCGAGCGGGTGCTCTCGGGCGAGTTCGATCATCTGCCGGAGCAGGCGTTCTACATGGTGGGTGGCCTCGACGAAGCGGTGGAGAAGGCCAAGAAGCTCGCGAGCTCGTGATGCAAGTCACGGTCATCTCCCCCGAGGCGGCTATGTTCGACGGTGAAGCGGACGCGGTCATCGCGCCCGCCTTCGATGGAGAGGTCGGCATCCTGCCGAACCACGCGCCGTTCATGACGTTGTTGGGAGAGGGAACGCTGACGGTGCGTCGCGCGGGCAGCGTGAGCCGCTTTGCGGTACGAGGTGGGTTCCTCCAGGTCGTGGATAATCGAGTGCGGGTCGTCGCCGAACACGTTCAAGGAGATGCTCATGCTTCGTAGCTTCTGCGGTGGGATCCTCGCGGTGACCCTGCTGGCGGGAGCCGCGAGGACATCAGCTGCACAGGAGACGGGGACGCCGGTCTTCAAGGCTCCCTATCGGACGTTCACCACCCACGAGATAGGGGGCTCGTTCTCCGACCCAGGTGAAGGCGCCAGCTTCGCGCTCGAGGGGTTCTACCGCTACGGGCACGGTGCCTTCGATATCAGTTTCCGGGGCGGCTTCGTGGACCTCAGCGGGTCGGCAGGCACCCAGGTTCTCCTCGGTGCCGACGCACGCACTCAGATTCTCACCTATAGCGAGAGCTTCCCACTCGACGGCGCTCTTACCCTGGGCTTCGGAGCATCCGTTGGCGATCGCCCCGACAAATATTTCATCCCCATCGGCATCAGCCTGGGTCGACGATTCAATCTGGAAGGCTCCAATACCACCTTTGTCCCGTATGTCCATCCGGTCCTGGGGCCGACATTCGGCGGGGGGAACAGCGACGTGGACGCGGCCCTCGGGCTGGGGGTGGACGTCCGGTTCAGCGAGGACCTGGCGCTTCGGGTGAGCGGCGGCGTCGGCGATATCGACGGCGTGGGCATTTCGCTCGCCTACATTCACTGAGGCTTGGGGTGGCGCTCGGCGCCCGGCCGCACCCGCTGCGGCCGGGCGCTTTTGTGTTGACTTCTTTCCGAGCGCCCAAGTAGCTTCCCCCGCCGTTCGGACCCCACAGGCAGCATCCGCATTTCGCCGGAGGGACGCATGAGGCAGTCGATGCACGCGGCCGTACTGACGCTGATCCTCTCGGTCGCCGCGACCGTCGGCGCCTCGCCTGCCCGGGCCCAGGTCCTCGGGATTCCGGTGTACAACAGTGGCATCGGGCGAGGCATCGGCCTCTACGCAGACGTGGGATTCTCCAATGCCGCCGCGGGGAAGGGGACCGCGCTCGCCCTCACCGGACGTGCGGGGTTCGGGCCGCTCGGCGTCACCGCAACGATCTCCACCTTCAATCCGAAGGGCCCGGCCGGCAGCGTCACCTCGGTCGGGGGTACGGGCAATCTGCGGATATTCGGCGGGCCCCTGGTACCGCTGAGCGTCACCTTGCAGGGGGGCGTGGGCTACGAGGAGCCGGAGGGCGGCGTGATTCCGAGCAGCGCCGTGACTCCACTGGCCCCCTCGCTGGCCTTCGGCGTTCCCACTTCGGTGCTGGCGAGCGACGAAGTATCCGTGCTGCACTTCCCCGTCGGCGTCGGCTTCGCGCTCACGATTCCCAATCCGGTGCTCGCCATCAAGCCCTGGCTGGCGCCACGGGTGGACGTGACTCGAACCAAGGCGAACGGCGTATCGGACACGGACACCCACTTCGCTCTCAGCGGCGGGCTGGAGCTCAACCTGCTGAGTGGGCTCGGACTGCAGGCCGCCTACGACTTGCGCACCGGCGGGTCGAGTCACCCCGGCGTGTTCGGCATCGGGGCCCATTACACCTTCCGAGTACCGGGCCTGTGAGCGCCCGCCTAGGCCCGATCTCCTTCCACGCAGTCTTCGCCGCCGCCCTGTTGCTCCCGACACTCCTTCTCGGCGGCTGCGCCCAGACCTTCGATGCCACCACACTCGGTGTGCCCGCGACCCTCGCCTCGCCGGCGGCGGCGCCCCCCAAGGGCGACCGCTTCACCGTGACCAGCAGGGCGGTGTTCGCGCTCTGGGGCGTCGCTCGGCTCAAGCAGCCGTCGCTCCGGAAAGTGCTCGCGGGACAGCTGGGCGGCGGCAGCGGGGTGGCGGACGTCAAGATCCGGGTCCGGAGCCGGTTCTCCGATCTCCTCATCACGGTGCTCACGGCCGGACTGCTCGTGCCGCGCTCGGTGACCTTCGAAGGCGTGGTCACGAAATAATCTCCGCCAGCCATTCGGCCGAGCGTCGCGCTGCTCCCAGCCCGGCCCTCACTACCTCGGCTGCGCGCCGGCCCTGCGCCGCGCGACCGGTTTCGTCCAACATCCATCGTTTCCACAGCTCTGCCAGCTCTTCGCCCGCGGCCGGGGTACTTCGGCTCGCCAACCCGCTGGCAGCCCGGGCCTCGAGCAGCAGCTCCGCATCCCGGCTCTGCTGCCATCTCGGGCCGAAGGCGACCGGCAGGGCCCAGGCGGCCGGCTCCAGCACCGAGTGCAGTCCGGCGCTGCCGAACCCTCCGCCCACGTACGCCATGCTGCCGGCGCCGTAGAGTGCCGCCAGCACACCGACCCGATCCACCAGCAGAAGCGGCACCGGGCCCTCGGCCGCTCCCAGCCGGACCGGATCCGGGAGCCCGGCACGCACCGCTCGGTGCTCCACGGCTGCCAGGTGATCCGGGGTGGGCTCGTGCGGAACCAGAATGAGGCGCGCGTCGGGTCGCCGCGCGCGGGCCGCGGCGAACGCCGCCAGGAGCACCGCCTCATCCCTCGGCCAGGTAGACCCGGCCACCAGCGTAGGCGAGCCGCGGCCGAACCGAAGCAGGGGATCTTCGAGCGAGACGGCGGCCACCCGCGCCGCCGCGCTGTCGAATCGCGGGTCGCCCAGGACGCGGACCCGCCCCTCCGGCACGCCGAGCCGGACCAGCCGTTCGCCGTCTGCCTCGGAGATAGCGGCGGCGCCGTGCACCACGGCGTACCCCGGTGCCAGCAGCGATCGCGCCGGCCACCGAAGGCGCCCGCTCCCGGGGCTCACCGTGCCGGCCACGATGGTCACCGGAATGCCTCTTCCTGCCGCCCGTGTGGCGAGCTCGGGCCACAAGTCCAGCTTGGAGAACACCAGGAGCTTGGGAGCGAGGGCATCGAGCAGGCGGTCGGTCTCTCCGGGCAGATCGTACGGCAGGTAGTCGGCGACATCGGCCGGAAGCCGCTGCGCCAGGCTCGTGGCGGATGGACTGAAGTGGGTATAGGCGAACTGGCAGTCGGGTCGGATCCGCCGGAGCTCCAGCAGGACGCTTTCCGCCTGCAGCCCTTCGCCTACCGACGAGGCATGAAGCCACACGAGAGGCCGGGCGCGGTCGCGCCGGGTCAGTCCCCAGGCGCGAAGCCGTCCGACGGCCTCCCGGCGGCCCCGGTCGCCGGTGCGGAGCTTCGAGTCGAACCGCGCGGCGAGCGAGCCGAGGGCGACGCCCAGCCGAACGGCGGCCCGGTAAGCGGGCGCTGTGGATGGCATCGCGGCAATGTCGTGGCGCGATGGGGGGACGTCAATCGCGGGCCGAGGGCCCAGGGGTTGCCGCCGGACCGGGAAAGGCGATACAATTCTTCACGCACTTCATGTTCCACCCGCAACCAAGGAGGTGATCCATTGTCTACAGAGTCAAGGGTCGCCTGCGGACGCTAGACAGCGCTGCACGCTGAGACCCGGGCGACACTTCGAACCTGGGGGGGCCGCTAAAGGCGGCCCCTTTTTTTGACCATGCCCTCCACACTCCGCGACTATTGGCGCGCTTCCCGCGCGCCGCGCTACAGCCTGACGTTCGCGCTCCCGCTGCTGGTGGTCTACGAGACCCTGGCGTTCACCCTCTCCCACGACGCCATGATTGGCGTGAGGAATGGGGCGGACGTGCTGCTCAAGAGCCTCTTCCTGGCCTTCGGCGGAAGAAACGGGCTCATCATCTTCGGAGTCCTTCTGGTGGGTACTGGAGGGGTCCTGGTGTGGCGCGACCGCCGGAGCGCCGGACCGGTCGATGGCCGGGTCTTCGGCGGGATGGCGCTCGAGTCGGTGGTCTACGCCCTGGGCTTCGGCATGGTGGTGGGGCGACTCACTGTTCTCCTGCTGCAGGGGCTCACGCTTGCCGCACCGGCGCTCCGCCTCGGCCAGGCAAGCCAGCTCGGGCTCTCAACCCAGCTGATGATCTCGCTGGGCGCCGGCATCTACGAGGAGCTGCTGTTCCGGGTGCTCATGGTGGGCGCCCTCGCCTCGCTGGCCCGGCGTGGCTTCGGCTGGAGTGCCGGAGCGGCCGGCGGCTTCGCCACGCTGCTCGGCGCCCTCATCTTCTCCGCCTTCCACTATGTCGGTCCCTACGGCGACCGGCTCGAGCTCGCCTCGTTCACCTTCCGGACGATCGCGGGAGTGCTCTTCAGCGGGATGTACCTGCTGCGGGGCTTCGGGATCACCGCGTGGAGCCACGCGCTCTACGACGTGTTCCTGGCGCTCGCGGGTGCTGGCGGGGGATGAGGCTCGGTGACTTCAGTTCCCGGCCGCAAGCTTCAAGGACGCCTGACGGGCTTCCCCCGCTTCGCCTTGCTGGCGTACACGGAGTCGAGCACCTGCCGGAACACCGTGAGCGGCTGGGCCCCTACCAGGAGGCCACCCTCGATGTAGAAGGTCGGCGTGCTCCCGGCGCCGGTCCGGTGGGCTCCCTCGGCATCCGCCCGGACCTCGGAATCGGTCGCCTGCGCCTTGGCGCACGCGAGCAGGGCGGGCTTGGACAGGTGGGCGGAATCCGCCAGCGAGAGCAGGAAGGCCGCGGGCTCCTTGAGCGGCGCCCAGACGTCCTGATGCCGGTAGAGCAGGTCGTGCACCGGCCAGAACTTGTCCTGCTTGGCCGCGCAGAGCGCGATCTCCGCCGCGGCCGCCGCGTTGGCGTGGATGCTGGTGAGTGGGAAGTTGATGAACGCCCAGCGTACCTTGCCGGTGGTGACGTAGACCGAATCGAGCGCCGGAAACGTCTCCAGCGCGAACTGGCGACAGTAGGGGCACTGGAAGTCGGACATCTCGTACACCGTCACCGGCGCCGCGGGCGACCCTTTGATCCGGCCGGCCAGCGGGTCGGACGCCGCCTGGCTGGCAAGGTGGGCGAACGGGAAGATGGCCAGGAGCATAGCGCCCACGAGTGCCCGTACCGGGGTCATCACGCCTCCATCCGGCTAGTAGCGCGGCTGCCGCCGGCCGGTCCGGCTGGAAAGGAGCAGGGTGTCCCCGGTCAACGGCACGTTCCAGTACCACTCGGCGTTGGGATCGGTGGCATCCCAGGAGCGCGCGTAGATCCACCAGCGTCCCGGGGCCACCCTGAGATGGGCCCACCCGTCGGACCCGGTTGTGTCGGTCACCGGCTCGCGATGTTGTCGCGCGGCCAGATTGTGCACGATGCTGTCGTACCCTCGGTAGGTGCTATCTTCCCAACTGCGTACCTCGGCCCTGAGGCTGTCGCTTCGGGCCACGAACCCCGCGCGGGCGCGGTTCAGTGCACCGCGCGCGCTCTCCGCTCGAGCCTGGGCCGCTTTGAGTGTGTCGGAGAGCCGCCCGAAACGGGCATAGGACACCGCGTAGCCGGGGGCGTTCCGGGGTAGCGAGTCGAGCGCCGTCTTCACCTCCGCCACGGAATCGCGGAGCTTGCCCAGCCGGAAGGTCGCG
>JBJMOX010000150.1:0-7658 GCA_045803515.1 Gemmatimonadales bacterium
AAACACCAAATTTTCGCTTTTGCGGTTTCCGTGTCGTTCCGTGTTGTCTTCCGTGCTTTCCGTGTTTCCGTTGTTTCCGTCGTTTCCCTTGTGAATCGGGTGACGCGGTGGGAGGCACCACATGTGATCCTCATCCGTCATCTGGCGAGCCGGATCCGGATCGCCTGGCCGCCGCCCGGCGCGAGGATGACGCGGAGCCGCGTCGCGGAGGTCACCGGACGACGGGTGATGGTGACCGGGAGAGGGTTGTCCAGCCAGTTCGCCTTGGGACCGTCGGCGTAGATCTCCGCCACGTACCGCTTGCCGGGCGTCAGGAACGAGAGCGGCACGTCGAAGGTGCGGCCCTCCTCGTCGGTGATGGCGCCCAGGAACCAGGTCTGGCCGCCTCGCTCCCGGCGCGCCACCACCACGTAGTCGCCGATCCGGGCGTCGATCACCCGGGTCGTGTCCCAGTCCACGGCGACGTCACGAATGAATTGGAACGCGGGCTGGCCCTCGTAGTTCTCCGGGAGATCCGCCGCCATCTGCAGCGGAGAGTAGAGCACGACATACAGCGCGAGCTGCTTGGCCAGCGTGGTGCGCACCCGCGCTTCGTCCGGCCGACGGGCGTGTCCACTGCTTCGCTCGAGGATGTCGAAGATCCCCGGAGTGTAGTCCATCGGTCCGGCCAGCAGTCGGGTGAAGAAGAGAATGGTCTCGTGCTCCGGCGGATTGCCGCCGTCGCCGCTCCACGCGTTGTACTCCTGCCCCCGCGCGCCTTCCCGGCTCATCATGTTAGGCCAGGTGCGACGCTCGCCGGTGTCGTGCATCGGCTCGTGAACGTCCAGCATGATGCCGTAGCGCGCGGCGGTCTCGATCACGTGCCGGTAGTGCCGCACCATGTACTGCGAATAATGCGAGTGACCTTCGCTGGTCAGGTCGGTGACATAGCCGGACTTGATGGCATCGAGGCCGAGTGACCGGTACAGAGTGTAGGCACTGTCCAACTGGCGCTCGTAATTCTGGATCCCGCCGGAGGTCTCGTTGTGCACGATCAGCCGCACGCCCTTCTGTTTGGCGTATGCGGCGACGGCCTTGAGATCGTAGTCGGGATACGCCCGGGTGAAGGAGAAGGCGTCCCGGTTGGCGATCCAGTCGCCGTCCCACCCGAGGTTCCAGCCTTCGACCAGCACCCCACCGAACCCGTTGGCCGCTGCGAAATCGATGTAGCGGCGCGCATTGGCCGTGGTGGCTCCGTGTTTCGGCCCCGAGCTCCAGGTCATCCTGCCGATGTGCATCCCCCACCAGATGCCCACGTACTTCATCGGGTGGATCCAGTCGGTGCTGGCGAGCGCGTTCGGCGGGTTGAGGTTGAGGCCGAGCACCGAGGGCGCCAGGCCGGTGGCCTTGTCGGCCAGCTGGATGGTCCGCCAGGGTGTCACGAACGGAGTGCGGCCGCGCACCTTGACGCCATCGGCCATCGGGGCCAGGGCGGCGGTGAGGAGGCGGTTCTCGGTGCGCGTCCCCCGAAGGAACATCCGGGCGTAATCCGCCAGGTTCGCCTCGTGGATCACCATGAATGTTCGGCCGTCCTCGGTCTGCATCGTGAGCGGGGTCTGCACGCTGTCGAGCACGCTCATGGGTCCGGACGAGTACAGCATCTCGGACCGGTCCTTCCGCGCCCAGTTGGACGGGATCCACCAGGCGCGCGCATTGTCCGCCAGGGCGAACTGGGTGAGCTCGTCGCTGATCTCGAATTGGCCCAGCCCGGGCTGCGTGGGGAACTCGTACCGGAAGCCCACGCCATCATCGAAGGCGCGGACCCGGAGCGTGAACCGCCGGCCCGGCGGGGTGGTCTCCTCCACCGAGACGGCCAGCTCGTTGTGGTGGTCGTGCACCCGCGCCACCTCACCCCACGGCTGGGTCCACCATTCATCGTGCGACTGGCGGGTGCTGTCGGTGATGCGCAGCGAGTCGCGCAGCGCCGGCGCGCCCCGGAACTCGAATCCAAGCAGCGAGGGGAGGATCAGCGGGCGCCCATCACGGGCGAGGCTGTACGTCAGCCGGCCCTCGCGGATCTCCACCGTGACCTGGTTGCGCCCGTCGGGCGAGGCCACGCGGACCTGGCCCTGGAGCGGCGCGATGGCGACCACGACTGCGGCAAGCAACGGAATGAGAAAGCCCGGAGACCGGCGCATGGAGAGTTCCTGGAGTCTGGCGTCGCGAGAAGGTAAGGCCGCCGAGGCGCTGGGGCCAGCGGCCGGGGACGGACGATCCGCGACTTGGCTCGGGCAGGCTGGCTCGGCTAGAATCCCTGTCATGAGCGAGCGCACGAAGGTCGCGATCGTCGTCGGCGGCGGCCCGGCGCCCGGAATCAACGCGGTGATCGGCGCGGCCACCATCCGTTGCGTCCTGGACGGCGTCGACGTGCTGGGGATCCAGGACGGGTTCGAGTGGATCATGCAGGGCAACATCGAGCATGTCGTCCCCCTCCGGATCGACGGGGTGAGCCGCATCCACTCCCGCGGTGGCTCGATCATCGGCATCGCCCGCGCCAACCCGACCGCCGACCCCCAGCTGCTGGAGAACACCATCCTCTCGCTGCTGCGCCTCGATGTGACCCACCTGATCACCATCGGCGGGGACGACACGGCGTATACGGCGATGCGGCTGGAGGAGCAGTCGGCCGGCCGGATCCACGTCGTGCACGTGCCGAAGACCATCGACAACGATATCGGGTTGCCTCCCGAGGTCGACACCTTCGGCTTCCAGACCGCCCGCCATCTCGGCGCCGAGATCGTCAAGAACCTGATGACCGACGCGCACACGACCTCGCGCTGGTACTTCGTCATCGCCATGGGCCGGAAGGCGGGACACCTCGCCCTGGGGATCGGGAAGGCCGCCGGCGCGACGCTCACCCTCATCCCCGAGGAGTTCGGCCTCCGGGGGATCTCCTTCAAGGAGATCACCGATACCCTGGTCGGGGCGATCATCAAACGGCGGGCCCTGGGGCGGCTGCACGGCGTGGCGGTCATCGCGGAAGGGGTCGTCGAAGGCATCGATCCGCGCGATCTGGCGGGCATCGAGGGGATCGACGGCATCGAGCGGGATGCGCACGGCAACCTCCGGATCGCCGAGGTCGCCATCGGGCAGCTCCTGAAGCAGGCGGTACAGGAGCGGCTGCGGGAGTTCGGCCTCAAGGCCACCATTGCGGCCAAGGATATCGGCTATGAGCTCAGGTGCGCCGACCCGATCCCGTACGACATGGAGTACGCCCGGGATTTGGGCTACTGCGCCGCGAAGTACCTGCTGTCGGGCGGCCGAGCGGTGATGGTCTCCATGCAGGGCGGCGAGTTCGTCCCCATCCCGTTTGGGGAGCTGCTCGACCCCGCCACCGGCCGGACCCGCATCCGATACGTGAACATTCACTCGACCCGCTACGCCATCGCGCGGCGCTACATGATCCGGCTCCGCCGCGACGACTTCGCCAATCCGCACGAGATCGCGCGCTTCGCGGATGCCGCGCACCTTTCGCTGGAGCAGTTCCGCGACCAGTTCGAGTCGCTGGTGCGGGATGAGCCGCCCCCGCTCGATATCGCGGCGCCACCCGCGGCGGGTGAGGGGGCGCTGAGCGGCTCCGCGTTCCACGGCTGACGCCTGCCTCAACTCACCGTGCCGCCGGCACGGCATTGTGCGCCTCGCCCTGCACCACCTGTACGATTACCGACGCCCCCCGCAGCCCGTCCGCGCTGGCGGTCAGGCGGAGCCGCCCGCGCTCTGCCGCGCGCAGGATGGCGAGCCCGCGCCCGTTGAACGCGTGCTGCCGGTCGGACGGGTATGGGTCGTGGTTGCTCAGGTCGCCATTCTCGAGCGCCAGGGCGCTGCCGCCGGTAACCGTGAAGCGCACCAGATTGTCGGAGGTGGGAACGACCACGCCGGCCGAGTCCACGATCTCAAAGGCCACGTGCGCCACGTCCCCCGGAACGGCGGTGATGGTGTCGCGGTCCACGGACAGGCGAATGGCGACCGCCCGTCCCGCGGTACGCACCTCCGCCTGGCATCCTACGGTGCCATCCCGCCGCCTGCCGACGGCCCGGAGCACGCCTGGCGCGTAGGGCACGTCCCAGCTGAGGTGCAGGTCGTTGGTGGTGGCGTTGACCGGTGGCTCCGCATAGCTGTTCCAGCCGCCGGATGTTCCCTGCGCCGGAAACTCGATGCGCTTCTCGCCCAGCGAGCGGCCGTTGAGGAACAGCTCCACGCTGTTGCAGTTGGTGTACGCCAGCACCGGGATCACCTGCCCTTCCCGCCCCGGCCAGTTCCAGTGGGGGAAGAGATGGAGCACCGGCTGGTTGGTCCACAGGCTCTGATAGAGGTAGTAGGGATCCTTGGGGTAACCGGTGATGTCGAGGGCCCCGGAGCTGAATCCCTTGCCGGGCCAGCTGGTCTCGCCCAGGTAGTCGATCCCCGTCCACATGAAATCACCCGCGAAGTAATCGTGGGTGGACTCCCACTTCCACAGCCGCTCGGCACGGATCATCCCGGTGGTGTAGTTGGGTCGGACGACGGTGCTGTCATCACCCAGCGAGTAGCGGCCGCCTGGTGCATTGAGGGCGGGATCGCTCTCCGTGCCGATCATCCGCCACTCGGGATGGTCGTGCCGGTCCTGATCCGCGAAGAGCTCGCGCCGTTGGTGCCAGCGGTCCACGTAGTTGTAGCCGACCACGTCCTCGGCATTGAGAAACTCAGGCGTGGCGGGTCCATCGTCAGCGGCGATGTGATCGTTGCCGGTGGTGACCGGCCGAGTCGGGTCCTCCCGGTGGAAGATGCCGACCAGACAGCGCAGCACCTGTGCCCCATCCGGCCTGCTCTGCTCACCGATCTCGTTGCCGGCGCTCCAGAGAACGATCGAGGGGTGATTGCGGTCGCGGTGGACGAAGTCCGTGAGGTCGCGCTCCGACCACTCGGCGAAGTATTGGTGATAGCCTTGTGGCACCTTCCCGATGGTCCACTCGTCGAACGCCTCCGCCATGACCAGGAAGCCCAGGCTGTCGCACAGGTCGAGGAACTCCGGCGCCGGTGGGTTGTGCGAGGTGCGGATGGCGTTCACACCCATGGCCTTGAGCAGCTCCAGCCGGCGCTGCCAGACCCGCTCGGGCACGACCGCGCCAAGCCCGCCCGCGTCGTGGTGCAGGTTGATGCCCCGCATCTTGACGTGCCGGCCGTTCAGGAGGAATCCGCGGTCCTTGTCATAGGCGATGGTGCGGACGCCGAACCTGGTGGTGGCCACGTCGGCAGCGCGTGCGCCGGCCATCACCTCCGAGCGGAGCACATAGCGGTACGGCGTCTCGACCGACCAGAGCCGTGGCGCGCTGATATGCAGTCGCTGCTCGAGTTCGGCGTGCTGACCGTCCGCCACCGAGAACGGGGCCTCACCGCGCGCGACCTCCCGGCCCGCGCTGTCGAGCACCACGGAGCGGAGCACACCGTGACGCGGCGCGGCAGCATCGTTCTCTACCCGGGTGCGGACGACCACGTCGGCGCCCGCGGAGTCCGCGACCGGCGTCGTCAGGTAGGTTCCCCAGTGACCCACGTGCAGCGGATCGACGATGGTCAGCCAGACGTGGCGATAGATGCCGCTGCCCGTGTACCACCGCGAGTTGGGTTGTCGCGAGTTGTCCACCCGCACGGCGACCACGTTCACGCCAGGCACGAGGTGCCTGGTGATGTCGTAGGCGAACCCGATGTACCCGTAAGGCCGCCGGCCAAGGTGAACGCCGTTGATCCAGACGTCGCTGTTCATGTAGATGCCGTCGAACTCGAGCCAGGCATGCTGGTCCCGAGAGCCGGCGGGCACGCGGAAGGCCTTCCGATACCAGCCGGTGCCCGTGGGGAAGTAGCCCATGGCTCCGCCGCCCGGGGCGTCCTCCCGTGGCGTCCCCTCGATGCTCCAGTCGTGCGGCAGGTCCAGGCGACGCCACTCGTGGTCATTGAAACCCGGTTGTTCGGCACCCGCGGCATCGTCGAGGGTAAAGCGCCAGCCCGGGTCCATCGACAGGCGCTGCCGCTGGCCGGAAGCCGGGCGGGCCCATGCCGACAGCACGGCCAGGCCGAGAACGAGCATCGTGGCGGAGCGGGTCATCCGAGTCTCACGTTTTCTGACTGCCGTTCGGCGGGCTGGCGCCCCGCTCCGCCGGCCGGCATACTTGGGTACAGCTCAGGCCCTTCGCATCGGCGGACCGCCGAGGGAAGAGGTCGAGCGAAGGGAGGCACATGCGTCGCCGAGTGGGAGTTCTCGCGTCCGCGCTGCTCCTCACAGTCTCCGCATGTGCGCACTCCGGGGGCAGCGAAGTCCAGCCGACCGGTACCCCGGTCTCCGTCGAGGTCACCAACCAGCACGCGCTCCCCATGGAGGTGTATGCCCTCGGATCGGGGATCACCCAGCGGTTGGGAACGGTGCATCCCGGCATGGGCAGCCATTTCGTGGTCCCTCAGAACCTGATCGGCAACGGCTCGGTGCGTTTCGAGGCCCGACCCACCGGAGGCGGACAACCGTTCCGCTCCGGAGATATCCTGCTCGCTCCCGGGTCGGTCGTGGACTTCATGATCGCAGCGCAGTTGTTCAACAGCACCGTCACGCGCCGACCCTAGGCACTGCTCAGGGCGCCACGCGCGCGCCGAATTGCAGGGTCACCCACTCCACCTCCACGCCGTAATGCTCCGGCGCGAGGGTCGCGCCGTCTTCCCGCCTGAGCGAGAGCTGCAGCCGCTCCAGATGGTCGAGCCGAGGACGATCCGCACGGTCGCCACGGCCTTCCGCCGGTCCCACCCAGTAGTTCCATTCTCCGGGAAACCCCTCGGGGAGCAGCACGCCGCGACCGATGCCAAAGCCGGCGAGCGGGAGCGACGGCTCGCTCCAGGAGCTGTCCACCGGAACTGCGGTGGTCCAGCTGGTGCCGTCGTCCTCCATCAGCGTGACGTGTAGCAGCTGGTGCGGGCCGAGGCCGCGCAGCCGCAGGCGCACCGCGTCCGCGTTGGTGATGGTTGCCTGCCGGCTTCTGATCCGGTCCGTCACCACCAGCGAGGCGGTGTAGTCAGGCGGACTCCACCCGCTCGAGTCTACCGGCAGCGCAAGGTGGAACACCGGCCTGCCGGTGATCTCGGACAGACCCAGGTGGAAGAGGCCGCGGCGCCCAGCGTCGCCAATGCGGCTGAAGGAGAGCAGCGCGGCGTCGGGGTCAGGATCGAACAGGCGTAGGGGAGTCTGGGGGCCGACTACATCCAGCGTCCAGGAGGCGTGCCCGGAATAGTTCCAAGCCGTGGGTTTCCGGCGCAGGCCACCGGGGAAGGTGACCCCCGCATTCGCGCGGAAGACCGTGATCACGAAATCGTGCGGTCCCTCCTGCAGGTCCGCTGCCGGGAGGACGGCGGCATACTCGTAGGCGCCTGCCGGGTGCATCGTGTAATCGCGGTAGGACGGCCCTGCCGCCGGCCGGATGAACAGCACAGCCGAGTCGGGCGGGGTTCCGTCGACTACCCGGATGCGGAGCTCCGCGTCGCGTCCGGCGAGCAACGCCGGCCCGCTGAGCGGCGTGACCGACGTTGGCAGGGTGTCAGGTGGCGGCGCGTGGTACTCCGCGAGGCCCACATGTCCCAGGTACGCCGGCAGGGTAGAGATGTCC
>JBJMOX010000151.1:0-11686 GCA_045803515.1 Gemmatimonadales bacterium
TCAGCGCCGAATTCGAGCGCACCTTCGCCCGGCTCTGCCTGCCGTCGGGGGCGGACCTCGAGATGATCTCCAGCGCGATCGGGGAGCCCGGCGGACCGGTTGCCGAGCCACCGCCGCGGCCCAACCCGGGCACTCCCGCGGAGGACCGGACGAGCCTTCTCAGGATCTATGTCGACGGGGTGGAGCAGGCGCGGCCGCCGGTCGAGGCGGTGCTGGAGCGTGACACCAAGCGGTGGAGCCTCGCGCACGTCCAATCGAGCGGCGATGGCGCGAGCGTGCTGGAGTACCGGGTGCGGACGCGGAAGCGGGTGGATCTGGACACGCTGCGAGAGCACCTGCTCAAGGAGGCCGCACCGCACGTGGTGGCGGCGGATGAGGGGGTGGGTGGCGAGTAAGCGCCGAGCATAGCCACTTCGACCCATTGCCCTCGTCCTGATCAGCCCCTACGGTGGGAGTTCCGCAGTAACAGACCTCTGATAAGCATGCTGCCCTCCCCACGGGGAGGGTCCCTCCTCATCCGGAAGGAGGCATCGGATGCCCAGTCGCTCGCTGCCCGCCACCGTTCTGGTGGTGGACGACGAACCTCCCGTGCTCCGGCTCCTTCGACGGCAGCTCGAGGCCCTCGGGTGCACCGTTCTGGAGGCACAGAGCGGTCCCGAGGCGCTCCGGCTGCTGGGCGCCCACCGCGGCGCCGTGGACCTGGTGCTCAGCGATATCGTCATGCCGGGGATGAATGGGACCGAGCTGGCCGACTGGATCCTGGCGGAGCACCCGGAGCAATGCGTGATCCTCATGTCCGGCCACGCGCCCGGAGGGCTGGCACGGATCGGCCGGCGCGAGAAGATCGTGCCGGTGCTTCGAAAGCCCTTCACGCCCGAACAGCTGATCGAGCTCGTAAGTATCGTGCTCCAGCAGCATGAGCCCGTCCTGCCGCCGGAGCTGTTGTCCGTGCCAGGCCGGGACTAGCGCAGCGCCGCGCCACCCATCGAATAGACCAGCATCTCCTCCAGCCGCTCGAGGCTCTCCACCAGGCTGGGACCGGGCCGGCTGAAGAGCGAGACGCCGTCGGCCACGTGCACCCGCCCGCTTCGGAAGCAGGGAAGCTGTGCCACGGCCGGCCGGGCGCGGAACCGCGCCAGCTCCCTTCGCGTGCGCTCGGCGGAGTAGCCACAGCATGCGGCCACCAGCACCTCGGGTTGCCAGGCCAACAGCTCCTCCCACGCGATCGTCCGGCTCGGCACCCCGGGCCGGCCGAGCCCATCTTCTCCGCCGGCCAGCGCCACCAGCTCGGGGTTCCAATGCCCGCCGGAGATCGGCGGGTCGATCCACTCCAGGAACGCGACCCGCGGCCGGTAGGCTCCGGCCAGGTGGCGGCGGCGGACCGCTTCGACTCGGCCGTGCAGGCCGGCGACGACTCGCTCGGCGCGCCGGCGACGGTCGGTCGCCTCGCCCACCAGCATGATCGACGCGAAGGTCTCCTCCAGCGTCCTCGGCTCGAGCGAGAGCACCTCGGGCGAGGAGTGGAGGGAGGGAAGCGTCCGCTGCACCTCATCCGGCCCGACTGCACAGACCTGGCAGAGTCCCTGGGTAATGATCAGGTCCGGCGCCAGCGCGTCGAGCCGCTCGGCGTCGACCTCGTAGAGCGACTCTCCCCGCGCGAGCGCCGCCCGCACGATCCGGTCGATCTCCGCGCTCGGCGCGTCGCGTGGCACACGGGTGCGGGTCACGCGCGGCAGACCGGAGACCCGCCCCGGGAAGTCGCACGAGTGGCTGACCGCGACCAGGTGGTCCTCCAGCCCCAGCGCGAGCACGATCTCGGTCGCGCCAGGCAGGAGAGAGGCGATCCTCGGACCGCCCTTCCGCTCAGATCGGAAGGAGATCGGCATAGACGAACCCCTCGCGCTCGACGATCTCGCCCGGCGCCACCCGCACCGGCTCGCTCAACATCGGTCCGGCACTGACGAAGGTGTGAAACTCTCCCCGCTCGCCGCAGGGATCGACCGCCCCGGGAAGCTCCGACAGCAGCCCGGCATCGAGCGCCCGCCCGGCCAGCTCCCGCCCGATCCTCTGAGGATCGAGGCAGACGATCCGGGCCTCGACCCCCTCGCTCAGCATCCTCTCCATGAGCCGGCCGGTCGGCTCCAGCCAGAGGGGAAAGAGCGGCGTGAGCCCCGTGCCCTCGAGCATCCGTTCGCGGTAGGCCCGCACGTCCGCCAGAAACAGGTCCCCGAAGGCGACGTGGGTCACGCCCAGCCCGCGGCGTAGCTCCGCCAGCGCCGCTCCCACCCGCTGCTCGTACTCCGCGTTGGTGCTGGGCCAGGAGAGGGGCACCTCCACCAGCTCGACTCCGGCCGCCCGCGCCTGAGCGCGGACCAGCTCCGCCCGGACACCGTGCATCGCCACCCGGCCGAAGGCGGAGACCACCGTGGTGACCAGCGCCACCACCTCCACGTCCGGCCGGCCGCGAAGCCGGTGCAGTGCCCATGCGGCGTCCTTCCCGCCGCTCCAGCTCAGCGCGACCCGCGAGCGCTCAGCGGACATGGGTCGCCGCGCCGATGAGAATCGTCCGCCCGGGCGAGCGGTAGTTGGCAGCCTGCTCGTAGGACTTGTCGAACAGGTTTTCGACTCTCGCCGTGAGATCGAAGCCCGGGACGCTGCCGCGGGGGAGGAGCACGGCGACGCTGCCGCTCAGATCCAGCGTGGTGTACGACGGAAGCGTCACTCGCCTCGAGGGGTCGGGAAAGGCCGCGAACCGTACGTCCTCCCTGCTGCCGACCACTGTGAGCACCGCTCCGACTCGGCCTCGACTGGACAGGCTCGACTGCAGCCCGAAGGTGAGCAGATCGTCGGGCCGACGGAGCAGGCGCTGTCCGTCCACGAACGTCGCGTCCTCGCCGGAATCGAAGCCGGCGTTGGTCACCTCGGTATGGAGCCGGGTGTAGGACGCTGCCGCCTCGATGCCCGGGATGGGACGGAATTTCACGCCGAGCTCCACGCCCCACACCTTTGCCGCGGCGACGTTGAAGAAGTTGGGCGCGCCAGGTGAGGGCGGTGCGAAGGTGAACTGGATCAAGTCCCGGAAGCGCTGCGCGAAGCCGGTGGCAGAGAGACTCATCCGCGCGTCGGGCACCTCCTGGATCACACCGCCCTCGACGCTGAAGGTGCGCTCCGGCCGGAGATCGGGGTTGCCGGCCGCGAAACCGGTCGCGAAGTTGTCGAAGAACGACGGCTCCTTGAATCCCGTTCCCACCGACGCCCGAAGCCGGGTGGAGGCGGTGACGAACGCGAGCGCGCTGGCCCGGTAGGTCCAGAAGCTGCCGAACTTCTCGTTCTGGTCCAGCCGGCCGCCTGCCGTGAGCTGCAGCCGTGACACCGGCATCGCGGACCCCTCCAGGAAGAAGCCCCAGTTGGTTCGCTCGGGTGAAGGGTCGGTGCGGGTGAGCGGCTCGTCCCCGGCGGCGCGCTGGAAGTTCTCCTGACTTTCCTGGTCCAGGCTCACTCCCGCCAATCCGCGGACACCCACCGGCAGCCTCACCTGGCCGCGGGCTTCGGCGGTCCAGCGCCGGGTGTCCGTTCGCGAGTCGCTGAAGCCGTTGAAGTCGGTGGCCGAGTCCGGTGGGTTCACGAACTCGTTATTCGCGGCGTGCCGTCCCACCAGGAGCTGTCCCTCGACCGCGCTGGAGAGGCGGCGGGTGAGGTCGAGCGCCAGCGTGGTGGTTCGCTCGGTGTTGAACTGGTTGTGATCGGTGGGCGCGCCGGTGAAATCCGTGGGAAAATGGAAGGCGCCATCCGCGAACCGAGCCGAGAGTGCGACGCCGGTGCGCCGGTCGGGCCGGGCCCGCACCCGAGCGCTCGCCACCGTGTTGTGATAGTCGTTGTTGAAGTCGTAGATCCCGTCCGTCGTCCGGCGCGACACCGCCGCCGACCAGCCCAGCGCGTCACCCCCGCCGAGTGCGTCGGCCTCCCAGCGTAGCGAGCCGTAGGTCCCCGCCTCCCCGTCCGCGCTCACCGTGGCACCTCTCCGGCCCTCACGGGTCACGATCTGGACTACGCCGGAGATCGCGTCCGATCCGTACAGGACGCTCCCCGGCCCGCGGACGATCTCGATCCGGTCGACGTTGTCCGTGGTCAGATTGGCGAAGTCGTAGGCGCCACCCGGCTGGTTGACCGGTACGCCGTCGACCAGAACCTTCACGTAGTCGCTCTCCCCACCGCGGAGAAAGAGCGAGGTCTGCGCTCCGAAGCCGCCTCCCTGCACGACCTGCGCGCCGGGCACCTGCCGGAGCGCGTCTCCTACCGAGCGAATTCCTTGCGCGCGGAGATCGTCGCCGCGAAGCACCGTCACGGTGACGCCCACCGAGTCGGCGCTCACCGGGTAGCGCGTCGCCGTGACCACGATCTCGGGGAGCCGGGTGGTATCACGCGTCTGCTGGGCGTCGAGCGTGGCCGCCGTCGCGGCGAGGAGCAGAGCGGCGCCGCCCCAGCGTGCCGGAAAAGCCGATCGAGCGCGGATCATGGCGAGGTCTCCTGGAGCGGGTTCAATTGCAGCACCGGCGCGAGCCGGCGCCGAAGATCGGCGACCGCGGCTGGCGCCCGGGGACTGGGACGGTTGAAGGCGGATTCGGTGAGGGTCAGAAGCCGGTGCCGCCGCACGGCGGGGACGGTCTGCCACTCGGGGCGCGAGGCGAAGCCGGCGGGCATCGCCCCCAGCGTGACGATGGCGCGCGGATGGCGCATCACCACCAACTCGAGCGCGACCGGAGCGGAAGCGACGGGAAGGTCATCGAACACGTTGCGTGCGCCCGCGAGCTCCACCAGCTCGCTGACGAAGCTCCCGCGGCCGAGCACGATGAGCGGCTGATCCCAGGCGAGAAGCAGGACGCCGGGCGCGCGCGGCGGGTCCGCCGAGCGACGCAACCGATCGAGCGCCAGTTCGAACGCTCGCGCCAGGGACTCGGCTTGGGGAGCAGCGTTCACGACCTGACCGAGCAGCCGCGCCGCCCGGGGCACGTCGGCGAGATGGTCGATGCGGAGGACCAGGACCGGGATGCCCAGGGACCTGAGCCGGGCGGCGGCCCCGGCGTTGGTGGGACCGCCGTACAGCACCACCAGATCGGGCGTGCGCGCCGCTACGGCTTCGACGTTGGGCGGGAGCCAGCCGCCGACGCTCGCGACACGGGCAGCGGCGGCGGGATAGTCGCACGCGTCGGTGCGGCCGACCAGGCGCCCGCCGGCGCCGAGGGCGAAGAGAAGCTCGGTCGTGGTGGGATTGAGCGAGACGATCCGGCGCGGAGGCTGGCGGACGCGGAGGGTATCACCCGTGTCGTCGACGATGACGCCGCGGCCCGGCCGCCCGCCTGCTGGATGGCACGCGACAAGTCCCGCGGCAGCGAGTGCCGCGAACCGGAGACGGGCCGTCAACGCATCCGCCCATCCCCGGGGAACCGAAGATGGGCGGACGCGGGCCGATACGTAGGGGCCGGAGTCGCCACCATTCCCTCCCCCGAGGGTCGATGAGGTGGCGCGAGCGGAGAGGTCTCCTGGCTTCGGGCCCTCGCTCGCCTTCCCGGTTTCCCAGTGGCGTCGTGAGCGAGGTGAGGTGCTGCCCGTTACAGTGGCGGGGCCGCGCCGGAGTTGCACCGGCTTCCGAGGATCGCTGCTCGCGTAGAGCTATTGTCGACGGAGACATCATATCGGGGCAATCCGCGGGAGGCAAGAGTGGCGCGCCCCTGCAACGACGTGGAGCTACATTCGCAGCATGGCGGACGAGCCGACCGGTACAACCGTTTCCGGCTTCACCAAGGCCCTGGTGGTGGTGCTGGGCCTCACGCTGGTGCTGGCTGGTCTGGGGGTCATCGAGGTTGACGCGCACCAGGTCCGCACTTCACCACTCGTCCTCTTCGCCACGGGCGTCCTCTTTGTCCTGACTGGGGGGCTCGCTTTTGCCCAGCCGCATCAGGTCCGACACCCGAGCGCCTACCGGTTCCTTCTGGCACTGCTCGCATCGAGTGCTGTTGGGCTCGTGGGGTTGGTCACCCTTCACTCGCATGACGAGAGGCTCTCCATTGGGCCTTTCGTCTTCTCGGGACCGGGGGTGGACGTCTTCGGCAAGGTCGTTCTCGGGTTGGATAGTCTGCTGCTGGTGGCCGCTGCGGTCTGGTGCTGGGGCGTCTGGTGGAGACGGAGGGCCGCACTCGAGGGATAACGCAGCCGCGGGAGCCCGCCGGGACCCACGAAGCCCGGGCGAGCCTTGTTCGAGAGCCTTCCGGTTCGTGCCGACCTGATCCGTGTTATCTCCCCACGTGAGATGAATCGAAAGGAGAGTCGCAGCTAGGAGCGCGCGTAGAGGAAGGCGCTGAAGGCGCTACCTCAGTTCGATTCAGGAAGCTTTCGCTTAGGGAGCTTGACCCCGCCGTGACCGGATACGCAACATACGCCTATGGAAGCTTTCGCCGGCATAGACGTCGCTTTCGCCCGAGGTAAGGCGCTTCCTGTAGCTCTCCCTCTGCTCCTGCTGGCCGGGGCCTCGCCGCTGCGAGCGCAGTCGGTGCAAGGTCGGGTCCTGGCTCTTCCGGGAGACACACCGGTGACCGGTGCTCTCGTCGTCCTGGTGGACAGCGCTGGAAGCGATGTTGCCCGGGCGGCCACCAGCGCGAGCGGGGGCTTCTCTCTGGCTGCTCCCCACACCGGCACGTATCGCATCACCGTCAATCAGATCGGCTGGGAGGCGTGGCGGTCGCCCCGCTTCGCGCTGACTCCCGGATCCCGTCAGCCCATGGTGCTGCACATCCAGGCACAGCCGTACACGCTGGCTCCCCTCACCGTCGAGGCACGGCGATCACGCTGTGGGATTCAGCTTGGGAGCCCGGAGCTGGTCACCCGGCTGCTGACCGTCGCCCAGACGGCCCTCGGTTTGGCCGAGGCCACGGCCCACTCGGGGGACATCCGTTTCTCCAGCGAGACCTATCTCACTCGGTTCTCCCCGGGCTTCGAGGTTGCGGACAGCGCCGACACCGGAGTGGAGCCGCTCGCCTCCTGGCCGATCCAGAGCGCGCCACCGGACAGTCTTAGAGTCTGGGGATTCGTGCGCGAGCGGGGGACGGAGTCGGAGTCGATGGGGGCCAGTGGACCGATTTACTATGGTATCGATGCCCGCGTGTTGTTCACCGACTGGTTCCTGGACTCCCACTGCTTCCGAGTGGAAGAGGAAAGGAGTGGAGCATTGGTCGTGCGGTTCGCGCCGGCACATCGCGAACCGCGGATCGACATCGAAGGTCGTCTGGTGCTCGATCCCGCCTCCCTGGAGCTCAGGCGCATCGAGTTCACCTACGTGAGACTGCCACGGTGGGTACCACGGGGCCATGCCGGTGGCGAGGTGCTGCTTCGCCGGCTCCATGGCGGATCGTGGGTTCCATTTGCATGGCGGCTGCGGGCGCCGGTCCCACGGGTCGTGCTGGGCAGTTCGGAGGTCCGGCTCAGCGGCTGGCTGGAAACCGGAGGAAGGGTTCGTTCAGTACGCGGGCCGGACGGTCAGATCGATACCGTTCTCATGCGGGAGCTGCTGAGG
This sequence comes from Gemmatimonadales bacterium, assembly GCA_045803515.1. Classification (GTDB taxonomy): domain Bacteria; phylum Gemmatimonadota; class Gemmatimonadetes; order Gemmatimonadales; family GWC2-71-9; genus CAVVWJ01. The sequence continues at coordinate 7,568 of JBJMOX010000151.1, forward strand.
CCGTAGCGCCCCGCAGGGTTCAGAACTCGAAACCCGCCGCCAGATTCACGTGGGCCGCGCTCAAATCCCCAACCGCCGGCCCGTACCGCGTCCACAGCCCCCGCACCTCCACGCCCACCACCGCCGGCGCATGCCGCCAGTGCACGTGCCCCTCGACCGCCACGTTCCGCCGCCGCGATGCCGCCGCGAGATCGTCATCGTCCGGATCATCGATGCCCCCGCCCCCGCCCACCTCCCACGCCGCGTTCGGCCGCATATTGAGCTGTGCCCACCCGCCCTTGGTGTGCACCGGCACGCCATCGAGCACCATGTTCTGCCCGATCCCCCCACCCCCCAGACCCGCCAGCGCCTGCCCCACGAATGCCTCCGCCCGGAGCTCGGCCCACCGGCCGAGCGGGGTCCAGACGCTGGCGACCAGCGCCCGGCTCGGCACGCGGCCACCCGTCGAGTCCACCAGCCACCCGTAATGCCCGCCGAAGCTCACCTCGCCCTGCGCCTCCCCCGCGCCCCAACGCGCCCGGAGCCGTCCCTGGACATACGGCCGCCCGCTCCGCTCGGCGATGTCTGGCTGGGTGAGGAAGACACCTTGCGGATCGCCTGAGGTAGGTGCGAGCGCCGCCACCTCCGCGCCGATCCGCACGCCCCCCGCGGGGACGAGGTCGCCGCTCACCCGGATCTGCGGAAGCCAGAGCCACAGGTTCCCCGCGCCGGCGAAATCCGGAAAGCCGATGCTCGCGAGCGACGAGGGACTCACCTCCGCGATCGGCGGCGACTCCTGCCCGATCAAGAGCGCGCCGCGCCGCCAGGTGAGCTCCGCGAACGCCCGGCGGATGCGCAGCAACGGAAAGGTTCGTCCCCCCGTCGACGGCTGCTGCCCACCGTAGAAATCGGCGTCCAGCTCGCCGGTGAGCGCGCCCCGCGCGAACTCGGGCACCAGCGCCGTCAGCGTCAGGCGCGATTGCCGCACCGTACCGCTGGAGGTGCTGGTGCGCGGATTGCCCGCGCCAGGGATGGCGAACTGGGGAACGTCGCTGTTGTTGACCGCGTCGCTGGTGTAGAACGCGTTCATCAGGACGAGGCCGTGCAGGTGTGCCTCGATGTTCGGCTGCTGGGCCGCGAGCGGCGCTCCGAGCAGCGAGAGCGCCAGGAAAGCAATCCGACGCGTTGACGCGCTCAGCGGCGATCGGTAGTCTTGGACCATGCGACGTAAAGTAAAGCGCGGCGACGTGTTCCGCCGGGTCCTCCTGGCCGCCGCCGTCGTGGTGCTGCCGCCGGCCGTCGTGGTTGGTGGGCGCGTCACCATGCTGGACAAGGATGACCACCCGGGCGACGTCGGCCAGGCGGTGGTCTGGCTCGCTACCCCGGCGCCGGTGGCCGTGACACCGGTCCGCGCCGAGATGGGGACGGCGGACAAGGCGTTCTCGCCCCATGTGCTGGTGGTACCGGTCGGCTCGACCGTCTCCTTCCCCAACCACGACCCATTCAACCACAACGTGTTCTCCCTCTCGGAGGAAGATCCCTTCGACCTGGGCCTCTACAGCCGGGGAGAAGGCCGGACGGTCAAGTTCAGCCGGCCCGGAATCGTGCGGGTCTACTGCAACGTCCACGCGCAGATGAGCGCCATCGTGGTGGTGCGGGACAATCCCTACGTCACCCAGCCCGGGAGCGACGGCACCTTCTCGCTTCCCGCCGTGCCGGCGGGAAGCTACGAGCTGCACCTCTGGCATGAACGGACGCCCGAGGTCACCAGGCCGCTCGAGGTCCCTCCCGCCGGTGTCGAGAACCTCGCCCTCGAGCTGGACGCACGCGGCTACCAGTTCAAGCCCCACCTCAACAAGTTCGGCCAGCCGTACCCGCAGCAGGGCCGGCGGTACTGATCGGCTCCGCCCGCATGCCCTCACGGCTCGGCCAGAAGATCTTCCTCGGGACGGCGCTGGTGGTGGTCGCGATCCTCGGCGCGGCGCTGCTGGTGACCAAGCGGCAGGCCGACACCGCGGCTGACACGGCCTCGGCTCGAGCAGTGCGCGCGACCCAGTCGGCCATCGGCGACGCGCTGGCCGGCCGAAGCCGTACCCTGCGGCAGCTGGCCGCGGCCCTGGCGCAGGTGCCGGCCTATGTCTCCCGGATCGGCCAGGCGCTCCACGCGGGAGACCGCGCCGATCTGCTCGACCAGGCGGACGAGCTCCGCGCCCAGACCGGCGCCGACTGGGCGCTCATCACCGACGGGTCCGGCGTGCTCAAGGCGTGGACCGCGGAGCGGAACCTGTTCGACGAGGACTTCTCCCGGGGCGCGCTGATCGGACGGGCTATGGAGGGGCAGACCACCGAAGGCATCTGGATCGAGCCCGGGCCGGCGGGGGATGAGCTCTTTCAGGCGGTCGGGGTCCCGGTCGCCGATCCGGGGAGCCCCCGCCCGTTCGGCGTGGTGGTGGCGGCGCTCCGGATCGACAGCGCCTTCGCCCGCCAGCTCCGGCGCCATACCAACTCCGAGATCGTCTTCTTCGCCCGCGACACGCTCGGGGTCCCGCACGCGGTGCTTTCGACGTTGCCGCTGGAGCAGGTGCACGGGGCGGTCGGCGCCATTCCCTCGGACAGCGCCGCGGCCGACTCCATCCCGCGTCGCTTCCGGCTCACCACCCAGGGCACCCGGTACGAGGGAACCACCGGCGTCCTGGCCACGGCGGATGGCGTGCCGATCGGCGGGTACGTCGGGCTCCACTCGCGGGACGCCGACCTCGCCGCCTACGATCAGCTCAGCCGGACGATCGGCTGGTCGTTCGTGGTCGGCCTGCTCATGGCGCTCGGCTTCTCGGTGCTGATGGCCCGGCAGATCACCCGGCCGGTCAACCGCCTGGTCGAGGTGACCCGGAAGGTGAGCGAGGGGCAGTACACCGGCCGCATCGAGGTGACCAGCCGGGACGAGATCGGCGAGCTGGCCACGGCCTTCCGGCGGATGGTCGAGGAGCTGCGGGAGAAGGACCGGCTGGTGGCCTACCTGCAGACCGGGGCGCACGATGTGGACGGAGACGCGCGGACCCTCGCGCGGGCCGAGGGGATGCTCGCGGTGGGAGCACGATTCGCCGGGCGCTACGACATCCAGGAGGCGATCGGCGCCGGCGGGATGGGCGTGGTGTACCGCGCGTTCGACCGCGAGGTCGGCGAGACGGTGGCCATCAAAGCGCTCCGCCCTGAGCTGGACAAGTTCGATCCCACGCTGCTCGACCGATTCAAGCAGGAGCTCCGCCTGGCCCGCCGGATCACTCACCGAAACGTGGTGCGGACCTTCGACATCGGGGAGCTGGACGGGATCTACTACATCACCATGGAATACGTGCACGGAACCACGGTGGCCACACTGATCCGCGAGGCCGGCCGGCTGGCGGTTCCGGCGGCGCTCACCATCGGCAAGCAGGTCTGCCGGGCACTGGAGGTGGCGCACGAGGAGGGAATCGTCCACCGCGACATCAAGCCCCAAAACCTGCTGGTCGATCCGACCGGCTTCCTCAAGGTGATGGACTTCGGCATCGCGCGCCTGGCGGAGCAGCGGCTCGGAAGCGCGCAGACGCTCACCGCGGCCGGTGTGGTCGTGGGAACCCCGCAGTACATGGCGCCGGAACAGCTCTTCGGCGAGCCGGTGGACGGCCGGACCGATCTCTATGCCACGGGCGTGGTGCTCTTCGAATGCCTCACGGGACGGCACGTGTTCGAGGCGCCGAGCCTGGTGGCGATGCTGGCCCGGCACATGAACGAGACGGCTCCCGACCCCGCCAGCGTGAACCCGGAGATTCCGGGCCCGCTCTCCCGCATCATCCTCCGGGCGCTCGAGCGGCGGCCGGAGAATCGCTGGGCCAGCGCCACCGAGCTGCTGCATGCGCTGGAGCAGGTGGAGGCGTAAGCACCGACCATTCTCACATTCCGGAGCCCTGATGGCATACCTGCGCGCGCTCACATGGGCAATCGCATCGATCCTGGCACTCGCCACCCGGCTTCCCGCCCAGGAGCCTGACTCCTCGCTCGTGACGCTGGACCGGATCTTCAACTCGGACGAGTTCGCTCCCGAGTTCCTCGGGCCGGTGCGCTGGCTCTACGGGTCGGCCTACGTCAAGCTGGAGGCGGACA
>JBJMOX010000152.1:0-4408 GCA_045803515.1 Gemmatimonadales bacterium
GAGGGAAAGCGCATGTTCTCCTCATTGTTCGCCGCGGCGATGTCCCGGCCGGCGGATGGGTCCCCGCCCTGGGCCGCGGTATCGCTCGCTCCGCGTCCCGGGCGTCCCGGATCCGTGACGACGGCGTCGCTCTTCCCCTTGTCGCCGTCCTCGTCGAAGACCACGTCCAGCCGGCTCATCGTGAGATTGACGCTGGCGCGGAGCGGCACCCCGTCGCCGGAGAAGAACTCCAGGGTTTCCTTATAGGACTCGAACACCCCGTCGAAGCTGAACAGTCCCCACTCGAAGCGCACGCTGGCCGGCTTGAACTGCTTGTCCCGGGTTGTCTTGGGAGGCCGCCCCATGAACCCGGCGACCTTCCGGGTATCGTCCCGCACGTCCTTCCCGGTCGGCGTGGTGTCGAAGATCAGGTCCATGGTGAGCTTGGTGCTGCTCTGGGTGACGTGCTGGACGGTCTTGTCCTGCTTGCCGGCTTCAAGGGAGTTGGTCTGGGTGAGCTGCAGCGTCGCGGGATTGAAGTGCACCGTGGCGGTCCGCGGCGTCCCCTTGCTCTTCCCCATGAGCTCGGTGAACGTGGCCTTGGCACTCGGCGCCAGGGTATCGGTCATGCCTTGAGCATCCCTTCATGGGTCAGGTGCAGCTCTTCGATGCCGACCTCGGAGGCGCGGGCGTTGAGATCCGGCACCTTGAGCTTGATCGGCAGTGCGCGGACCAGCCTCCACTTCTGTACCGGTGACGTGTCGTTCACGTTGCTGTTGTTGATCGTGATCGTGACATCTTGGCGCTCTGCGTAGAACCCCCGCTGGGTCGCCTCGGCGAACCAGTCCCACAGCCGGGAATCGCCGGTGATGCCCCGCTTCAGGACGACGGTACCGAAGGTGACCGGTCCGGCCCGCTGCACCGCGCCGTAATTCCGGCCTCCTTCTTTGATCACCTTGGGCTCCATCGTCGCCTCCAGTCCGGTGCACTCGGCGAATCCCGCCGTCTCGGGCGTGCCAGGCTTCCCCCCGGCGGCATCGGTGGGCGCGAGCGAGAGCTCGAACCGGAACACATGGATCGGCTGATCCAGACCCTTGGTCACGGTGGCGTCCCCAGGTCGGGTCCGCTGACCACCGTGCCGCCCGCCTCGCTCAGCGCCAGCATGACGGTGATCCGCTCGATCGGCGCAGCCGGGAGGAACGTCACTTGGGCTACCAGCCGGCCGGCATCCAGGTCGTCTTGAGTCATGGTGCTCGCATCGCAGCGCACGGAGAACGCCTCGGCGGGACTGGCGCCTCCCAGCCCGCCGGCCGCCCACACGCCGGTGAGCATGGCCTCCAGCTGAGAGCGGAGGGCGGGCCATAACCGCTCGCCGGAGGGCTCGAATACCAGGGTCTCACCGTATTCGCGGAGGGCCTTGAGCAGGACCGCCACCAGCCGGCTGACCGCCGCCGGCCGGTACGCGGGGTTGGCGCTGGTGGTCACGTCGGACGCGAGCAGGTAGCCTCGGGGTCCTTGATCGAACAGGCTGATCCGATCGCCGAACACGCTGCTGCTGGAGCCGGGCCGATCGGGAACGGCCTGTTGCTCCATGCTGACGATCGGGGCCAGATCGGTCACGCTGACGGGGGCCTCGCCCGCCGCCGTCCGGTAGGCCCCACGCACCAGGGCTACCCGCGCCAGAACGCCCGCCAAGGCGCCGTCGGGCGGCTCGATCCCTGCCGGCAGGTCGGCAGATTGCTTCGTGATCAGCCAGGGATAGACCAGCTGGAGGAACGCCGAGGGTAGCCGGGCGGTGACCGATCCAAGCAGCTCGCTGGCCACGAACGCGGCCAGGTTGCGGGACGCGGGCTCGCGCCGGTCCGGCAGGGGCAGGGCGGCAATGACATGGACCTCGGGCGCCTGGCGCCGAACGAAATCGGTGGTCAGCTCCACTGCCTTCGCCCAGCTCTTGTAGCCGGCTCGGTCGAGCCGCGGCGCGCCGTAGTCGATCGCCGGGACGAAACCGCCCGGCTCGGGCGCATCGCAGATCTCGAACACCCCTACCCCGGCCGGCTCCGCCGGCAGCTCGATCACCTCGGCACCGAGTCCCAGCGCGTCGGGTAGATCGGGGAGACAGAGAAATGACACGTCGGGCAGTCCGAGGAGATGGCCGATCCCGCTCCAGGAGCGACGATCGTTCACGGAGATGTTGAGCTGAGCGGGGAACCCCGGAAGCAGTGCGGCCAGCCGGGGTGCCCGCTCGGCGAGCGGAGTACCGACCTGCCAGGGATTCCCCGCGCGGACCACATAACACTTGCGCCCCCCTTCGGCGAAGAACGACCGCACTGCGGCGCCGAGGTAGGTCGTGCTGGCCGCGGAGCCGGCGGCCGGCCGCTGGTCCCAGGCGAACAGCCGGTCGAAGCTCTCCCAGGTGTCGATCGGTACCGGCACATCGAGCAGGTCGTCCGCGGCGGCGCGCCGGTACACGCCGCTGGCCCAGCCCCGCTCCGTCAGCCACCGCTGCAGCGCGGCGGGGAGCGGCCCCGGCCGGCGTGCCACGAAGCCGGCGAAGCACGCGACGTCCGCCCGCGTGGGTGCACTCGCCTCGAACGGCGGCTCGGACTCGAAGCGAACGTTCCGCACGGCCAACGTTTCGACGGCCATCCCTAAGCCTTGGCGATCTCGATACCTTCGGCGGAGAGCACGATCTCTTCCATGGCGACGTCGCCGCCCCCTTTGCCGGCCAGCGTGGGACCGGTGTACTTGAGGGGCATGACCGAGCTCAGGATCCAGCGCTGTACGTCCTGGTGCGCCTCGTCCTGCAGGGTGACCACGACGCTCTTCTTCTTGGCGGCGACCCCGGTCAAGCGGACGTCGGTGATCCATTGCCACAGCGCGCTGGAGTTCACGATACCCCGCTTCAGGGTGACGTCTCCCACCTTGTGCACTCCCGGGATCTTCCGCACGTGATTCTCGCGATCGGTCCCTTCCCTGTACTCCGCGGCGGTGAGCTCGGTCGAGAGCCCGGACACATCCGAAAAGCCGCCGAAATCGGCGTCTTCGACCGCCACGATGAAGTTGAATGCTCCGTAAGGAGTTGTACGCGGTGCCATACGGGTCGCTCCTCGTCAGACGTTAGTTGCGGGTGTCCGCGGTCTTCTGGCCGATGCGGAAGATCACGAACTCCGCCGGCTTGAGAACGGCGACGCCGATAAGGCAGATCAGCCGGCCGAAGTCGAGGTCGTTCTGGGTCATCGTGCTGCGGTCGCAACGCACGAAGAACGCCTCCTCGGGTCGGCTGCCAAGCAACGCCCCACTCACCCATTCGTTGTACAGGAAATCGCTGACCGTCTGGCGAACGTTGGTCCACAGCCGCTCGCCGTTGTTCTCGAAGACGACCCACTGGGTGCCCCGATCGATCGAGCGTTCCAGGTAGTTGAAGTACCGCCGCACGTTCACGTATTTCCATTCGGGGTCCGAGCTGACCGTCCGCGCCCCCCAGACCCGGTAGCCCCGCCCCTCGAAGAACCTGAGACAGTTGATCCCCCGCGGGTTGAGCACCGCTTGCTCGGCCATGCTGATGTCGGTCTCGAAGCGGAGCGCGCCCCGCACCACTTCGTTTGCCGGCGCCTTGCTCACCCCGCGCTCCACGTCGTTGCGGGCGTAGATCCCGCACACGAATCCCGACGGCGGCAGCGTGAGCTCGCGCGGCTGGCTCTCGTCTCCCGGCCGGACCAGCGGGTTGGCGACCGCGACCCAGGGGTAGTAGAGGGCCGCGCGGGTCGAGTCGATCCGACTGCGGACCTCCTGTGCCTCCGAGAGCGCCTGGTCGGGCGGGGTGTCCAGCACCGCGATCCGGTAGGCCCGCTGGGCCTCGACGTGGCTGATGAGCGCTCCCTGAATCCCCTGGAACTGATCCAGCGTGGAGTGCCCCGGCGCGGCGACAATCGAGACCTCGTCGTTGCGGGCCACCGGCTCGAGCGCCGCCTCGTAGTCGTCCTGCCCCGGCTCGCCACCGTCGTTGCCGCCGCTCAGGGCGTACACTCGACTCCCGGTCTCGGCATCGACGATGGCTCCGGCCAGCGCGAACGGACTCACCGGGTCCAGATTCTCGATCGCGAACAGCCGCTCCAGGTGGTCCCGTCGCCGGGACGGCGTCTTGCTCAGGGCGTTGCCCAGCCAGCGCGGATGGGCGGGGTCGAAGCCGAGGTCCTCGTAGGTCGCCGTGTTCCCGTCGGCGTCGGTGGCGGTCAGCGTGAGGGTGAGCAGCGCGGTGCGGGGTTGCTTCGCCTCCGTCAGCCCGGTGGGAAGCGTGGAAGGAAAGGCGTTGGCCGCGTCGTCTTGGTCGCGCCACTCGGTCGGGCCGAGCTTGACGAAGAGCTCCGGCGTGGTGTCCTGGATCACCCGCACGTTGCTGCCGCCCGGCGCGGTCGCCAGGGTCCGCGCC
>JBJMOX010000153.1:0-15568 GCA_045803515.1 Gemmatimonadales bacterium
ACGCTCCGGACCCACGACGAGCAGGGTGATTTCCCCATCCTGGTGAAGCAGTACGACGGGCTCAACGAGATCATCCTCGACCATCACCCGTTCGACGTGGTGGGCTGGGATGGCTACTTCTATCCCTGGGCCTTCAACATCCTCGACTTCGAGCCAATCGTGGGGCGGGTGCACCAGCCGCCACCGGTACACCAGACCTTCCAGGGCGACGGATTCGTGGTCTGCAGCTTCTGTCCCCGCCCATATGACTTCCACCCCGAGGCCGTGCCGGCGCCCTACAACCACAGCAACGTGGATTCCGACGAGGTGCTCTACTATGCCTCGAGCGAATTCATGAGCCGGAAGGGGATCGAGTTCGGGAGCATCACCCATCATCCGGACGGTATTCCCCATGGCCCGCATCCCGGCCGCGCGGAGGCGAGCATCGGGGCCAAGTACACCGACGAGCTGGCGGTGATGATGGACAGCTTCCGGCCGCTCAAGGTGGCCAAGACCGCGGTCCCGATCGAGGATCCAGGCTACCACAAGTCGTGGCTCGACGCCCAGCACGCCCAGTTCAATCCGCCGACCTCCTGAGCGTGGGGCGGTGAGCGCACCGCTCTGGACGCCGGCGCCGGAGCGGGTCGCGCGGGCGCAGCTCACGGCTTTCATCGAGCAGGTCCGGCGGGGGCGGCCCGGCGGGTCCGAACAGGTCGGCGATTTCCCCTCGCTCTATCGCTGGTCGGTCGAACGGCCCGACGCCTTCTGGCCCGAGGTGTGGCGCTTCTGCGGCGTGATGGCCGCGGAGCGGTCCGGCGGCCCCCCCTGGGATGAGGTCGTGGTCGGAGCGGAGCGAATGGCGCCGCCGGAGCCGCGCCGGGGCCCGCGCTGGTTCACTGGGGCCCGGCTCAACTTCGCGGAGAACCTGCTCCGCCACGACGACGATCGGCCGGCGCTGGTCTTCTGGAACGAGCGCGGGCCCGGAACGCGTCTCACTTTCCGCCAGCTCCGCGCGGACGTCGCGGCCTTGGCCGGCGCCCTCCGCGCCCTCGGCGTCGCCCCGGGCGATCGGGTGGCCGGATTCCTTCCCAATCTCCCAGAAACGGTCATCGCCATGCTGGCGGCCACCAGCATCGGGGCGGTGTGGTCCTCCTGCTCTCCCGACTTCGGTACCGATGGAGTGCTGGACCGCTTCGGCCAGATCCGGCCCAGGGTGCTCTTCTGTGCGGACGGCCATCGCTACGCGGGCAAGGAGATCGACTCGCTCGCGCGGGTGCGGGAAGTCCGCGCGCGGATTCCGGAGATCGAGCGCGTGGTGGTGGTGCCGTATCTGCGGGATTCCCCCGACCTGGCTGGGTTGCCCGGCGCGGTGCTCTGGGAAGAGTTCAGCGCGCCGTATCGCGGCTTCCCGCTCGAGTTCGCGCTGCTGCCTTTCGATCATCCGGTCTACATCATGTACTCCTCGGGCACGACCGGCCTGCCCAAGTGCATGGTCCACGGCGCGGGGGGGACACTGCTCCAGCACCTCAAGGAGCTGGTGCTTCACACCGATCTGACCCGCGACGACCGGATCTTCTACTTCACCAGCTGCGGCTGGATGATGTGGAACTGGCTGGTCTCCAGCCTCGCGGTCGGCGCCACGGTGGTGCTGTTCGACGGTGCGCCGCTCAGCCCGCTCCCGATCCTGTGGGACATGGCGGCGGCCGAGCGAGTCACGGTGTTCGGAACCAGCGCCAAGTATCTGGCGCTGGCCGAGAAGGAAGGGCTCGAGCCGGGGAGCACGCACGACCTCGGGGCGCTCCGGGCGATTCTCTCGACCGGCAGTCCCCTCGCCGGCCACAGCTACGACTACGCCTACCGTCGAATCAAGCGGGATCTCCACCTGGCCAGCATCAGCGGCGGCACCGACATCATCTCCTGCTTCGCGCTGGGCAATCCGATCGGCCCGGTCTGGCGCGGCGAGCTGCAGACCCGCGGCTTGGGGATGGCCGTCGAGGTGTTCGACCCCGAGGGTCGCCCGACGCGGGAACGGGAAGGTGAGCTGGTCTGCACCCGACCCTTCCCCAGCATGCCCGTGGGGTTCTGGGACGATCCGGATGGGGCCAAGTATCGGGCGGCGTATTTCGATTTCTATCCCGGAGTGTGGCGACATGGCGACTGGGCCCGGCTCACCGAGCACGACGGGCTCATCATCCTCGGCCGCAGTGACGCCACGCTCAACCCGGGGGGAGTCCGGATCGGCACGGCGGAGATCTACCGGCAAGTGGAGGAGCTGCCCGAGGTGGTCGAAAGCCTGGTGGTGGGGCAGGAGTGGGAAGGGGATGTGAGGATCGTCCTTTTCGTGCGTCTCAGGGAGGGCATGAGCTTTGACGACGCGCTGGCCGAGCGAATCCGCCGGCGGATTCGCGAGCGTACCACTCCGCACCATGTGCCCCGGAAAATCGTTCCGGTGGCGGACATCCCACGAACGATCAGCGGCAAGATTACCGAGATCGCCGTCCGGGAGGCCATCCACGGACGTCCGGTCACGAACCTGGACGCGTTAGCTAACCCATCGGCGCTACAGCACTTCCGCGATTTAGCCGAGCTGCGAACGTAACCAGATCGGGGAATTGTGATCTATGACCTAGTGCATCCGCCAGATCGGACGTACCTTGTCCACTCCATGAATGTGCGGGCTCAAGACCCGCGGCTGACCGTCACCGACGACAGAGCCCACGCGGGCGGGGTAAACTGTCGCTCCGAGGAGCAACGACCATGAAAATGTTTTGGATGCTAGCGGCCGCGGCCTCCTTAGCCGCTTGCCACAACCGATCCGAGGAAACGGGTGCCGCGCCCGACAAGGGCGGCGACACGACTGCCGTGACTCGGACGGACACCACCATGAAGGCCGACACCACCATGAAGGCTGACACCGGCGCCTATGCTCCATCCGGTGTGGACACCACCAAGACCCAGCCGAGCGCGCCGACCGACACCACGCAGAACCAGGCGCCGCCCGCGGCCAATCCGCCAGCAGCGGCCCCGAGCGACACCTCTTCGATGGGGCGCGACACCTCCTCGATGAGCGCGCCGACGGACACCACGCAGCCTGCTCCCGCGCCGTCGGCTAACGCGCCGAGTGATACCTCTGCCGTGGCTCCATCCGACAGCACCAGCGCCCAGCCCAAGCAGTAAACCGGCGCTGGCCAGGTTTGAGCGGCCCCGGCGAGACTCGCCGGGGCCGCTCGTTTTTGAGGTGCCGTCTTGGCGCCCGGTCCCGTGCGGCGCTACAATCCCGACATGCCTCCTGTCCAGGTCACCCGTACCTACCTGGAGATGACCTCGCCGGCCGAGCTCCGCGCGGAGGCCGCTCCCGATCCTGCGCCCCGCATCGAGCGCGTCGGTGAGTGCCCCGTCTCGTTCTTCCGATACCTCTACCGGGAGGTCGGCCGAGCCTTCCATTGGGTCGACCGGCTGAGCTGGACCGATGCGACCGTCGAGCGCCATCTCGCGAATCCGGCGATCTCGCTCTGGGTGCTGACCTGGCGGGCGGCGCCGGCAGGCTACTTCGAGCTCCGGCAGCACGGCGACGACTCGGTCGAGATCGCCTACTTCGGCCTGCTGGCGGAGTACATCGGACGGGGCTGGGGAAAGTATCTGCTGACCGAGGCGGTGCGGGCGGCCTGGTCGCTCGAGCCCGCCCGGGTCTGGCTGCACACCTGCACCCTGGACCACCCGGCGGCGCTGCCCAATTACATCCAGCGCGGGTTTCGGCCGGTCCGCGAGGAAGTGTATACGGCGGACATCTCTTGAATACCTGGCATGAAAGGGCCGACCCCATGAAGTGATGCAGGTGCCCTACCGCACGAAGAAAAACGCCAGCCCCAGCACCGCGTACACCGCCAGCAGCAGCACGCCCTCCAGCCAGGTGGTCTCCCCGTCCTGGGTAATCGAGTTGACCACGAATGCCACTGCCGCGACCGCGACCAGCTCCAGCGGGTTGCTGAAGACCAGATCCATCGGCGTCCCCAGCGCGTAGGCTACCAGCACCAGCAGGGGAGCGGTGAGAAGCGCGATCTGGATGCTGGAGCCGACCGCGATCGTCATGACCAGGTCCATCCGGTTCCGGCGGGCAAAGTAGATCGCCGCGAAGTACTCGGCGGCGTTGCCGGTGAGCGGCAGCACGATCACCCCGAGAAAGAACGGCGTCAGGCTCAGGGCCTCTGCCGTGGCCTCGAGGGCGTGCGCCACCAGCTCGGCCTCGAATGCGACGGCCGCGGTGGCGGCCAGCAGGACTGCAAGCGCGCGCCAGAGGGGCCAACGTACGATCTCGGATTCGGCCGCCTCTCCCTCGAGGCCGAAGATGTCTCGGTGAGTGACCAGGGTGTAGACCAGGTTCGCGGCGTACGCCAGGATGAGCACGACCGCGACACCCAGGCTCAGCCGCTCATCCAGGGCCGCGACCGAAGGCACGCCGCGAAGATTCCGCTCGGTATAGTCGAACAGCGCCGGCACCAGCAGCGCGATGACCGAGATGATCAACAGAGTGCCGAGCAGCCCGGCCCGTTCTCGATGAAACGACTGCCGCTCCCGACCCCAGCTCCCCGCCACGATGGCCAGCCCCAGGCCCAGCAGGCTGTTGCCCACGATCGAGCCGGTGATGGTGGCCTTCACCACCGCCGGCTTGCCGGCCGCCAGGACGAACAGCGCGAGCATCAGCTCGGCCGCGTTGCCCAGGGTGACGTTGAGCAGGCCACCGATGGCCGCGCCCGCGGTGGCGGCTACCTGCTCCGTGCCTTTCCGGATCCAGTCGGCGAGCGGGACGATCGCGGCGGCGGCGACCAGGAATACGACCGCCGGCGGTGCGTCGAGGCGCCCGAGCGCCAGGGAGAGCGGAACCAGCGCGAGGGGAAGCAGGCGGAGGACCGGACCAGCGGTCATGAGCGCTCCACGGAGGAATCCTGTGACCCAGGTCGCGGCGTCCGCCGACGGTCCTGCCCAACGTAGCCCGGGTCACCAGACGCACAACCCCGGCCGATCGTGGCGGCCGGCCAGCGGAGAGCCGCTCTCATGGTCCGTCGATACCACGCCGTGCTCGCCGCTCTCTCGATCATCGGCGCCGGATGCTCCGGCCCGCGGGCCGGGGGAGCGCCCAACCGGTCTGGCGCGGCGAAGCAGGTCCAGTCGGCCGTTCCCGATGTCAGCCACAGCGCCCTCGGCTCTCGCACGGGCCCGGGCGCGGTGCCGGCCGCCGCGGCCTCGAGGTCGCCCGCTGCCGGTGACGACGAATGGGTCATCCCGGCGAAGAACTACGCCTCCACCCGCTACAGCGCGCTGGACCAGATCAACACCGGCAACGTGGCACAGCTCAAGCTGGCGTTCACCTTCTCGACCGGGGTGAACCGAGGGCACGAGGCCGCCCCGCTGGTAGTCGGCAACACGATGTACATCGTGACGCCGTTCCCCAACTTTCTCTATGCGCTCGACCTCACCCAACCCGGCGCGCCGCTCAAGTGGACCTACAAGCCCAACCCCGCCTCCGCCTCCCAAGGGGTGGCCTGCTGTGACCTGGTGAACCGCGGCGCGTCCTACTACGACGGGAAGATCATCTACAACGCGCTGGACGCCGAGACCATCGCGGTGGACGCGAAGACCGGCAAGGAAGTCTGGCGCACCAAAGTGGGCGACATCAATCAGGGCGAGAGCACCACGATGGCGCCCCTGGTGGTGAAAGGAAAAGTGCTGGTCGGCAACAGCGGGGGCGAGTTCGGCATCCGCGGCTGGCTCACCGCGCTCGACGCCGAGACGGGCAAGCTCGCCTGGCGCGCGTACACGACGGGACCGGACAAGGACGTGCTGATCGGTCCCAACTTCAAGCCGTTCTACCCATCGGAGCAGGGCAAGGATCTGGGAGTCTCGAGTTGGCCGGGGAGCGCGTGGAAGATCGGCGGCGGCGGCGTGTGGGGCTGGATCTCCTATGATCCCGAGCTGGACCTGGTCTACTACGGCACCGCCAATCCCGGCCCCTGGAACCCCGACATCCGCCCGGGCGACAACAAGTGGACGGCCGGCATCTTCGCCCGGCGGCCGGAGACCGGCGAGGCGATCTGGGCCTACCAGTGGAGCCCGCACGATCTCTACGACTACGACGGGATCAACGAGCAGCTGCTGCTGGATCTGCCGGTCAAGGGCCAGACCCGAAAGGTGCTGGTCCGGCCCGAGCGGGACGGGTACGTCTACGTGCTCGATCGCGCCACGGGTGAGGTGCTCTCGGCCGATCCCTACGTGTTCATCACGACGACCCGAGGAGTCGATCTCAAGACCGGGCGTCCGATCGAGGTCGAGGAGAAGCGACCCCAGACCGGCAAGGTCGTACGCGGGATCTGTCCGGCGGCCCCCGGCGGCAAGGACTGGCAGCCCTCGTCCTTCTCCCCTCGCACCGGTCTCATCTACATCCCGCACCAGAATCTCTGCCAGGACGAGGAGGGTACCCAGGCCGATTACATCGCGGGGACCCCATATGTCGCGGCGATCGTGAAGATGTACGCCGGCCCCGGCGGGCATCGGGGCCAGGTCACGGCCTGGGACCCGGTGGCCCGGCGGGCGGCATGGACGGCCAAAGAAAAATTCCCCGCCTGGAGCGGAACGGTCGTGACTGCCGGGGACGTGGTGTTCTACGGCACCATGGACGGCTGGTTCAAGGCGCTCGACGCGCGCGACGGCCGGGAGCTCTGGCGGTTCAAGGCGGGATCGGGAATCATCGGCCAGCCGATCACCTATCGCGGGCCCGACGGCAAACAGTACGTCGCCGTCCTCTCCGGAGTCGGCGGCTGGGCCGGGGCAGTGGTGGCAGGCGGCCTCGATACCCGCGACTCCAGCGCCGCGCTCGGCTTCGTGAACGCGATGAAGGACCTGCCCCAGGTCACCACCAAGGGTGGGATGCTGTATGTCTTCGCGCTGCCCTGAACGTCGCCGTGGCCGCCGGCGGATCCACGCGCTCCGCGCGCTGGGCCTCTGTGCCGCCGCGCTGAGCCTGCTGGCGAATGGTTGCGAGCGCGAGCGACGCGGATTCCGCGACTCGATCCCCAGCACTGGCGCGCTCACCACGGTCCGCCAGAGCGACCTCCAGCCCGGCCCCAAGACCGCCGAAGCGGCGGTCGAGAGCCCCTACGACGGGAACGCCTACGCGGTCTCCGAGGGCAAGCGGCTCTTCAACCAGTACAATTGCTCCGGATGCCACTTCCAGGGCGGGGGCGGGATCGGGCCGCCGCTGATGGACGCCGAGTGGATCTACGGGAGCGAGCCGGAAAACATCTTCGCCACCATCGTCGAGGGCCGTCCCAACGGCATGCCGTCTTTCCGGCACCGAATCCCCGATCAGCAGGTCTGGCAGATCGTCGCGTACGTGCGCTCGATGAGCGGGCTGCTGGCCAAGGACGTCGCGCCCGGCCGGAGCGACGACATGCAGGTGAACGCGCAGGAACAGCAGACCACCAAACAGCACCCGGTGAAGTCGACGGTACCCCCGTCGACCCAGCGCCCGTGACCACCCCCACCGACTCGATCGCCTGGCTCGGTGGGCACTCGGTACACGCGGCGAAGGGGCCGGTCGCGCTGCTGCTCGCCCGGCTCGGGGACTACATGTTCGGCGTCTCCGCGGTGCTCTGGGTGCTGGTGACGGCGGCCCTCCTCTGGGCTGTGTTCCGCCGCCGCGCTCCCGCGGAGGACCCCAACGACCCCGCCAGGGAGCGGCGGATGCAGCGCGTGGTGACCCTGGCGGCGACCGCCACCGTGGCCACGCTCTTCGTGTTCCTCTTCCTGAGCTACGACACCGGTCGCGCGATGGCCGGGCGGCCGCCGGGCCAGCCGCTGCAGATCCGGGTCACGGGCCACCAGTGGTGGTGGGAGGTGGAGTATCACGATTCGCTCCCACAGCATCAGGTCACCACCGCGAACGAGATCCATGTCCCGGTGGGAACACCCGTCCTGTTCGATCTCAAGTCCACCGACGTGAACCACAGCCTCTGGGTTCCCGAGCTCGGGGGCAAGCGCGATCTGATCCCTGGCGAGGAGAACGGACTCTGGTTCCGCGCGGACACCGCCGGCATCTATCGCGGGCAGTGCGCCGAGTTCTGCGGCCACCAGCACGCGAAGATGGCGTTCGAAGTGATCGCGGAGCCGCCGCCGGAGTTCGCGCGCTGGCTGGTGCAGCAACGGGATACCGCCGCCACGCCCACGGATCCGATGGCCCGGCGGGGGCAGCAGGTCTTCGTCAGCTCGCCCTGCGTGATGTGCCACACGATCGGCGGCACGACGGCGGGGAGCCGGGTCGGTCCCGATCTGACCCACCTCGCGTCGCGGCGGACGCTCGCCGCGGGGACGCTGCCCAACAACCGGGGGAATCTCTTCGGCTGGATCACCGACCCGCAGGCGGTGAAGCCCGGTGCCAAGATGCCCGCCACCATACTGGCGCCGCAGGACCTGGCCGCCGTCGTCGCCTACCTGGAGACGCTCCGATGACGGGAACGGCGGTGGACCCGCGCGAGCACGCACAGCTCGAGCGGGTATGGCGCGACCGGACCGGCCTCTGGGGCTGGCTCACCACTACCGAGCATAAGTCGATCGGGAAGCGGTACCTGATCACCGCCTTCGTCTTCTTCCTGCTGGGCGGGATCAACGCGGGCCTGATGCGGGTGCAGCTCGCCCGCCCGGAGAACGGCCTGATCGGCCCCGACCGCTACAATCAGCTCTTCACGGTGCACGGCACCACGATGATGTTCCTCTTCGCGGTGCCGGTCATGACCGCGATGGGTCTGTATTTCGTGCCGCTCATGATCGGGGCGCGGAACGTCGCCTTCCCCCGGCTCAACGCGTACGGCTACTGGGTCTATCTCATTGGCGGCACCTTCCTCTATGTCAACCTGCTGCTCAACACCGGTCCCGACACCGGCTGGTTCAGCTACGTGCCGCTCGCGGGCCCCGGCTTTTCCCCTGGGAAGCGGGTAGACACCTGGGCGCAGACGGTAACGTTCACCGAGATCGCCGGGCTGGTGGCCGCGGTCGAGCTGATCGTCACCATCTTCAAGAACCGGGCACCGGGGATGTCCCTCAACCGGATGCCGCTCTTCGTCTGGGCGATGCTGGTGATGGCGTTCATGATCCTGTTCGCCATGCCGTGGGTGGCGACCGCGAGCATGTTCCTCGCCATGGACCGCCTGATCGGCACCCACATCTTCAATCCGGCCGAGGGGGGCGACGCGCTGCTCTGGCAGCACCTCTTCTGGTTTTTCGGACACCCCGAGGTCTACATCATCTTCGTGCCCGCGCTGGGCATGGTCTCCGAGATCGTGAGCACCTTCACCCGGCGTCCGGTGTTCGGCTATCCCGCGATGGTGCTCTCCCTGATCATGACCGGCTTCCTCAGCTTCGGCCTCTGGGTGCACCACATGTTCGTCACCGGGATCCCGGAGCTCGGCGAGAGCTTCTTCACGGCGGCGAGCTTCATGATCGCGATCCCGACCGGGATCCAGATCTTCTGCTGGATCGCGACCATCTGGGCCGGCCGGCCGCGCCTCACCGTTCCGTTCCTGTTCGTGCTCGGCTTCGTGGTGACGTTCATCATCGGCGGGTTCACCGGCATCATGATGGCCTCGGTCCCGTACGACCAGCAGGTCCACGACACCTACTTCATCGTGGCGCACCTGCATTACGTGCTGCTGGGCGGCGGCGTCTTCCCGCTCTTGGGCGCGTTCTACTTCTGGTTTCCCAAGATCACCGGGCGGCTGCTCAGCGAGACGCTGGGGAAGTGGCACTTCGCGCTCTGGCTCATCGGGGTGAACCTCACCTTCTTCCCCATGCACCTGCTCGGCCTCCGGGGGATGCCGCGCCGGGTCTACACCTACCTGCCCGAGACCGGGTGGGGACCCCTCAACCTGCTGGCGACCATCGGTGCGCTCGTCGTCGTGGCGAGCGTGCTGCTGTTCCTGGTGAACGTGGCGCGGAGTCTTCGCCGGGGCGATGCGGCGGGGGAGAATCCCTGGGATGCCCCGACCCTGGAATGGGGTACCGCGTCCCCGCCGCCCAGCTACAACTTCGCCTATCTGCCGGTGGTCGAAGGCCGGTCGGCGCTGTGGGAGCGGAGTGCCGAGGCCCCGATGGTCACCGGCCTGCGCACCGATATGCGCGAGGTCCTGGTGACCACCCTGCTCGACGCCGAGCCCGACCACCGGCACCGGCACCCGCAGTCCACGGTGTGGCCGCTGCTCGCGGGGCTGTCCACCGGCGTGCTCTTCATCACCCTGGTCTACACGCCGTGGGGCGCGGTGATCGGCGTCGTGCCGCTCGCACTCTCCCTCATTGGCTGGGGCTGGCCGACCGAGGACGAGCACCGGCAGCAGCTCCTCGAGGAAGCGGCGGCATGACCGGCACGCGAGGAGCGCGGGTCCTGGTCGATGTCTCGCGCCTGCCCACCGCCACGTTCGGCCCCCGCGACCTGATGTGGTGGGGCACGGCCGGATTCATGGCGATCGAGGGCACCACCCTCTTCGTCTGCGCCGCGAGCTACTTCTACCTTCGCTTCAACTTCGAGACCTGGCCGCCGCAGCACACGCTGCGCCCGAGCCTCTTCTGGCCGACCGTCCAGGTGGCCCTGATGGCGCTGAGCAACGTGCCGAACCTGTGGCTTCAGCGCTCGGCGCGCGCGCTCGACCTTGCGGGCGTGAAGCGCTGGGTCGTGCTGGAGGCCGTGCTCGGTCTTGTCTTCGTGGCCCTCCGGTGGCAGGAGTTCCTCTCGCTCAACGTGCGCTGGGACGCCAACGCCTACGGCTCGATGGCCTGGGTCACGCTGGGCTTCCACGCCACGCTTCTGGTGCTCCAGGCGGTGGAGACGCTGGTGTTCGTCGGCTTTCTCTTCACCGAGCGCATCGAGGAGAAACATTTCTCCGACGCCTACGACAGCGCCTTCTACTGGTACTTCATGACCGGGAGCTGGATCGTGCTGTACGTCGTGGTTTTCCTGAGCCCCCGGTTCATGTAGCGGGGAGGGGTCATGACCATCGACACCCGCATTCCGGTCCGCGACGGCACCCGCCTGGGCTCGCTCTGGACCGCCAACCTGCTGGGTCCCGCGGCGGTGCTGCTGACTCAGGAGCTGGGCTACGTGCTCTCGGAGAAGGCTGCCTGCTCGCGCGGCGAGATCTGGCCAGTGCACCTCGCATTCGCGGCCGGGCTCGCGCTGGCGCTGACCGCCCTGTCACTCGGCTGGCGCGAGTGGCGTCGCTGGGGCGAGCGGCCGTCCACCACGATGGGCAACCCCGAAGGGCGGACCCGGTTCATGTCGGTGCTCGGCGTGCTGGTCAGCAGCGTCTCCGCCCTCGTCATCGTCGCCATGTGGTCGGCCACGATGTTCCTCCACCCCTGCCAGTGATCGCGCCGGGGCTGCTGGACGGCGCTGATCCGCTCACTCCGGGGCACGTCTGGACGGCGTGGAGCTTCGAGCCGCCGGTGGTGCTGGGACTCGCGGCCGCCGGGCTGATCTACGGCGTCGGGCGCCGCCGGCTCCGCGAGCGTACCCGCGACGGCCGCGCTGCTTCGCGATGGGAGGCGGCGTCCTTCTGGGTGGGATGGGCGGTGCTTGCCCTGGCACTGCTGTCGCCTATCCACCAGATGGGTGAGGCGCTCTTCTCGGCGCATATGGTGCAGCACGAGCTGCTGATGGCGGTGGCGGCGCCGCTCCTGGTGCTGGGACGGCCGCTTCTCCCCTGGCTCTGGGCGCTCGCGCTGGAGTCTCGCCAGGTGGCGGGCTCGGTGACGCGGTCTACGCCAGTTCGGCGGTCCTGGGCGGTGCTCACCCGGCTCGACGTCGCCACCGCGCTGCAGACATTGGTGATCCTCGCGTGGCATGTTCCGGCGCTTTTCCAGCGGAGTGTGCGGTCCGAGTCGGTGCACGCGGCGATGCATGCGACCTTTCTCGCCGCGGCGCTGCTCTTCTGGTGGGTGATCTTCCACGGCACTCGCGCGCGGCTTCGCTACGGCGCGGCCGTGCTCTGCCTTTTCCTCACCACGGTCGTGACCGGCGGCCTCGGCGCCTTGCTCACGCTCGCGCGCTATCCACTGTATCCGGTCTACGCTTCGACTGCACCGCCCTGGGGTCTCTCGCCGCTCGCGGACCAGCAGCTCGCCGGCCTGGTGATGTGGATTCCAGCCGGTCTCGGGTACCTGCTGGCGGCGCTCTGGTTGGCGCGCGCCTGGCTGACCGAATCCGACCGGCGGGTACGCCGCTGGGAGAGCGCCATCCGGAGCCTCGGCCTGCTGCTGCTCGCCTGGGGGGCCGGCGCGCTGACAAGCTGCGGCGAGTCGGCCGAGCAGAAGGCGCAGAAGACGGCTGAGCAGGTGGCATCGTGGCGCGAGACGGCCGCCCTCACCCGCGCGGCCCGGGCTCGCGGCGCCGTCCCCGATGCCTACGCCCGGCAGATGCTCGATGCGGTCGATCTGGAGCTGCGAAAGCTCCGATGAAGAAGCTGCTGGAGATCGCCCTTGGCGTGGTGACCGGGATCGGAGGCTTTCTCGAGGTCGGTTCGCTCGCTACCTCCGCTCAGGCGGGCTCCGAGTTCGGCTTCCAGCTGCTCTGGGTGCTCGCACTCGGCGTGGTGTGCATCACGTTTCTGGTGGAGATGAGCGGCCGGCTGGCGGCGCTCAGCCACCACACCATCCCCGACGCGATGCGCGAGCGGTTCGGGCTGCGGTTTTTCCTCGTGCCGCTCGTGGCGGTGACCCTGGTGTCGTTTCTGGTGCTCGCCTCCGAGATCGGCGGCGTGTGCCTCGCGCTGCAGCTCGCCACGGGAGTCAGGTTCCAGTGGTGGGCGCCGCTCGTGGCGCTCGCGGCGTGGCTCCTGCTCTGGAAGGGGACGTTCGGCCTGGTGGAGAAGGGAAGCTCGCTGCTGGGTCTCGTCAGCCTGGTCTTTCTGGTCGGGGCCTGGAAGCTCCATCCGCCGCTCGCCCCGATTGCGGCGGGCCTTGCGCCGAGCCTTCCGGGCCACGACCCCGCGCGCTACTGGTTCCTCGCGGTCAGCATCCTCGGCGCCTCGGTGAGCCCCTATCTCTTCTATTTCTACTCGGCCGGCGCGGTGGAAGACGAGTGGGACGAGGGCTACCTCGCCGTGAACCGGGTGACCGCCGGTCTCGGCATGGGCTTCGGCGGGGTCCTCTCGGCGGCGGTGGTCGTCGTCGCCGCCATGGTGTTCCTCCCGCGGGGGATTCAGATCCAGCGCTATGAGCAAATGGCGCTGCTGCTCACCGATCCTCTCGCGCGCTGGGGATTCATCCTCTTCGTCGCGACGCTCGCAGTGACCTGCCTCGGCGCGACGCTCGAGATCAGCCTGGAGCTGGCCTACCTCGTGGCCCAGGGCTTCGGCTGGCATTGGGGCGAGAACCTCAAGCCGCGCGAGGCCGCGCGGTTCAGCCTGGTCTATACCCTGGTGATACCGCTCGCCGCCTGCCTCATGCTGGTGGGCATCGACCCGCTCAAGCTCACCAATTTCTCGATGGCGCTCACCGCGGTCTCGCTTCCGGTGACGGTCGTCCCGATGCTGGTGCTGATGAACGACCCGCAATACGTGGGAGAGCGCGGCAACGGATGGATCAGCAACGCGGCGGTGCTCGCCGTGAGCCTCGTGGCATGCGTCATCGCGCTGGCGGCCATCCCGCTCCAGCTCTTGGGAAGCTGAGATGGAGCTCGGCGCCTCCGTGCTCGACCAGCAGGTCCGCGATCGGAACGGCGTTCCGATGGGCCGGGTGGACGGCGTCGTGCTCGAGCTCAGGCCCGGACGCCCGCCGCGGGTGTCGCGGCTCGTGGTCGGCGGGCCCACGCTGCTGCGGCGGATCAGCTCCGCCCTGGCCGGGCGGGCCGAGCGGTGGCGAAGACGCTGGGGCCCCAAGGAGCAGGGCGGGATGGAGGTACCGTGGTCGAAGGTGATCACGGTCGGCATCGACGTGAAGCTCGACCTCGAGGCCGAGTCGACGCCCGCGATGGCGTGGGAGCGCTGGGTGCGCGAGCGGATCATCGGCCGGATCCCGGGAGCGTGACGATGCCAGCGCGCGAGGTTCGGCTCGAGGCGCTGATCGGGCTTCCTGTGACCGGCTCCGGTGGCGCCTTCGCCCGGATCGAGGACGTCCGGGTCGAGCCCGAGGGCGAGGAGTACCTGGTGCGGGCCTTCATCCTGGGGCCGCTCGGCTTCCCGGCCAAGCTGGCGGCGTTTATCTGGAAGCTGCCTACCCTCCGCGCCCTGGGGCTCGGCCGGAAGGGCCGGATACGGGTAGTGCCGTGGGACCTGATCGATCTGTCCGACCCGGAGCATCCGAAGCTCGTCGAAGTGGAGTGAGTGCGCCAGGCGGCACCGGAGGTGGCAGCGGAGAAGGAGTTGGCTATCTTCGCCGGATGCCGACCCACGCCTCCGCCAGGCTCCAGCTCATTGGTGCCGCGGTGCTCTTCTCCACCGGTGGCGCCGCCATCAAGGCCGCCGGATTCACCGGCTGGCAGATCGCCAGCTTCCGCTCCGGAGTCGCGGCGGTGGCCATCTTCCTGATGACGCCGGCCGCCCGGCGCGGTTGGACCCCGCGCGCGGTGCTGGTGGGTGCGGCCTATGCCACCTGCCTCACGCTGTTCGTCCTGGCCAACCGGCTCACGACCTCGGCCAGCGCCATCTTCCTCCAGTCCACGGCCCCCCTCTACCTTCTGGTGCTCGGCCCCTGGCTGCTCAAGGAGCCGATCCGGCGGCAGGACCTTGGGTTCATGCTGGCGGTGGGGCTCGGGCTCGCGCTTTTCTTCGTCGGCGTCGACCCGCCGGCGGTCACCGCGCCCGATCCGGTGCGAGGCAATGTCCTCGGCATGTTGAGCGGGCTCTTCTGGGCGCTCACGGTGTGCGGGCTCCGCTGGATCGGCACCGCGGGCGGCGCGCGCGGCTCAGCGGCGGTCGCGGTGGTCTCAGGCAACCTGACGGCGTTCCTGGTCTCGCTTCCGATGGCGCTGCCGCTCGCGCGGCATCCCGTCACCGACTGGGCGATCATCCTCTACCTCGGCGTCTTTCAGATCGCGCTGGCCTATGTCTTCGTCACCACTGCTCTGAGCGCCGTCCCGGTGCTCGAGGCCTCGCTGCTGCTCCTCATGGAGCCGGTGCTGAATCCCGTCTGGGCCTGGTTGATTGAGGGCGAGCAGCCGGGCGTCTGGTCGCTTGCCGGCGGTGCCATCATCCTGGGTGCGACGGCCGTGAAGGGGCTGTGGGACGCGCGCTTCTCCGCTCCCGGCGCACTCACCTCTCTCCCGGCCGAGCCGGTGGACTGAGACATGGCTTCGGCGACACTGATTGAGACGGTCCGGGTCCGGAACGGCGTGGCGCCGCTCTGGGAGCTGCATCTCAAGCGGCTGACGACGAGCTGCCGGGCGCTGGGAGTGCCGATCCCCATCGAGCTGCCCCCGCCGGTGGGTGGCAATGACCGGGTGCACCGGATTCTGGTGAGCCGCCGCGGGCCCATGGCCGGGGAGCGGCCGGTCGGCAGCACCGCGCCGGTGCGGCTCCTGGTCTCCAAGGTGATCCACAAGCCGTATCCCCAT
>JBJMOX010000154.1:0-6159 GCA_045803515.1 Gemmatimonadales bacterium
GATGAACCAGCAGCGGGAGGTGGTCTACTCGCTGCGGCTGTTCGCGCTCGAGCGGGGCGAGGAGCTCAAGGCCGAGGCGCGGCGCATGATCGAGGCCGCGCTGGAGCGCGCGGTGACGATGTTCCTGGTGGGCACCGAGCGGCCGGAGGAGTACGACCGCGGCGGACTCAGGGAAGCGCTGACCCTGCAGTATCTCGTGACCGTCGATGCGCTCACCGAGGCCGAGGCCACCCCAGCGATCGACAAGATGATCGCGGCGGCCCAGGCGGAGGGGGAGGAGTCGTTCCGGCGGAAGATCGAGTACCTGGCGGACTTCGGCCGTACCATCGGGATCCCGGACGTCGACAGCCAGCTGCTCTCCCAGGTGATGCTCGCCGTGCTCGACGAGCGGTGGAAGGACCAT
The DNA here is from genome assembly GCA_045803515.1 of Gemmatimonadales bacterium. Lineage (GTDB taxonomy): Bacteria > Gemmatimonadota > Gemmatimonadetes > Gemmatimonadales > GWC2-71-9 > CAVVWJ01. Next base: position 404 of record JBJMOX010000154.1, read on the forward strand.
CTGTACGATCTGGACCAGCTGCGGAACGCCATCCAGTATCGCGCCTGGGGCCAGAAGGATCCGCTGGTCGAGTACAAGCGTGAGGCCTACGACATGTTCGAGGACCTCATGCGCGACATCCAGTCGACCTTCACCGAGCGGTTCCTCAAGATCCAGGTGAGCGCGGAGGCGCGTCCCGAGCCGGTAATGCGCCGGCCCCCGCCGCTCCCGGTCGCCGAGACCCACGCGGCTGCCCCGACCAGCGGGGCGGACGATCTGTTCATGGGCCCGGCGCCGCGGGTGCCGCCCGCGGCTGCCACGCCCGGTTCACGCGGGCCGGCTCCGGCGGTGAACAGCTCGCTGGGCCCCGTTGGCCGGGCCACCGCCGCCGTGCCGGAGGTGGGGCGGAACGACCCGTGTCCCTGCGGGTCGGGGAAGAAATACAAGAAGTGCCACGGGGTGGGGCGGTAACCGATCTCCACCAAACTCAAGCAGCTAAAACGCCCCTCCCGTGCAGCAGTGGAGGGGCGTTCGTATGACGATTCCACGCTGCGAGGTCATTGAAGTCCGAACGCGAGGTGACCATTGGCGTCCTGGACGGCTGCGTAGTGAGCCACGGTCCGGCCTAGCGTGAGCCTGCGTTACCCGCCGATCTGGGTCAGCCGGACGAAAGGCGCCACCGGCAGTTTGAACGTGCCACCCGGGAGCGCCACCGCGCGGTAGGCTGCCTCCAGGTGGTAGCGTTGCCCGGTCGCAGGGTTCGTCACGGTGCCCTCGATGCGCTGGCCGAAGGAGTCCGCGTGCGAGCTCGTTCCGGCAAAGTCGTTGTCCGTGAACGTCATTCGGGCCGTCCCGACCGCGAGCGGCGGCACGCCCTGAAGGAACAGCTCCTGGCAGACGCTCTGCTCCACGGCGGTCCCCCAGACAAGCACGCTCTGGTTCTGATCCCTGATGCGCACATGGAAGACTGTACCATCGTGCGTCGGGTGGGCAACCACGAGCCAGTCGGCCGTCTCGACGAAGTCTCCGCCGGCGCAGATATCAGGCAGCTGGTCGAGGGTCACACCCGCGAGCAGGCTGAGTCCCGACTCGGGATCAATGAATCTCTCGAACCATGGCTGCTCGAACCGGTCGACTGTAGCCCCGAAAGATGGGATCGTGCCGGTGCTTGGGTCGTTGACGCCCTGGCGGTCACCGCAGCCGAGCGCGAGAGCGCTGGCAACGACGCCCGTGGAAATCGTGAGGGTGAGGAGAATCCGATTGGTCATCATTGAACACCTCCTGCCGAATGGCACTACAGGGTAAGACCGCAGAAGTAGGGGTAGTCAGCGCCCGACAGGGCCGGTTCAAGAAGCCCATGACCCATGATGCCGAGTCCGCGGCTTGCCCGAGCCTGGACGCTGGCATACTATCGTTAGTCGGCCTCATCCCGACCTCACATCGCCTCACAGGCTCCTCATGTGCCGGCTAGAGACCCTAGGAAGCCTTGCGCTTACCGACGGGCCGGCCGAGCGGTCACAACCCAGCGTCGCCGCCTCGCCCTGCTGGCGGCGACATGACCGGCGCGATCCGCGCCTATCAGCAGTATCTCTCACTCCGCTCGGATCCCGAGCCGCCGCTCCGGCCCGAGCGGGACAGCGTTCGCGCCGAAGTGGCGAGGCTCGTTGCCACGCAGTCGCGGATCATGCGCAGCTCTTCCTCTTCAGGAACTCGGGGACCGCCGGATTGACCGGGCACTCGAGCGTGCCGGGTTGCTCAGCGATCACCGTCACTGTCGAGAGACTCTGGACTCCGTTCCACTGCGCGCTGATCAGGGAAGTCCCTGGGGTGCGTCCAGTGACGATGCCATCGGAGCCCACCGTCGCGACGCTCGGGTTCGAGCTGGTCCAGGTGGCGCCAGTCGGGTGCGTCGCTTGCCCGTCCGCGTCACGGGCACTGAGGTTGAGCTGGAGCGTGCCTCCGGCTCGGATTATGGCGGCGCTGGGCGCGACCACCAGCGGGGCGGCGTCACCCGAATCGGCGATACCCACGGGCGAAGTGTCGCAGGCAGTGGAAGCCCATACGAGGGACAGCAGGATCGGGATCGAGGAGTACGTGCGCATTGGAGCCTCCGGTGAAAATGGATGATGGACGTGTCGGACACATTCCGATCGGAGAGGCCGTCCGCCTCTCATACAGCTCGGCACTTGACCGGCGCAGGAGCTCTTGGCCCCACCGCGGCGATCGACAGGCTCGCGCATGGCTGCGCCGGCGGTGCATCCCCGAGCACAATGACCGTCGCCGTGCCCTGGACTCCGTGCCAGCTGGCGGTGATCTGCACGGTTCCAGGTCCGGCGCCCAGCACTGTCCCATCCGAGCCGATTGTCGCGACCTTGATGTTCGAGCTGGTCCAGGTGACTTCCTCCGGCGCGACCGACGGCCCGCGAGCATCCTGCCGGTTCGCCGTGAGCCGAAGGGTGTGGCCGCCCTTGAGGGTGGCCGCGCTTGGGGCAACCATCAGGGTCAGCGTGGCGGCCGGCGGGAGCGGGGGCGGATCAGTGTCCGGCACCCCGGTGGGGGAGGTGGAGCAGGCGCCGAGGACCGCGATCGCGGCGCACCAATAGGCTGAAACCGAGCACTGAGCACGCATCGAAACCTCCTGGAGTGGCGTGAGGACGGACGGAGGCGCTCAGGCTGATATGCTGTGCGGCTTGCCCGCTCCCATACGCGGGGCCTACTATAGAGCAGGGGGCTCATGCGGCCCTCACCCTCTCCTCATCCGAAGCTCATGCTGCGCCTACAGGCTCTCGGCGGTCTCGCGCTGCTCGATGCGGCCGGAACTCCACTGGTCACGCAGCGGCGGCGCCTGGGCCTCCTGGCTCTGCTCGCCGCCGCTGGGGCGCGGGGGCTGAGCCGCGACAAGCTCGTCGCGTATCTCTGGGCCGAGAGCTCCGCGGAACACGCCCGCCATGCGCTGGAGCAGCTGCTCTATTCCATCCGGCGTCAGCTTTCCGATGGCGTCTTCCTCGGCACCGATCCGCTCCAGCTGAACCCCAACGTCCTCTCGAGCGATGTCGACGACTTCGAGCGCGCGCTGGCTCGGGACGATCCGGCTGGTGCCGTCGCCCTGTATCGCGGTCCCTTTCTGGACGGTTTCTTCCTGAGCGACGCGCCCGCGTTCGAACAGTGGGCCGAGTCGGAGCGCAGCCGGCTCGCGACGGCGCACGAACGGGCCCTGTATCGCCTGGCCAAGGAGGCTGGTGGAAGGGGGCAGCACACCATCGAGATCGACTGGTGGCGGCGTCTCGCCGCGCTCGATCCGCTCAGCGAACGATCCGCGCTGGGCCTCGCGCGCGCCCTCGCCGGCGCGGGAGATTGGGCCGGCGCACTGCACCACGCGGAGGTCTACGAGTCCTTCGTGCGGGAAGAATTGGCCATGGCGCCGACGCCGGAGTTGACGGCATTGGTCGAGCGGATCCGGAGCGCAGCTGCGAGGCCAGTCGCGAGGAACGACGACACGGTCCCCGCGACCCACAGCGCCGGGGCGTCGAGCTCGTTTCCGGCAGAGCGTTACCATATCGAGCGCGAGCTGGGGCGCGGTGCCATGGCCACGGTCTACCTGGCGCGAGACCTCAAGCACAACCGCCCGGTCGCCCTCAAGGTGCTGCGGGCCGAGCTGGCGTCCTCCACCGAGGCCAAGCGGTTTCTCCGGGAGATCGCCATCGCGGCTGGACTGCACCACCCGCACATTCTCCAGCTGTACGATTCGGGCGCGCTGGAGACGCCGGGGAGACCGCCCAGCCTGTATTACGTGATGCCCTTTGCCGGCGGCGAATCACTCCGAGAGCGACTGGTGAAGGAGGTGCAGCTTCCGCTCGAGGATGCGCTTCGGATCGCGCGCGAGGTGGCGGATGCGCTGGCCTACGCGCATCTCCGAGGCATTGTACACCGCGACATCAAGCCGGAGAACCTCCTGCTCGAGTCGGGCCACGCGCTGGTGGCGGACTTCGGAATCGCGCACGCGCTGGACCTGGCCGGGGGCGAGCGGCTCTCGCTCACGGGGGTGACGCTCGGCAGCCCCAGCTATATGAGCCCGGAGCAGGCCGCCGCGGGTCCTGGGATCGATGGCCGCAGCGACATCTACAGTCTGGGATGCGTCGTCTACGAGATGCTCGCCGGCGAGCCGCCGTTCAGCGGACGCACCACGCAGGCCATCCTGGCGCGTCACGCGGCGGATCCGGTGCCGTCGCTCCGCACGGTCCGGCGCGAGGTTCCGCCAGCCGTCGAGCGGGCGGTTGGACGGGCGCTGGCCAAGGCGCCGGCGGACCGGTTTCAGACGGCGGCCGAGTTCGGGGAGGCGTTGACCCTGGCATAACCCGCGTCCGCGCTGCAGGATAATGACACCGGTGAGGAGCCCGGGATCGGGCAGTTTAGGGCCGTGCCGATGCCCCTCTCCGTCGTACCGGAGTCCGACCGGCCCAGGGAGCGCCTCTGGTCCCTCGGCCCGGCCGCGTTGACGACTGCCGAACTTCTCGCCATCCTTTTGGGGACGGGTGGAACGACGGCCGGGGTCCTGGAGCTGGCCGGACGGGTCCTGGAAATCGGCGAGGGCTCCCTCCGGCGGCTCGCCCAGCGGCCCAGCGCCGAGCTGCTGCGGGCCCAGGGTGTGGGCCCGACCAAGGCGGCCCGCCTGCTCGCGGCGTTCGAATTGGGCGCCCGGATCGCGCGGGAAGAGCGCCCGCCGCTCTCCCGGATCAGGGAACCCGACGACGTCGCCCGGCTGTTTCAAAACAGGCTGCGTGACCTGCAAGTGGAGGAGTTCCACCTGCTGGCGCTCGACAGCCAGAGTCAGGTGTTGCGGGAAGTGCTGGTGACCCGCGGGTTGCTCAACAGTTCCCTGGTGCATCCCCGAGAGGTGTTTCGCGCCGCGATCGCGGAAGCCGCGGCGGGAATCATCGTCGTCCATAACCACCCGAGCGGGGACCCCACCCCCTCGGCCGAGGACCGGGCGGTGACGCAGCAACTCGTGGCGGCGGGGCGGCTGCTGGACCTCCCGCTCTACGACCACATCATCATTGCAGGAGACCGCTTCGTGAGCTTTGCCACTGCCGGACTCTTATGACTGGCACCTTGCCTGACATCGCGCCCCATCTTCGGGCGGTGCTCGAGCGTCACGCCGATCGCCTCGATCTGGACCTGATCGAGCGGGCGCTCCGCTTCAGCGCGTCCGCGCACCGCGGCCAGAAGCGGATGTCCGGCGAGGACTTCGTCACCCACAGCATCTCGGTGGCCCTGATCCTGGCCGAGCAGCTGCTGGACAGCACCACCATCGCGGCCGCGCTGCTGCACGACGTGGTGGAGGACTCCGACGTCCGCACCGAGGAGATCGCCAAGGAGTTCGGGAGCGAGATCGCCGGCATCGTGGACGGGCTCACCAAGATCTCCAGCCTCACCTTCCGCTCCTCCGCGGAGGAGCAGGTCGAGAACTACCGCAAGCTGCTGCTGTCGATCGCCAAGGACGCCCGGGTCATCATCATCAAGCTGGGCGACCGGCTGCACAACATGCGCACGCTGGAGCACCTGCCGCCCGAGCGCCGGCACCGGATCGCGCTGGAGACCCGGGAGATCTACGCCCCGCTGGCGCACCGCTTCGGCATGGCCGGCATCAAGGCGGAGCTGGAGGACCTGGCCTTCAAGTTTCTCGAGCCCGACGAGTACCGCGACCTGGTGAACCAGGTGGCGTCCAAGCGGGCCCAGCGGGAGAAGACCATCCTCAAGCTGCGCGCGCCGCTGGAACA
>JBJMOX010000155.1:0-6797 GCA_045803515.1 Gemmatimonadales bacterium
AGCAAGCTGGACGACCCGCAGATCGTGCTGGATGCGGTGCGGCTGGCGGTGCTCCAGCCGGGGAGGTGACGGGGCCCCGGCGTGGAGCGCAAACTGAGCGGGGGCGGATGGTATTCCATCCGCCCCTGCCCACCTGTCGATCGCCTACAGGCCGATCTTCAGGTCACTAGGATGGAGATTGCGTCTGGCCCCGGCCTCGGCTGCCTCCCACCCATGGCCAGGGTCGTCGTAGGTCGATCGTCTGCGGCCGCGCCCCGAAGCGGGGAACGGCCGTCCACATCGAGCACGTCCAGCGCGACCACGAGGCCGGTCGTCGCCTCGCCGCCGACGCTCGCCTCTGCGAGCCGCACGAACGTGCGGTCGACGTTGAGCGAGGCGCTCGTGTTATCCGTCACCTCGATCTTGCCGGTGTCGGAGATCGGGTCGCCGAGGTTGCCGCCGGTCGGGGCGAAGTTCGTGGCTTTCGCCCACGCCCGGTTGTTCAGCGTCACCGGCGCGCAGTTCGTGATGTCCACCGGGATCGGCGCGATGAAGTCCTTCACTTCGGACGTGAAGGCGTCCGACGAGCGGCTCTTCAGATACGCCTTCCCGAACACCGTGCACTGACCCGACGGGAAGATGCCCGAGGCCTGCAGGTTGATCCGCGCCTCGCCGAAGGTGCGCGCGCTCAGCGAGCCGCCCGCGATCGGCTCCGACACGGCGCCCGGGTTGATGGCAGCCAGCACGTCCGTCGTCAGGTCCTTCTTCTTGTCCCAGCACGGCACCGCGTTCGATGCCTCGCACAGGCTGGCCGATCCGCTGGTAATCCACCTGTGGAAGCCGAGTACCGGGTTGGTGCCGCCCTGGGATAGGTCGTACCGGATAAGGATGTCACCGGCCGTCCGAACGGGCGTGACGCCGTTGGCGCTCAGCACGTTGGACTGGTTCAGCTCGAAGTCCATGTTCGTCGTACCGCTGGGCTCCTGAACGCGCGACCACGCCAGGTACAGATAGTCGGTCGTCACGAAGCGCTCGTTCGCCACGTAGAAGCGCAGCAGGTCGCTCTTGTTGTTCGGGATCGAGCCCGAGACGACCTTCGGCACCGGGGTGTCCTCTTTGGTGCCCTGGCCGAACGAGTTGTCGGTCCTGCCCGTCGGCCGGTCGATGTCGCACCCGATCTTGGGATTCGACGTGCAGCTGAAGACGCTGCTCGACAGGCTCGCCCAGTCTTTCCCCGCCGCGGCGTCATCGACCAGGTTCCCGTCGATCTCGAGCGGGCTGCCGGCCGGCGACGGCGGCAGCTGAGTAAAGTTGTTCGGAATGGTCGTCGTGACGATGACCGAGAAACTGGCCCCCGGCGCGAGCGATCCGATGGTGCAGATGACGCGGTCGCGGCTCACCGAGTTGACGGTGACCTGGTCGATGACGCACGCGTTCTGGTTGTCCGTCCAAGAGAGCCCGGCCGGGAGCGTGTCGGTCATGACCACGGCGTTCGCGGTCCCCGCCGCTGCGCTGTTGCTCACCGTGATGGTGAACGATGCCTGATCCCCGGGATGCACGGTGCCGCCGTCGTCCGTCGCCAGGTCCGGCGTCTTGGTGATGCTGAGCTGCGGGGGCGGAATGTTCACGAACGCCGTCGCGATCGTGACGCTCGGCGTGGTCGTGGACAGATCGGCGTTCTCGGTGTCCGAGTCCAGGGTGTAGCCGGCCGGCGCGGTCTTCTCCGTGACCGTGTACTTGCCGAGGATCAGCCCACCGATCTCGAACTCCCCGGCCGTGCCGTCGCGGTCCCCCGAGCCCGTGTTGTCGGTGCCCGACACGTTGTCGGTCACGTCGACGCAGACGTCGGGGGTGATGTCGGTGTAGCCGCCGGCGCCGTTGTTCAGGCTGCTGTTCCACACCTGCGTCCGGCAGACCGTAAATACCGCGCCGCCGAGAAGCTGGGTATTTCCGTCGTGCTTCAGCCACTTGAGCGTCCCGGCGACGAAGGTCTTGACCGCCGCGGCGGAGTTGTCGCCCGAGCCGTCGGTCGTCACGGTGACGGACGTCCCGTTGAGGGAGAGCGTCGCGGTGGCGCTCCCGGTGACGGTGCCCGCGGTGTTCGAGGTGAACACCATCGTGCACTGCCCGTTGGAGTCGGTGTTCGCGCCCGCGTTGTCGCAGGTGCTGGCCGCGGCGTTCAGCTGCGTGGAGGACCCGCCCGCGGCCGTGAGCGTCACGCTCACGTGCTCACTCGCCGCCGGAATGGGGCCGCTGCCGTCGTCGAGGTCCTTCATCAGCGTAACCGTGAAGGTGTGCGACTCCCCGATGCCGTTCGTCGCGCTCGGTGCGATCGTGATGCTCGCCTTCGGCAGCGGCTCGAGGACGCTCCCCTGGACGTTGTTCGACAGCGCGCCGATGCCCGTCGAATCGCCCGAGACGAGGTTCTTGAGGTACTGCTGCGTGAAGTGGAAGGGCGCACCCGACTGTCCCGCCGCACCCGTCAGGTTGCCCGTGTGTTGGGGCGTCGCCGCGTTCTTGTCGTCGTCCCAGAGCGCGAGGCGATAGTCGCGGCTGTCAGCGAAGTGGCCGCCCCAGAGCAGCATCACCGTGGTCTGCCCGGCGACGAAGCGGACCGTGAGCCGCCCGGTCACGTCGTCCCCGCCCACGGTGTACGTCACGTTGTCGAACGCACCGGCCGGGAAGCTCCCACCCAGGATGTCGACGCGCACCGCGTCGGCGCCATTGGTGGTCTGGAATCGGTCGATCGCCGCCCCGATCTCCGTACTCAGCCCCAGCGGCGCGTTGGTGGTGAAGATCGCGTCGGGGATGACCTGGAACGCCGCGTTGGCACCGGTGTGCGTCGACTTGACGGTGTGGTCGATGTTGCAGACGGCGCGGATGTCCGCCGACGGGTTGCCTAGCGGATCGCCGCACGGGTTGGCCAGCAGGCTGAGGGTCGAGTTCCACCCAGCGATGAAATCGTAGTTCATGTGTCCGGGGTCGACCGCCTTCTCCCAGCCGTAATCGAAGACCAGCCGGTACGTGTGGCCCACGGTGAGCCCGGGGATGACGAACCGCTCGGCGATAACGTCGCTCTCGCGGTACAGGCTCTTGCTGTCGTTCAGCACGCCGTTGATGTAGACGCACGGCTCGCCGCCGTTGTCGCCGTTGGCGCACTGCTGGAAGTTGCTGCTGCTGACTGAGAGTGCGAACGACGGCCCTGTGGCGTCTGGCTCGGTCACCTGTTCTCGGGTCCCGCAGGAAAGGGCGAAAAATCCCAGCCCTCCTGCCAGAATCCAGCTCCCGAGGAGCCTTGCCTTGAAACGGTCGGGTCTCACGGACACACGGCACCTCCTCTATCAGGGGGAATGAGAGGGGGCTCGCCTTCGGCAACCGACCAGCGTCAGGGACGCGTCGGCTTTGCGGACCGGTCTCGCGGCCGGGGTGCCATTGTCGGGAGAACTCCGCTAGCTGCTGCTATGCCCGCGGAGAGTTCGTGCGGGTGAGTGCGCGGGGATGCCAAAAGATGGACGCCGCCACCATGGAAATAGGGCGCGGTGCGGTATGCCGGGAGCGGTGAGGCCACGGGGACCATGCCGGCGGACGTTGACGTCTACACCGGAAAGGAGCCCGCGGCGGCCGGGCTTCGGCACTCAGCTCATCTCAGCTTGGGATCCGACGCGTGTGTAATGCGGGGGGTTGGCAATCCCCATTCCACAAGTGCTCTGGAAGATGCATCGGCGGCCGGGCAAGAAAAAAGCGCGTGTCCAGTACTGGCTTAACGCGCTGTTACCACAGCTGGATGCGAACCACGGAAGGGCAACCTGGCCCCTGGGGCAAAGGCAGAGCGCGGATGTTGCGGCTGTCGAGCCTGCGCCTCGCCCTGTTGTCTCGTATAGTCCCAGGTACTCCGAAGGAGATGCGAACGGCGGGAGTCGAACCCGCACCCCTTGCGGGACAGGATCCTAAGTCCTGCGCGTCTGCCAGTTCCGCCACGCTCGCAAGCTTGAATCATAGCAAGTTTCGCACGTGGGCAGCATCCGGCCTCATCCCACCCGAACCCCCAGCAGCCGCTCGAACTCCTTCCGGACGATGTCGTAGCACTCGCAGGCCGTCGCCTCCAACCCGGCCCGGTCCAGCACGGAGACCAGCCCTCGGCGGTAGCGGATCATCCCGCGACGCTGGAGCATGCCCGCGGTCTCGGTGACCGTCGCCCGACGGACGCCGAGCATGATGGCCATGATCTCGTGGGTCATCGCGAGATCGTTGCTGCCGGTGCGGTCGCAGCAGATCAGCAGCCAGCGGGCCAGCCGCTGCTCGGCCGAGTGAAGGCGATTGCACGCCGTGCTCTGAGAAATCTGGGTGATGTATCCATGAGCATAGAGGTTGAGCGCGCGCCGGAGTGACGCATGCCTGGTGACCTCTCTCGCCAGCACGGCGGCATCCATTCGATCGGCCGTCCCCCCGATCTGAACGATCGCCCGGGTGATCGAGCTCTCCGAGCCGAGCAGCACCGGCAGCCCGAGCATCCCCTCGCAGCCGATGCTCCCCACTTCGACCGCCTCGTCACCCTGCGTCAGGGCGACGACCGAGATCACCGCGTTATGGGGGAAATAGATCGCCGGGATCGGGCGGTTCTCTTCGCAGAGAACCTGCTTGGAGCGGAGCTCCACGGCCGTCAGGTGGGGCCGCAACAGCTGGAACTCCGTGGCCTCCACCACGGCCAGCAGATGGTTGGGGCTTTGAGGTTCGCCCAGTGTCGATGACCCGCTCGTCGCAGGCTTGGCGAGGGCCATTACCGAACCCGGGTCTTGCGCCGGACGCGGAGATTTCGGGAACGCACGCGGAGATCGCTTTCCGGTGGAGGCGCGACGGTCCGCCCGCGGATCTCTGGCGGGGCGGGCCTGGCGCCGGGACCGGAGCAATGTACTGTCACAAAAGTTAAAGTGTTAGGACGCAAGGAGTTGTGTACGGTACCGTACACACCGCGGGGGTGTGCAGAGGCCGGCTCAGATGACCCGCTGGCGGACCCATTCCTGAAAGAGCTGATCGCAGTAGGGGCTCTTGGACGAGTTGGCAGTCTTGACGCGGCGGCCGTCGTCCAGCAGGGCGAAGGCGCAGAACTGCGCGACGGTGGGCTTGCCATTGGGCCCGGTACACTCCGGAACCGCGGTTCGGTTGACTTCGATCCAGACCGATTCCTGAGGGTGTTGCCGCTGCCAGGCCGCGCAGTGGCCGCCGATATCCGGATCCACCTGTTGTCCCTCGGGGTGAATCACGATACGGGCAACCCGAGGCACCTCAGCCGGCCGCTTGGGTCGGCCGGGCTTCCGGCCCGTGGTATCCAGCGCGGTGGTGTCCTGAGTTGCCTGGCTCGCGGACGGCCGCACGAACTGCCACGGGGTGCAGCGCTCATGGGAGAGGCGGCCGAGGTACAGCGTGGAAACGCAGGAGGTGCCCGCCGTGGCTTGCCCGGTCGGCGGCACGCCGAACCGCAGGGTATCGGCCTGGCGCGACGATGGCAGCATCGCCACGCGGGTGCTGTCACTGCTGGCGAGGTCCACCTCGACGCGCACCGAGTCCACCATTCCGCTGGTCAGGGCCTCCGCCAGCTTCCAGGAGACCACCACGTTCAGGGAGTCCCCCACCTGGGCCACGTCGGAGCGCACGGTCGCGACATTGGATTTGGGAATCAGCGGGGGCGGGAACAATCGCTCACGGAACAGCCAGACGGCACCTGCCACCAGGAGGACCAGCGTCCCCAGCACCAACGGCCACCGCCGGGGCTTGGGGGGGATTTCGATCTCGTTCACCGTGGGGGAGTGTCGGCGCGGCATGCCTAGGGCTCCAGCCCGAGAACCCGCTTGCCCTGCTCGAAGACGATGTCCACCGGGATCCCCCTGGTTCGCAGCCGCGCGAGGTCAGCCCGCAGGGTGGGGGAGATCCGGGACCGCGTGGCCATGAATTGCTGGACACCCTGGTAATCGCCGTCTCCCTGGAAGCGCAGGATCCGCTCCGCCAGTGCCTCGACCGCCGCCTGCATCCTGGGAAGATCGACCCGGTATCTGCCGCTCGCCGAATCCCGGGTGAACGCGCCGTGCTCCTCGAAGAAGGAGAGCTGGGCCGCGTTGGCCCGCCCATGCGCGTCCGACGCGCCGAAGCGGATCGAGCGGAAGATGCTGGCCAGGTAAGTCACGTAGTGCTGCTCCTGGGTGGTTCCCTCGAGCTCGCCCTGCTGCAGCAGCCGGGTGACCAGAGAGAGGCCGAGAATGTCGGCCTTCCCCTCCTCCAGCCCACCGGCCTCCTCCTTGAGCGCGGCCCGCACGGTGCCCTTGCCGTTGATCGTGTGCGTGATGCCCAGGCCGTGCGCCACCTCGTGGAACATCACGTTCGCGAAGAACGCGTCGAAGCTGATGTCGGACTGCTGCTCGGCGGCGATCAGCTCCTGCGCGATCGGACGCAGGATCCGGTCGAACTTGGCGCGCATCGCGTTCTTGAGCTGGAGCCGTCGAGTGCCCTTCCTGAGCTGCACCTGCTCGTCGTTGGGCAGGTTGATGGCGATCGTCTTGGAGCCCGCATTCGCCTCGCCGGCGTAGAACACGGCGTCGTACGCGTTGAGGTCCGATGCCGTTCCCGGCCTCTCCCGCTTGTAGGCGTCCGGCACGGGCAGGCCGCGCTGGAGTGCCGGCAACAGCGAGGCGCAAAAAAGGACCGCGGCCTTGTGGGCCGCGGCAGGTGATAGGCCGTGGGAAGTGTTGTTGGAAGTGATGTTCGGTGTGTCCCGTCTGATTGCATTAGCGATGCTGCCAGTCGGTTGTTACGCGGGCCATCCGGCT
>JBJMOX010000156.1:0-2493 GCA_045803515.1 Gemmatimonadales bacterium
GCCGCCATCGCCACCGTCATCACCGCCTCCGCCACAGGCCATGGTGCCCAGCGCGGCCGCCGCCACCCCGCTGCGGATTGCGATTCGAGAGATCATGTGGTCACTCCGGGTGGCCTCCGTGCATGTGATCGGTCATCGCTCCCCTGTCTTCCAGCGCTCCGTAGCGCCCCATGCGGGGCAGCGGATGGCCCAGCTCCAGCCGCATGCCTATGGTGAGCGACCAGAAGGAACTGTTCCCGTACCGCTGGTCAACGTCGAAGAGGCCGCCGCCCACCTTGGCGATGCTGCCGTACGAGATCTCCGCCAGCGGCCGCACCCCGAGCCAGCCGGTCTGGAGCGCGTCGACCTGATAGCCGACCGTCTGAACCGTCCAGCGGCTGATCCCCAGTATCGAATTCTCGAGATGGGGCCGGCGGGAGCGAAAGGCGGCGATCCGCTCCTCCTCCGGCCGCTCGGTGCGCTCGACGCGATACTGGAGACGATGGCGGCCCCGTCTCCATGCACCTTCCGCCAACACGGTGTGAAAGATGAAGAAGCCGCCCGCCTCCGAGGTCCGCGCCCACTCCAGCAAGGCGTACAGCGGGCTCCCGTCCATCGCCCCGGACCAGCGCGCGGAGAGACTCCACTTGGACTGGTCGGTGCCGGCGCCCGGCCGGTGCTCGGGGGAATGCACCTTGGCGTGCGACCCCTGCAGCTCCATTCCCTCAATGGGAAGCAGGGTGAGCCGAGCCGACCAGGAGTCCCCAAACCGGCCGCCCAGCCGGGGCCACTGGCCCGGTCGTTCGGGCTCGTCACCATCGAATATGCCCACCTCGCCCACGACGTGCCGGACTCGTACGGCGGCGATGGCGACGGCGCGCTCGAGAATCTGGGAGAGGTGGTGGTTGACCGGATAGCGGACGAAGGGGCGGACCATGGGGTCATCGGTCCCGAAGGGCGCGAATCCCTTGCCGATGCTGAGCGAGGCGCGGGCCTCGCCGTCCGCCCGGCCGAGCAGATCGTCGCCCGTGAGCATCAGCTCGTGGGCGTAGGTGTGCGGGTGTCGCCGGTCGACGAAGCCTTCGCCCCAGTCGCCCGGCGCCAGCTCTCCCTCAGGAATCGTCAATCCCTCGAGATTGAGCATGGCCATCAGCCGGAGATGGCCGAGCGCACCCGCGTGCAGATGAATCGCCGGCTGCACCACGCGGATCTCGTCCAGGGAGCCGCCGCCGGGCACGGGATCGGCCCACTCCCAGGCCGCGACCGCCTGCGCGCCCAGCATAGCCCAGGTGCCGGACTGCGCCTCGGCGCCAGATGGCCGAAGCAGCACCAGCCCCAGTGCGAAAATGGATGACACCGGAAGGTGCCGCGTCATCGCGCCGGACGAGGGCCGCGTGTAAGGAGGGATCAGTCGGCCTGAGCCACCGCGCCCCGCCCCGCCACCAGGCTGGCCCGCAGGAAGTCCCCATTCATTCGGGTGATCGTGTCGATGCTGATCTCCTTGGGACACGCCTCCTGGCATTCGCCATAGAGAGTGCAGTGGCCGAACCCTTCGATGTCCATCTGCCGGACCATCCGCCGCGCGCGATCGGGCCGCTCCGGCTGCCCCTGCGGCAACAGCCCCAGGTGGGCCACCTTGGCGGCGGTGAAGAGCGACGCCGATCCGTTGGGACAGGCGGCCACGCAGGCGCCGCAGCCGATGCACTGGGCCGCATCCATCGCGGTGTCCACCACGTCCTTGGCGATGAGCAGCGCATTGCCGTCGGGCGCGCTGCCGGTCGGCGCGCTGATATAGCCGCCGGCGGCGATGATGCGATCGAGCGCCGTCCGGTCCACCACCAGGTCCCGGATCACCGGGAACGCCCGCGCCCGCCACGGCTCGACATAGATCTCTTGTCCGTCCCGGAAGCTCCGCATGTGGAGCTGGCAGGTGGCGGTTCCCCGGTTCGGACCGTGCGCCACGCCGTTGATCATCAGGCTGCAGGAGCCGCAGATCCCCTCCCGGCAGTCATGGTCGAACGCGATCGGCGGCTCGCCGCGCTCCATGAGTCCCTCGTTCACCACGTCCAGCATCTCGAGGAACGACATGTCGGGGCTCACGTCCCGGGCGTCGTACCGCACCAGGCGCCCCTTGGCCTGCGGGCCCGTCTGCCGCCAGACGTGCAGGGTGAGGTTCATTTGTAGCTCCGCTGCGCGAGATGCACGTACTCGAACTCGAGCGGCTCCTTGTGAAGCTGCTGCGGCCGGTCGGGGCCAGTGTATTCCCAGGCCGCCACGTAGGCGAACCGCTCATCGTCGCGCCTGGCCTCGCCGTCCTCGGTCTGATGCTCTTCCCGGAAATGCCCCCCACAGGACTCTTCCCGGTGCAGGGCGTCCCGGCACATGAGCTCACCGAGCTCGAGGAAATCGGCCACCCGTCCCGCCTTCTCCAGCGCCTGGTTCAGCTCGGCATCGCTGCCCGGCACGTTGACCTTTCGCCAGAACTCTTCCCGCAACGCCGGAATGCGCTCCAGC
>JBJMOX010000157.1:0-5374 GCA_045803515.1 Gemmatimonadales bacterium
GCAGCCCGTACCGAAGATCCTGACCGAGGGTGTCGATCATTCCGATCTCAGCGAGATCATCGGATCCACCCGAGTGGCCCGCAGCGCGGGGATCCAGCTCGCGGCCAGCGCCACGGTGCCGAGCAGCAGCGCCACGCTCAGATAGGTGAGCGGGTCGCGCGGCGTCACCCCGAAGAGCTGATTGGTGAGCACCCGGCTCAGCGCCCACGCGCCGACCAGACCGATCCCCAGGCCGAGGAATACCAGCCGCATCCCCTGTACCACGACCAGGCCCAGCACGTCCCGGCCGGCCGCGCCGAGCGCCATCCGGATCCCGATCTCGTGCCGGCGCTGGGTGGTGGTATACGCCATCACCCCGTAGATCCCGATCGCGGACAACAGCAGCGCGATCCCGGCGAAGAGCGTGAGCAGCAGGAGCGAGAAGCGCCGCTCCGCGCTGGCATCCGCCAGCACCTTCTCCATCGGCTTGACGCCGAAGACGGGCTGCTCCGGGTCGACCGAGTGGATGGCCTTGGTGACCGCCGAGGCGAATCGCTCCGGGGAGCCGTCGGTCCGGACGACAAAGCTCATCTCCTGGCCGGGCGCCCAGCGGCTGGAGGCATAGATCTCTTCCCGCGGCGGCTGATCCGGCGCGACCTGGCGAATGTCACCCGACACGCCGACGATCGAGACCCAGGGGCCGTCCCCGCTGAACAGCCGAATCCGGCGACCCACCGGGTCCTCTCCCGGCCAGTACTTCTCGGCCAGGGTCCGGTTGATCACCACCTCGCCCGGACTCACCGAATCGGCGATGGCCGGAAGCGTGCGTCCGCGCAGCAGCGGGATCTGCATCGTCTGGAAGAAATTGGGACTCACCAGCCGGAACTCCGCGGCCGGCCTGAGCTGGTCGGACGGTACCGGGTGCCCCTCGATTTCGAAGCGCACGTCGGTTCGTCCGTGAACGGCGGCGCCGGCCTCACTGTACGGCAGCCGGGACAGCAGCGCCACTCCGCGCACGCCGGGCACCTGATTCACCGCCGTCACCGTTCGGTCGTAGAATGCCAGTCGCTGCGCCCGGCTGAAGTAGCGGCCCTGCTCCGGCTGGTTCGGCCACGGAAGCCAGACCTGGAGGGTGAGCAGGTTCTCGGAATTGAATCCGGTCTCGACCGCAATCAGCCGCTGAAAGCTGCGCAGCAGCAGCCCCGCTCCCGCGAGGAGCACGAGTGCCACCGCCACCTCGACCACCACCAGCGCCCCGCGAACCCGCGCCCGGGGCGCTCCGGCACTTGCCCCACGGCCGGCGTCCTTGAGCACGCTCTGCAGGTCCGGCCTCGAGGCCTGCATGGCGGGGAGGATGCCGAACCCGACGCCGGTCAGGAGAATGAGCGCGGCGGTGAAGGCCAGCACCGGACCATCGATGCCGATGTCGCGGGCGCGCGGCAGGTAGAGCGCCGCGAGATGGCTGAGCGCACTCGTCCCCCACATCGCGATCAGGAGGCCGACGATCCCTCCGAGCAGCGCGAGCACCAGCGTCTCGGTCAGCAGTTGCCGCACCAGCCGCATGCGGCTGCCGCCGAGCGCCGTGCGGACGGCGATCTCCCGGTCGCGCGTGGTGGCCCGGGCCAACAGCAGGTTGGCTACGTTGGCGCAACCGATGAGGAGGACGAAGCCGACCGCGCCCAGCAGGACCAGCAGCGCCGGCCGCACGTTTCCCACTACCCGCTGGGCCAGCGGGACGGCGTCGGCCTGCCATCCGAGGGCGGGCGGGTACGCATCGGGATATCGGGTGACCAGCCGGCTGGTCAGCAGGGCGAGCTGCGCATCGAGGTCGTCCACGCTGGCCCCCGGCTTGAGCCGGCCGATGAGATCGAACACCCGGGCACCGCGGGTATTGACAAACGTAGTATCGGGATTGTCCAGGGCGATGGGCGCCCAGAGCTCCAGCGGCGACGCGCCGCTCTCCACCGGATGGCGGAACCCGCGCGGCATGACCCCGATGATGGTCATCGGGTCATCGTCCAGCCGGACGGTCTTCCCGATGACCGAGCGATCTCCGCCGAAGCGGTGTTGCCAGAGGTCGTAGGAGATGAGGGTCACGTACCCGATCTTGCCGCCGTCATCCGCCTTGGTGAAATCGCGCCCCAGGATGGGCGCGACGCCGAGCAGCGAGAAATAGTTGCTGCTCACCACGGCGGCCTGGATCCGCTCCGGATCGCCCAGCCCGGTCAGATTGATATTGATCGGCCAGACGGCAGCCACCTGGCCGAGCGCCGGCACCTCGCGCAGCAGGTCATGGTACTCCGGCTGCGACATGGGCAGGTTGTTTGTGCCCCGCCCGGTGAGCCGAGCGCGCAGCGAGATGAGCTGCTCCGGCCGGGCGTACGCCAGCGGCCGCAGGAGGACCGCGTTCACCACGCTGAAGATCGCGGTGTTCGCGCCCATGCCGAGGGCGAGGGTCAGCACCGCGATGATGGTGAAGCCAGGGCTTCGCGCCAGGCTGCGCAGCGCAAAGCGGCAATCCCGCCAGAACGCGTCCATCACGCCACCTCCCGATGCAATGGCCCGCCATTGACCAGGCGGCCGTCGAACAGGTGAATGCGCCGCTGGGCCTGCCCCAGGTAGCGCGGATCGTGGGTCACCATGCAGATCGTCGCCCCGCCCTGGTGCAGCTCGGCCAGGAGCTGCATCACCTGCTGGCCGCTTTGGGAATCGAGGCTTCCGGTCGGCTCATCGGCGAGGAGGACGAGCGGACGGCCCGCGATGGCGCGAGCCACCGCCACGCGCTGCTGCTGGCCGCCGGAGAGCTGGGCCGGGTAGTGGCCGATCCGGTGCAGCATCCCGACCCGGTCGAGCGCCTCGTGCACCGCATCGCGGCGCTCCTTGGGCGGCATGTCCCGGTACTTGAGCGGCAGCTCCACGTTCTGGAACACGGTGAGGTCGCCGATCAGGTTGAAGGCCTGGAAAATGAAGCCGACCGCGCGGCTCCTGACCCGGGCCCGGCGCGCGCTCGAGAGCGTGGCCACCGGCTCGCCCGCGAGGATGTAGCTCCCCTCGCTGGGCGAGTCGAGCAGGCCGAGGATCGAGAGCAGCGTGGTCTTACCGCAGCCCGAGGGTCCGCCGATGGCGACGTACTCGCCCGCGCGGATCTCGAGATCGATGCCGGAGAGCGCGTGGGTCTCCACCTCTTCCGTGTGGAAGATCTTGGAGACGCCGACCAGCCGGATCAGAGGATCGAAGGGAATCGCCATGACTATTCCGAGCGGAGCGCCACGATCGGGTCGACCCGCGCCGCCCGCCGGGCCGGCACGGCCGACGCGACCACGGCGACGAGGGTGAGCACCACGATGCCCGCGGCGAAGGTTGGCGGGTCGGTCGGGCTGACCCGGAAGAGAAGATCGGTGAGCAGCCGGGTGAGGGCGAATGCGCCCGCGAGCCCCAGGGCGAGTCCCAGCCCCGCGAGCGCCGCGGCGTGCCGCATGACCATGGTCAGCACGTCCCCAGCCTGGGCGCCGAGGGCGATGCGGATGCCGATCTCCTGCACCCGCTGGGTCACGCCGTAGGAGATGATCCCGTACACCCCGATGGCGGCGAGCAGCAGGGCAATGCCGCCGAACGCGCTGAGGAGCATGGTGCTGAAGCGGGTCTCCGAAAGCGACGACGTGATCCGCTGGTCCATGGTCCCGATGTTGTAGACCGGCACCGTGGGATCGACCGCGCGGACCGCGTCGCGCACGGCGCCGGCCGCCGCGATCGGCTCGCCCGAGGTGCGCACCACCACCGTCATGGTTCGGTCGAGCCAGTTCCAAGCCGCCGGAGGCGCCTGGGCCACCGGCAGGTAGAACTCGGGAACGGGATCTCGCGCCAGCCCCATCGCCCGTGTATCCCCCACCACGCCTACCACCACTTTCCACGGGGGCGCGCCATTGGCTGCGTCTTCACAGCAGGCGATCCGCTTCCCGATCGGGTCCTCACCCGGCCATGCCTCGCGGGCCAGGGCCTCATTGATCACCATCACCCGCGGCCCGTCGACGCGGTCCTCGGCGGTGAAGGTGCGCCCGCGGTGAAGCGTGATGTGCATGACGCGGAAATAGCCGGGTGTTACCAGCCGGAGCATCGAGTTGATGGCCGACGCGATCTCCAGGGGTCGCCCTTCGGGGACTAGCCCGTTGCTGCCGCCCCCCTCCAGCGGCGCCACAGAGGCGAGACCCGCCGCGAGTGTCCCGGGGGCATGCTCCAATCCTTCCGCGAGAGTGAGGAAGGCCCGCTGCACCCGCTCCGGCTCCTGATATCCGGCGAGGGGCAGACTGACTCGCGCTGCCAGCACGTTCCGCGGGTCGAATCCCGGATCGACCGTGTTCAGCGCGATGCCGGTGCGGATCAGCAATCCGGCGCCGGTGAGTAGCACCAGGGCAAGCGCGATCTCGACCACCACCAGCGTGCTCCGAAGCCTGTCCCGCCGTCCGGCCGAACCCCGAGCGCGCCCACCTTCCTTGAGTGCCTGGTGCGGGAAGTTCGCGGCCATCCGGAGCGCCGGTGCAATACCGAAGATGAGGCCGCTTACCAGGGTGACCAGCACTGCGAATCCGAGCACGGTGCCGTCCATCCGTGCCTGGGCCAGTCGCGGCACGTCGGCCGGACCGATTGCGACGAGACCCGTGACCCCCCAGTAGGCCGCGAAGAGCCCGAGCGCACCGCCGGCCGCCGCCAGCACCAGGCTCTCGGCCAGAGCCAGGCGCACGATGTGCCCCCGACCCGCGCCCACCGCCGCCCGGATTGCTGTCTCGTGCGAGCGTGCCGCAGCGCGGGCGAGCAGCAGGTTGGCGATGTTGGCGCAGGCGATGAGCAGGACGAATCCCACCGCGCCGAGCAGGATGTAGAGCCGCGGCCGATATTCCCGGACCAGCTCCTCCTGAAGCGGTTTGGCCTCGAAACTCCGCTGATTGTTCTCCTGGGGATAGCGCTGCGCCAGGTCGCGCGAGATGGCGTCGAGCTCGGCCCCGAGCTGCTGCCGGCTGATCCCCGGCTCGAGCCGCCCGAGCACCGCCAGGTAATGCTCGTCGTGCTGCGTGAGCTGTTCGGACGTGAAGGCGAGGGGCACCCAGAGCTCCTCGTCGTGCACGGTATAGTCGAGCGAGCCCGGCATGACGCCGATCACCGTGTAGGGCCGTCCTTCGAGGCGCACCTGGCGTCCGACGACCGACCGGTCCGCGCCGAACCGGCGATGCCAGAGCCGATCGCTCAGCACCACGACTGCATCCTGGCCGGGATGATCTTCCCCCGCCGCGAAGTCCCGTCCCAGCGCCGGCCGCACGCCCAGCAGCCGGAAGAAGTCCGCGCCCACCCGGGCAGCCGGGACGTTCTCCGGTTGGTCGCTGCCAGCGAGGTTGAGACTCGC
>JBJMOX010000158.1:0-7080 GCA_045803515.1 Gemmatimonadales bacterium
CTGGATGTCGCGGCGCTGGAGAAGGAGTTCGACCGGCATCCGTTCGACATGGCCGTGCTGGTGACGCCGGCCGAGGCCGCGCAGCCCGTCACCGAGCGCCTGGTGGCGCTCGGCATCAAGTCGATCCTCAACTTCGCGCCGGTGCAACTGGTAGTGCCGGACGATGTGGTGGTGAAGACGGTCAATCTGGCGCTGGAGCTCGAGACGCTGAGCTACGCGCTGGCGAACCGGTAGGCGGGGCTGTGATCCAGGGGGCGAAGTTGTCCCCCGGAACGGAACGTCATCCCGAGGAGCGTAGCGACGAGGGATCTTGCTGGCCGTCCCGGAGCGTCGCGAGGTTCCGGGAGTCGAAGAGTAGATCCCTCGCTCCGCTCGGGATGACAGATGGTCACTCGCGCGCCAGATGCTCGGTCTGCATGCATCCCACTTCAACTGCTCGTTCGACCTCTTCGTGATCGGAGTACCGATGCGGGGCCTGATCCTCGGGGCGGCGCTGCTGTGCGCACCTGGTCTGCTGAGGGCGCAACAGCAGCAGACCTATGACTTGCTCATCCGCAACGGACGGATCATCGACGGCACCGGATCCCCATGGTACGCGGGAGACGTAGGGATTCGAGAGGGAAAGATCGCCGCGATCGGAAGACTCGGGGATGCCGCGGCCAAGCGAACGATCGATGCCGCGGGCAAGGTCGTTGCCCCCGGCTTCATCGACATGCTGGGACAGTCGGAGCTCACCATCCTGGTGAACCCGAGCCTTCCCTCGAAGATCTTCCAGGGCATCACCACCGAGATCACCGGCGAGGGCGGCTCGGCGGGCCCGCTGAACGACTCCATCATCGCCGCCGACCAGGCCTACTACGATCACCTGAAGATCACCCCCGACTGGCGCACCCTTGGCCAGTACTTCGCCCGGCTGGAGCGGCAGGGCATGGGGATCAACCTGGCCAGCTACGTCGGCGCCACCCAGGTGCGCCGCGTCGTGCTGGGCGACAGCAACCGCACCCCGAGCGCCGAGGAGCTGGAGCGGATGAAGGCGCTGGTGCGGGACGGGATGCGCGACGGTGCGGTCGGTGTCTCTACCGCGTTGCAGTATCCCCCCGCGCCCTACGCCAAGACGGAGGAGCTGATCGCGCTGGCGGCGGAGGCTTCGAGACTGGGCGGCATGTACGCCACCCACATGCGCTCGGAAGAGAACGAGATCGGCCCGGCGCTCGACGAGGCGATCCGGATCGGCCGGGAGGCCGACATCCCGGTCGAGATCTGGCACATCAAGGTGGCCGGCCGGCGGAATTGGGGGCGGATGCCGGAGGTGGTGGCCAAGATCGACTCCGCCCGACGCGCCGGCGTCGACATCGCGGCCGACACCTACGCCTATCCGGCGTGGTTCAACTCGATGTCCGCCTTCGTGCCGCCCTGGGCGCACGACGGCGGGGACGCCCGGATGATCGAGCGGCTGCGCGACCCCGCGTTACGCCGCCGGATCCGGCGGGAGATGCTCGCGCCCGGCAAGGGCTGGGACAACGAATGGCAGGAGATCCCGGGCGCGGAAGCGGTGCTGATCGGAGCCGTGCAGAACCCGGCGCTGGTCTCCTACCAGGGGAAAAGATTGTCGGAGGTGGCCAGACTCCGGAAGACCGATCCGATCGAGACCATCTTCGATCTCCTGATCGAGGACAAGGCCTACACCAACGTGGCGGTCTTCGGCATGTCCGAGCCGGACATCGTGCTGGCGCTCCGCCAGCCGTGGGTCTCGATCAACAACGACTCGCAGGGCACGGCGCCGGACGGCATCCTGGGTCAGGAGCATCCGCATCCGCGGGCCTACGGCACCTTTCCGCGTATCCTTCGGAAGTACGTGCGCGAGGAGCACCGGCTCACGCTGGAAGATGCGATCCGGAAGTTCACCTCGTTGCCGGCCCAGCGCATGCGCCTGGGAGACCGCGGCGTGCTCAAGGTGGGGATGTGGGCGGACGTGGTGGTCTTCGATCCTGCCACGGTCCGCGATCTCGCGACCTTCGACAAGCCCAACCAGCTCTCGGAGGGCATGCAGTGGGTGCTGGTCAACGGTGTTCCTGTCATCGCCGACGCCAAGGCGACGGGGGCGCTCCCCGGGCGGGTGCTGCGAGGGGCGGGGTATCGGAAGGAGTGAGGGTGGGGGTACGCGGAGTTGTCCTGCCGAGCGGAACTGTCATCCCTCGCGGAGCGAGGGATCTTGCCAGCTCCTCCCGGACCGCTGCCGCGCAGTTCCGATCCGTTTGAGAAGATCCCTCGCTCCGCTCGGGATGACAGATCGCTTCGGGATGACAGATCGCTTCGGGATGACAGATCGCTGCTTCACCCAGCATCACGCCTGTCCCCACTAGCCCCGCGCAACCAGCACACGATACTTTCTCCTATGCCCGTCAACGTCACCTCGGAAATCGGCCAGCTCAGGACCGTGCTGGTGCACACGCCCGGCCGGGAGCTGGAGGCCGTGACGCCCGGGAACCGGGTGGATTACCTCTACGACGACATCATCGACCTGGAGATCGCCCAGCGGGAGCACCGCCAGTTCGTCTCGGTGCTGCGCCGGTTCGCGCGGGTGTTTCAGGTGCGCGATCTGCTCGCCGAGATCCTCGCCGAGTCCGAGGGCCGGGACTTCCTGATCAGTAAGACGATGGACGTCTTCCCCTCGGATGAGCTCGCGCTCCGGCTGGGCACCCTGCCGCCGGCCCAGATCGTCGAGATGCTGATCGAGGGCACCAGGGAGGAGGTCGGCCCCATCGCGCGGGCACTCAACGAGGAGGGGTTCGCCTTTCCCCCACTGCCCAACCTCTTCTTCCCCCGCGACATCGGGATGGTGCTCGGCCGGCACGTCGTGGTCGGATCGATGCGCCACGGCGTGCGCTGGACCGAAGAGCTGCTGATCAAGGCGCTCTTCCGCTTCCATCCCGAGCTGGCCAACGCCGGGCTCCTGTACGACGGGTCCGAGGAGCGGCGCAGCAACTACACCCTCGAGGGCGGCGACGTCCACTACCTGCGCCCCGACCTCCTGGTGCTCGGCTTCAGCGAGCGCACGTCGCCGGCCGCGCTCGACGAGCTGTGCGAGGCGGTGTTCTCCCAGGGCGAGGTCACCGACGTGGTGGTGGTCGTCATGCCCAAGGCCCCGGCCGCCATCCATCTGGACATGGTCTTCACCCATGTGGACCGGGAGCTCTGCGTGGTGTCGCCCCCGTTCTTCGTGGGCCCGGAGCGGCGCGCCGTGCTGCACCGGAGAAAGGGTCAGGACGGTGTCCGGGAGATGCCCGACTTCTTCACCGCGCTGCGCGAGGTGGACCTGCCGCTGGAGCCGGTGTTCGCCGGCGGGGAGCACCGGATCAGCCAGGAGCGGGAGCAGTGGAGCTCCGGCTGCAACTTCCTCGCGGTCCGGCCCGGCACCATCGTGAGCTATCGGCGGAACGACGCCACGCTCTGCGAGCTGCAGAAGGCCGGGTTCCGCATCGTGCCCGCCGTCAACTTCCTGGCCTTCGACGACTGGAGCGACGCCAAGCACCGCACCGCCATCACCATCGAGGGGACCGAGCTGGCGCGGGGTGGCGGCGGCCCTCGGTGCATGTCCCTCCCGCTCGAGCGCGAGGCGGTGTGACCGGCCTCTTCATCCATCCGGAGAGCACGCTGGTGGAGCGGGTGCTGGAGCTGCTCCACGACGGACCCAGCGCGGCGGCCATGCTCTGCCATCGTGTCATGGGTCTGGTCGGCGCGCCGACGGCCGTCTGCGACCGGATCGCCATCGCGCTGCTCGGAGCCGACCCCCGGGTGCGCCAGCTCGCCGACGGCCGCTGGGGGCTGGTGCCCGAGGTCCAGGGCTCGCCAATGCTGGACGACTGCGCCTTCGCGGTGGTGGACGTGGAAACCACCGGGATGCGCGCCCGGGCGAGCGACCGGATCACCGAGATCGCCGTGGTCGTGGTGCACGGCAACCGACGCGAAGTCGTGGTCGACTCGCTGGTGAACCCCGGCCGCCCCATCCCCCCGGCGATCTGCGCCATCACCAACATCACCAACGAGATGGTGCGCCACGCCCCGGACTTCGGGCAGGTCGCCGACCAGGTGCTCGCCGCTCTGGCCGGCCGCATCTTCGTGGCCCACAACGCCACCTTCGACTGGGGCTTCGTGAGCGCGGAGGTGAGCCGGTCGCGCGACCTCGCCCTCGACGGCCCTCGGCTCTGCACCGTGCGGCTGGCGCGCCGGCTGGTCCGGGGCGTGCGGTCGTGCGGTCTCGACAGCCTGACCCACTACTTCGGCCTGGAGAACGAGGCCCGTCACCGCGCCGCCGGCGACGCCCTGGTCACGGCCGAGCTCTTGGCCCGGCTGCTGCGGCTGGCGCGGGAGGAGGGGGTGCGCACGCTGCAGGACCTCGAGGCGGTGCAGACCCGCAGGGCTCGCCGCCGGCGGGCCGAGCCGGCGCCGCTGCCTCTGCCTTCGTGAGACTCCGGCTCGCCGTCGGTTTGGCGCTCCTCGGCGCGGGGTCCCTGGCGGCGCAGAACCCGCTGCCCGAGCCCGCGATCGAGGACAACTCCTTCCTGATCGAGGAGGCGTACAACCAGGAGCCCGGTGTGGTGCAGCACATCAGCACGGTCACGCTCACCGGCCCGGAGCGAAAGGACGCGGCGGTGGGCTTCACCCAGGAGTGGCCCCTCCGCGGCCAGCGGCACCAGCTGAGTTACAGTCTTCTCTACCAGATTCAGCAGGGCGACGCGCCCGACGGGTTCGGCGACCTTCTGCTCAACTACCGCCAACAGCTGCGCGATTCCGATCTCTGGGCGTTCGCTCCCCGTCTCTCCTTGCTGCTTCCCACCGGGAGCGAGCGGAAGGGCCTCGGCGCCGGTACCCTGGGCGGCCAGGTGAATCTGCCGGTGAGCGTCCGGATCGGCCCGGTACTGGCGGCGCACCTGAACGCGGGAATGCAAGTGCTCGCCCGCGTGCGCGACTCGGCGGCCGCCAGTGGGTCCACCCACCACACCCTCACCACGTATACCCTGGGCGCGAGCCTGATCGGGCCGGTCACCCGCCCGGTGAATCTGATGCTGGAGTTCGTCCAGGCCTGGACCGGCGCGGTCCAGCCGGCCGGCGGCGTCACCCACGAGGGGACCTCGACGCTGAACCCGGGGGTGCGCTTCGCCCTCAACTTGGGGGAAACCCAGATCGTGCCTGGCGTGGGGATTCCGATCACCTTCGGCGAGGGAGAGCACACCACCGGCGTGCTGTTCTATTTCTCCGTCGAGCACCCCTTCCGCCACGACGTGGGCCAGCAGTCGGAGTCGGATTAGATTGACCGTCCATGACGCTCGCGCGGACCTTTCAGATCGGCGGTCTTCGGTGCCATACGCTGGAGGGCGGCCTCCAGCGCCTGGACGGCGGGGCGATGTTCGGCGTCGTGCCGCGGACCCTCTGGATGAAGCGGGTGCCGCCGGACGAGCGGAACCGCATCCCGCTCGCCATGCGCTGTCTCCTGGTGGAGCACCCTGACGGGCTGGTGCTGATCGACACCGCCCTCGGCAACAAGGAGGAGGCCCGATTCCTCGATATCTACGGAGTTGAGAACCAGGGTCTGGAAGGTGCCACCCAGCTGGAGGACGCGCTCGCCTCGGTGGGATTTCTCCCCACGGACATCCGCTGGGTGATCAATACGCACCTGCATTTCGATCATGCAGGTGGGAACACCACGATGGACCCCGATCTGGAGGACGACCCTCGCCGGCACGTCCGCCCCACCTTCCCCAACGCCACTTATGTCGTGCAGCGCGGCGACCTGGAATTCGCTCGCCACACCAACGAGCGCACCCGGGCGAGCTATCTCCCGCCCAACTTCGAGCCGATCGCCGCGGCGGGCCGCTGGCGGCTGCTCGATGGGGAGGGAGAAGTGCTGCCCGGGATCTCGGTCCGGCTCACCCCGGGGCACGTCCCCTTCCACCAGTCCGTGGTGCTGCAGGACGGCGGGGACACGGCCGTGTTCCTGGCCGACCTGATACCGACCGTCGCCCACCTGCCGCTCCCCTGGATCATGGGCTACGACCTCGAGCCGCTCCGGACCCTGGAGAGCAAGCGCCGGCTGCTGGCGGACGCGGTTGCTGGCGGCTGGCGGCTCATCTTCGAGCACGATCCCGCCATCGCGTCGGGGATCCCGGCGGCCGAGGGAAAGGCCGTCGTACTCACCGCGACGATGCCGGGCGGGTCAGCCAGTCCCGTGGTTGACTCCCCGGTCAAGCCGGGCTAGTTTGCCCCACCTGTACAAGTGGGGACCAGCTCCCCCACCCTCAGCCTGCCGGCCCGGTGCCGCAGCGCAACCGGGTCCTGGCAATCCCAGCCGATCGGCCGAGCAGCGGCCCGGCGGCGGTGGGCATCGCGGGCACCCGAAGTTTCCGAGGGTGCCCGTTTTTCTTTTTCTGGTTGGAGGCACGCACCTGTCCACGAACGAACGCGATAAGCGAACCCGCGTCAACCGCATGATCCGTATCAGCCCCGTCCGGGTCATCACGGCCGCGGGCGAACAGTTGGGAGTCCTGCCGATCGAGGAGGCGCTGGCCGCCGCCCAGGATCGCGGGTTGGACCTCGTGGAGGTGGCGCCGACCGCCCGGCCTCCCGTCGTCAAGATCATGGACTACGGGAAATACAAATTCGAAGAAGCCAAGGCGGCCCGCGCGGCCAAGAAGAAGCAGCACATCATCCTGTTGAAGGAAGTGAAGTACCGCCCCGGAATCGACGACCACGATTTCGACTTCAAGACCCGCCATGCGCGGGAGTTCCTGGGCGATGGAAACAAGGTCAAGGTCACCATGATGTTCCGCGGCCGCCAGATCGCGCACCTCGAGCTGGGCCGAGCGGTGCTGGACCGGGTGGCGGCGAGCCTGGCGGACGTCGGCAAGATCGAGTCCGACGCCAAGCTGGAAGGGCGGAACATGACGATGGTGATCGCGCCGAAGTAGGGCGGGAAAGACGGGAAGGGCGGGAAGGACGGGAAGGTAAAAGCAGCGGGAGGCGGCTGGCGTTGTGATGGCGGGCTCGGGAACCTTCCCGTCCTTCCCGTCCTTCCCGCCCTTC
>JBJMOX010000159.1:0-6170 GCA_045803515.1 Gemmatimonadales bacterium
CGACGGCTACATCGGTCCCTACCTCCAACACCAGCTCGCCCGGATCTACGTGCTCGTCGGCGAGCCGGAGAAGGCGATCGACCAGCTCGAATCGCTGCTCAAGATGCCGTACTTCCTCTCACCCGGCTGGCTCCGAATCGACCCCAACTTCGCGCCACTCAGAGGCAACCCGCGGTTCGAGAAGCTGGTGGCGCCGCAGGCGACCTCATGACCACGATTTCGATCACCCCCGAATACGTCCACACCCAGGAATTCCACACCCGCGTCGACGTCCGCCGGGGGGTCATCGCCGGCGTGGTCGGCAACATGCTCGAGTGGTACGACTTCGCGCTCTTCGGGTTCTTCGCCCGGCAGATCGGCATGCACTTCTTTCCCGCGGGAAACCCCACCGCCTCATTGCTGGCGGCCTTCGGGACGTTCGCGGCCGGGTTCCTCATGCGGCCGGTGGGCGGAGCGCTTTTCGGCTGGATCGGCGACCGATTCGGCCGGAAGGAGGCGCTGATCGGATCGGTCCTCGCCATGGCATTTCCGTCGTTCTTCATCGGGCTTCTGCCGGGTGCGGCGACCATCGGAGTGGCGGCGCCCATCCTGCTCGTGCTGTTCCGCATGCTTCAGGGCGTCGCCGTCGGAGGCGAGTACATGGCCTCGGCCGTCTTCCTGGTCGAAGGCTCGGAGCCGGGGAAGCGTGGCTGGATGGGGAGCTGGGGACCGTTCGGCGCCTCGGCCGGCACCTTGCTCGGCTCGGCCGCGGGCTGGGTGGTGAACGCGACCATGTCGCCGGAGGCGGTCAATGCTTACGGCTGGCGCATTCCGTTCCTGGTCGGCCTTCTCGTCGGACTCGGCGGGCTCGCGATCCGGAAGCATTATGTCGAGCGCGTGCCCCAGCAGGCGCCGGCGAAGTCTCCACTGGGCGAGGCGTTCCGGGCCCATTGGCGGACGATGGCTCATCTGGTCGCGCTGACCGCGGGGATCAGCGTCGGGTTCTACACCACGTTCGTCTATTCCGCCATCTGGCTCCAGCAGATCGCCCAGGTGCCGGCCACCCGAGCGTTCGAGATGAACACCATCGCCATGTCGCTGCTGCTGGTGATCATCCCGCTGGCGGGGATCGCCAGTGATCGTTACGGGCGCCGGCGGGTATTGGCGTGGGCTGCCGGGGGACTGATGCTGCTGGCGTGGCCCCTCATGGCCCTGATGTCCCGGGGGACTCCGCTGGCGATCCTGGGCGGCCAAATCGGGCTGGCGCTGCTGGTCGGCGCAAATGGGGCCGTGCTTCCCGCGGCGATGGCCGAGCTCGCGCCCTGGCGGGTCCGGTGCACGGTGCTGTCGGTGGGGTACAACGTGTCGCTCGCGCTGCTGGGCGGGACGACGCCGATGGTCGCGGCATGGCTGGTGGCCCGCACCCAGGTGAACCTCGCGCCCGGCATTTACCTCGCGCTGGCCGCGGCGGTCACGTTCGTCGGCGCGCTCTTCCTTCCCAGCACGGCCAGGCACGGGCTCACGCAGGAGTTCAAGGCGGCGCGGGCGCGCGCGCCGGGGGCCGTGAGGTAAGAGGAGCTGTCATCCCAAGCGGAGCTGTCATCCCGAGCGGAGCGAGGGATCTTGTCCGCCGGTCACCGACAGTCGCATGGTTCCAGAAACGCGCCAGCAAGATCCCTCGCTCCGCTCGGGATGACAGCTCGGCTCGCGACCACAGCCCCGCTCGGCACGACAGCGGATTCTCCCTGACAACTACCTAGCAGCTCTTCCCGCCTTTCCCACCCCGGTGCTATCGTACCCCATCGCATCATCCCGGGGTGCCATGCCCGTCTTCGAGCTGGTGATCACGTTGCTCCTGGTAGGCGCCCTCCTCGCGGCCTTCGCGCGCCGGATGAACGCGCCCTACCCCGCCCTGCTCGCGCTGGCGGGAGCCGCGCTCGCGCTGCTCCCGAACATGCCGAGCGTGATGCTCGACCCTCAGCTCGCGCTGACCCTCTTCGTCGCGCCGGTCCTGCTCGATGCCGCGTTCGACTCCTCTCCGCGCGACCTGAAGCAGAACTGGCGCGCGGTGACGGGACTCGCGCTGGTGGCGGTGGGACTCACGGTGCTCGTGGTGGCCATGGTCGCGCGATGGATGGTGCCGGAGCTTCCCTGGTCCGCCGCCATCGCCCTCGGCGCCGTGGTGGCCCCACCCGACGCCGCGGCCGCGACTACGGTGCTCCGCCAGCTCCGCGCGCCCCACAACGTGTTCGTGATCCTCGAGGGCGAGAGCCTGTTCAACGACGCGACGGCGCTTTTGACCTACCGGCTGGCCGTCGCCGCCGCGATCACCGGCACCTTCTCCGGCTGGAGCGCCATCCCGATGCTCGGCCTGGTGTCGGTCGGCAGCATCGGGCTCGGCGCCCTCCTGTGCCGGGTCGCCCTGTACCTGACTACTCGGATCGAAGACGTCGCCACCGCGGTGATCTCCCAGTTCGTCTCGACCTTCGCCGTGTGGATGATCGCCGAGGGGCTGGGGCTCTCGGGTATCATCACGGTGGTCGTCTTCGCGATCTTGATCGCCCGGACGGCGCCGGACCGGATACCCGCGCGGGTGCGGATTCCGTCGTACGCGGTGTGGGAGGTCACCGTGTTCGTGCTGAACGTGCTGGCGTTCATCCTGGTCGGTCTCCAGCTCAAGCCCATTCTCGGACGGCTGGGCCGCGCCGAGCTGGTCACCTACCTGGTGGTGGCGGCGGCGGTCACCCTCGCGGTGATCCTGGTCCGGATCGTCTGGGTGATGGGCTACGCCGCCGTCGGCCGGTGGCTGGCGCGCCGGCGCGAGCCGTCCGCGGAGGCCGGCAGGTATCCGTCATTCCGGACCGCCACCGTGATCGCCTGGTGCGGGATGCGGGGCATCGTGACCCTGGCCGCGGCACTTGCGCTGCCCACGCGCTTTCCCCATCGCGACCTCATCCTCTTCACGGCGTTCTCCGTCGTGCTCGGCACGCTGGTGCTCCAGGGCATGACCGTGAGCCCCCTCATGCGTGCGCTCAAGCTCCGGGACGACCACACCGTCCAGCGCGAGGTGCGGCTCGCGCGGGCGGAGACGGCGCGGGCCGGTCTTGCGGCGGTGGATGGTGTCGAGAGCGGAAGCGAGATGGTGCGACTCCTCCAGCGAAAGTACCAGGCGCGGATGCGGCGAGCCGAGTCCGCTGGTGGCGTACCGGAAGTGTCGGATGACGCCGATGGAGGAGCAGAGTACTGGAGCACGGTGCGGCGGGCCCAGGCCGCGGAGCGGAGCACACTTTCAGATCTCCGCGCCCGCGGCGTGATCGGTGACGACGCATTCCATCGGGTAGAGGAGGAGCTCGACTTCGCGGACCTGAACGCGGACGCGATGACGCGGGGGGAGTAGGGCCCCCTGCCGCTGCTACCCGCCGCAGGCCTCTCGGGTCAGCGTTGGCTGCTCCGGGGTCCCCGAGGTCTGGTTGATATCCACCAACGACAGCGTTCCATCGACGATGATCCCGACTCCGGCCGCGTGGATCTTGTAGTCCTTGTCGGCGGTCAGCGGGTCGTGCTCGCGAATACGGATCGTCTCGGGGAAACGTCCGAACGGCACGTCCACCGGGCCGACTCCCACGATTCTTGCCTCGTCTTCCGCGACACCGGGTGCGACCTCGTTCTGGTAGCTCGTGCCCGGGCGGGGATCGGCGGGCATGAAGATCCCGGCCTGGTTGTCGCCCGCGCCGGCGCACCACGCGCCCTCGTGGGAGATGCCGGTGTCCTCATAGATGTCGACGTCCTCACCGTAATAGCAGTTGGTCCCATCGGGTGCCTGCACGTGGTAGTTCCAGGTGACCTCGGAGAGGGCGTCGTTCACCCACTCCCGCTCCTCGACGACCCGGGTGGTGACCCCGGCGATCGTGCGGGTCCGGTCGAGCACGGTTACCTGCAGTCTGTGGGTCTCGCCGTTCTCCTCGCCCGTGAGCACCAGTTGCCTGCCTACGTCCATCGGAAAGTACGGATTGGTGGATGCGAGCGTGAACCCGCCTCGGCTGGGGGAGCACAGCTCGATGCTCAGCTTCTTCGGTGCGCTCCCCTCCGCTGCCCTGAGAGGCGCAGCTTCGCCCGCCGCCGGGGCCATCGGCTCCGTTCGTTCACAGCCCAGCAGCGCGAGCATCGTCGCCGCCGCAACACTCGATACGGCCCAGTGAGTTCTCATGGAGCATCCTCCTCGACGCAGCGCGTCCGCCCATTGCTGTCGCTCCGACTCGGGCGCCGGAGCGGCTTCTTCGCTCTCGTCAGAGGAACAGCCCAAGCGACGGATTTGTGACACGGCCTTGCTGGAGGACGGAAAGGGCGGGAAGGACGGCTACTTCTTCTGCACCGTGCCCACCAGCTGGCCCTGGCCGAGGATGTGGCCACTCATGT
Organism: Gemmatimonadales bacterium; assembly: GCA_045803515.1. Classification (GTDB taxonomy): domain Bacteria; phylum Gemmatimonadota; class Gemmatimonadetes; order Gemmatimonadales; family GWC2-71-9; genus CAVVWJ01. Next base: position 4,396 of record JBJMOX010000159.1, read on the forward strand.
CCTTGAGCAGAGTGTCCTCATCCACTCCGGGATCCAGTTTCAGCTCCTGATCGAGCGCGTACAGCTTGATCTGATAATGATGCGGCGGATCCCCCTCTGGAGGTCGCGGGCCGGCATATCCGATCGAATGCTTGGAGTTGGTGCCCTGCAACGCCCCTTTAGGGTTGTCCAAGCGCGGTTTGGTCGGGAGCCCCGCTCCGAGGCCCCTGGTGTTGGCCGGGATGTTGTATATGAGCCAGTGGACGAACGGACGAGGCGTCTTGGCGTCGGGGTCGTCCATGACGATGGCCACCGAGCGTGTGCCGGGAGGAAGTCCAGTCCAGGTCAGCGGGATCGACTTGCCCTTGCCGTAATCGGTGTAGTCCTCGGGGATCGGACTTCCACCCTTGAAGGCGGAGGAGGTGAGAGTCACTGTCTTGGCGACGGCTTGAGCACGGAGCATCGGGACGGGCCACGCCAGCGCAATGCAGATGCTCGCGGCGGGCAAACCGAAAAGACGGGTAGGTGTCATCGCATGAACCTCGTTACGGAGACCAGCCGCGCAGCGCTTACCCGCGCGCTGAGGCGTTCGCCGACGAGGATGGTGCCGGGCCCGGCGATCCGATGTGCTCCAGCGCACACGTTCGCGCCTACCGACCCACGCCAGCCCGGCCGCGCCGGCGGCGCTCGGGAAGCAGCCGGCCCAGGAGGGAGAACGGGAAGTAGACCATGTCACGCATCGCCGGCACGGTGGTCAGGGCCCGAAGCGACTGGGGCACCTGCTCCCGAAGCTCCGCCGCCAGGGCCAGGACGATCGCGCGCCGGTCGGTGGCCTTCCACTCGACCACCGCGAGGATCCGGTGGATGGCATAGAGCCCGGCCAGCACCGTGGCGACGAATAAGAAATCCAGGCCGTGGAGGTCGAGCGGCTGGACGGCCAGGCGCCGTCCTGGGCCGAGGGTCGAGGTCCACGCCACCGTCATCGAGAGTCGCTGGGTCTCGAGCCAGTCGGCGGCCACCCCGGCGAGCACCGGGGCGAGCGCGGCGGCGGTCCCGGACACGAGCGCATTGGTGGCGAGATATGCCGCGGCCTCGCCCCGGGGCGCGAGCTCCATCGCGACGGTGCCGGTGGTGAGGCTGACGCCGGCGGTCGTGAGGCCCGCGAGGACGTGAATCGCCGCGATGACGGTGAGCACCAGCCAGGGCGTGTGCAGCATCCCGGCGACCGGCCAGAAGGCCACACTCAGGAGAAACCCGGCGCAGGAGACCCGCAGCACGGTCAGCGTCTGAAACCGGTCCGCCACCGCGCCCCACGCCCGGAGCACGAGGACGGTGGTGCCCTGGCTCAGCACCGTGGCGGCCAGCACCATGGCCATGGGGAGACCGAGGCGCCGCAGCAGATAAACGGTGAAGAACGGGGCGGAGAGATTGGTGGCGAAGGTCCACGCGGCGAGAAAGGCGACCAGCGCCCGGAACTCCCGGTGACGAAACGGCGCCCGCACGACGTCGCGCCAGGGACGGTGCAACGCCGGCGCCATCGCGGGCTCCGGGATCCGGCCGAGCGGAATGAGCCCGGCAAGTCCCGCCACGGCGCCGACTCGCAACACCAGCACGTACGCATCGGCAGACGCCCCGAAGGCGTCGCGGAGCCGGTCGATGGCGAAGCCCGCCGCAAGGGTGAGCGGCGCGCCGATCGCGGCCGCGATCGTCATCCGGCGGGCCACGACCCGGTTGCGGCTCTCCTCCGGGAGGAAGTCCCGCATCCACGGGTTCCATGCGGCGCCCGACACGGTGGC
>JBJMOX010000160.1:0-12023 GCA_045803515.1 Gemmatimonadales bacterium
CAACACGACAGAAGAGACCGCCTGAAGGGCTCCTGGCGCAGGGCGCGTTATCTCGCTTCGATCCGGCGCGGCACGACCGCTCGCGCAAGCAAGCTCCGATGCCCGGGGCGAGCGCCGGGGACGGGAGGTCCAGAGGGGCGCGTCAGTCGACGCCACCCCACCCGACCGCTGGTGGTCTCTCAACGCATGCGTGGCGGCGACTGCAGCGCCCCGGAGGACCTTCCGTCCCCGGCGCTCGCCCAGCCGCGATCTCCACACGCGCGCTTCACTCCCGAGCCGCCAGCTGCGTGAGCCCGACCAGGAACTCCCGCGCCCGCGGGTCGTACGCGACTCGGTACGCCTGCGGATAGTACCCGGCCGGCGCATAGCGCTCCGCCGTTGGCACGGAAATGATTTCGTCCGGCGCGGCCTCACGGCTGGAGATTCGCTTGGTCAGGAGCCAAGCCCGCGTGATCATCGGCTCGTCGAAGATGAACCGGCCGTCCCACGTCCCCTTGATGAATGTCCGGGTGAACGGCTGGTACCCAGCGGGGTTGCCGAGCGCGGCCTGCAGCTCGGGCGCGCGGACATCGAACCAGTGCAGCCCCATCTGCGGCACGGTGACTGCCCAGGCCGGCGCACCGGCCGCCGTCGCGGCATCCAGGTAGAACGGCGGGCGAAACTCCGCCGCCGGGAAGCTCGCCGCGGCTTCGGCGTATCGGGGATCGCTCGGCAGGATCGAGCTCCGCGTCTCGCGCGACACCGTGTAGAAGTGGAAGTCGAAGTGGGGGATGCCGTAGATGGCCGCCGGCTCGTGGCCGGCCGGGTTCCAGTCCAGCTCGACGAACTGGTAGGGCGTCGGATTGAGCTCGGGCAAGGCGAGGAGATTCACCAGCATGGACCCGTGGCCGGCCATGGCAGCCATGCCGTTCGCGGTCGCCGCCGGCAGCCCTTCCATCGCGCCCTCGCTCAGTGCGACGCCGACCTCGAGCGGCACGTCGCGATCGCTGGTGTTGACGAGGACGTAGGTACGGGCGGTGCCCTCGCCCACGCGCACGGGAGTGCCGTAGTGCCGGATCGTGTGCCCCTGGGCGTCGGCCTGCGCCGCGGGCCCGGTCGGGAAGGCATCGGCACCGGCGGGCGGCGAAGCGTCGTCGCATGCGGCGAGCAGGGTGAGGAGCCAGAGCGTCTGGGTTGCGCGGCGATGGAGGATCAAGGTGGGGGACACAGGGCGCTCTCCTGGGAAGCGTCGGGGCCGCCCCGCGCGGGGTGCGTGGGCTCGGCCGCTCGATCGGCTTCCAGGCTAGGAGGCGTCGATCAATCCTCGGTCAGTCACCGGTCAACTGGGGACCCCAACAGGGGGGCTCCGATACGCCGGCGCTGGGGACGCCGGGATAGCTCCCTTCGGGCGCTGCAGTCGCCGCCACGCATGCGTCAGGACTCTGGCGTGCCACCCCCGCGTACCTTAACGTCCGGCGTCCCTCACCACGACGACACCATGACCACCGTCCCTCCGATCATCCCGTCCGGGGTGATCACCCAGGAGTTCCACACGCCGCGAGCCGTCCGCCGGGGCGTCATCGCGGGCGTCGCCGGCAACGTGCTCGAGTGGTACGACTTCGCACTCTTCGGCTTCTTCGCCCGGCAGATCGGCGCGCACTTCTTCCCGGCCCACAACCCCACCGCCTCGCTCCTCGCCGCGTTCGGTACCTTCGCCGCCGGCTTCCTCATGCGGCCGATCGGCGGGGCCCTGTTCGGCTGGGTGGGCGACAAGTTCGGGCGGAAGCAGGCCCTGCTGTGGTCGGTCATGGCGATGGCGTTCCCCTCCTTCTTCATCGGCGTGCTGCCGAGCACCGAGACCATCGGGATCGCCGCGCCGATCCTCCTCCTCGCGTTCCGGTTGATGCAGGGGCTCGCGGTCGGCGGGGAGTACGGCGCCTCGTCCGTATTCCTGGTCGAAGGCGCCGAGCCGGGCCGCCGCGGGTGGATGGGAAGCTGGGGGCCGGTCGGCGCCTTCGCGGGCACGCTGCTCGGATCTGCGGCCGGCGCGATCGTGAACAGCGTCATGTCGCCGGAGGCGGTCTTCGCCTGGGGCTGGCGCATCCCGTTCATCCTGGGGATCGGTGTAGGTCTGGGAGGCATCGCCATCCGGCGCTACTACGTCGAGCGGGTGCCTCACCAGGCTCCGTCCCGCTCGCCGCTGGGCGAGGCAGTCCAGTCCCACTGGCAAACCGTGTTGCACCTCGTGGCGCTGGTTGCCGGCCTGGCCGTCGGGTTCTACACGACGTTCGTGTACGCGGCAACCTGGCTCGCGCAGGTGGCCCAGGTGCCGGCGCGTACCGCGCTCGGCATCAACACTCTCGCGATGGCATTGTCGCTGGTCGCCTCGCTGGCGGCGGGTGTGTTGAGCGACCGGATCGGCCGGCGGCCGGTGCTGGTCGCGTGGGGTGCCGCGATGGCGCTGCTGGCCTATCCCTTGATGTCTCTCATGGCCCGAGGGGAGACTGGCAGTATCATCGCGGGCCAGGTCGGCCTCGCCCTGCTGGTCGCCGCCGGAAGCGGCGCCCTGCCCGCCACCATGGCCGAGCTGGCGCCGTGGCGGGTGCGGTGCACCGTGGTCTCGGTGGCGCACAACCTTGGGATGGCGCTGCTCGGCGGCACCACGCCGCTCATGGGAGCGTGGCTCGTCTCGAAGACCGGCGCGCCCCTCGCGCCCGCGGTGTACCTGGCCGCGGCGGGCGCGGTGAGCTTCGTAGCGGCGCTCCTCCTGCCTCGGGTTGCGCGGCACCGGCTCACCCATGAGTTCCAGGCGGCGCGGCCGCGCTGATCGTGTCCGCCGGCGTCGGGGTGCACGGCGCGGGGCGGAGCGGGACTCGCCGAGCACGTCTTTCCCGCGGCTCCGATCTCCTGGGCGAGCGCCGGTGATGGGTGGTCCGGAGGGGCGCGTCAGAACGCGTCGGGGAGGAGACCGCGCGGCCGTTTGCGCGGGCTCCGGACCAGAGCGTTCTGCAGCGCCCCGGAGGACCGCCCGTCACCGGCGCTCGCCCGTGCACCCCGATACCGCGAGCGGTTACTGCCCGTGATGATGCGCTCCCAGATCGCAGCTCACCTTGGGATTCCACGGCGCAAAGGTCCCGCTCGGGTTGTGCCGGCCGACGTAGATGTGGAGCCCCCAGACGCCGAACTCCGGTACCTGAGCGAACTCGTGCCCCAGCAAGGTTGGCGCGGGCGCGGTGGCCGGGTGATCGGTGAACGGCACGATGTACTCCACGCCCACGAACCGCAGCTTCCCGTTCTGCTCCGGCTCGTACAGCAGCAGCTCGGGCTGGAGCAGGTCGACCACGCCCCCGTCCTGGATGTACCCGAGGTTGCCGAAATGGAATCCCATGGCGCCGGACCCGGGTGTGCTCGGCAGGTCGCCCGCCACGAGGCAGGGAGTGATCGGGGCGGACCAGCCGGCGTCGGAGGCCGTCTGGAAGTCATGGAACGGCGCCACGAGCCGGCGGAGTTGCGCGATCTGGCTTGCGGTCGAGGCGCTGATGGTCGCCGGCGCGTGGGCCGCCGCTCCCCCCTCTGGGGCGAGGCCGGCCGGCTGATCCTCGCAGGCGAGAAGGATGGCCGCGAGGGTGAAGGCGATTGGAATGCGTGGGTGCATGGTCTCCTCCTGCCGAGACGGGCGTCGGGAACTAGAGGACGGATCTGTGGATCGGGCAAACGTGCACTCCGGAAGGCGGAGTGTAAAGAGAGATCGGATTTCGCGGGCGAAGTGGGACAGGGATCTGGCCCGATCCCCGCTTTGACGCCCGCGGAGTAGGCCCGTATGTTCTTCCTCTAAGCCCGCTTCCAACCGTTCTGGCTCTCGAGAAAGACGATTCCGTGGCCTCCCCGATCGCCCAGCTCATCCGCCACGCCGATGCCGGCGATGGGGCGGCCGCGGACGAGCTGTTCGCGACGCTCTACCGTGAGCTGCACGCCCTCGCCGAACGCCAACTTCATCGGGGCGGCTCCGAGCTGAGCCTCGGCACCACCACGCTGCTCCACGAGGCGTACCTCAACATCCGCGCGCGGGAAGGGGTGCAGTTCGCCAGCCGGGGTCAGTTCCTGGCCTATGCCGCGCGCGCCATGCGCGGACTGATGATCGACTACGCCCGTCGGAGCCGCGCCAAGAAACGGGGCGGCGAGCTTCACATCACATCGGCCTGGCCCGTCCTCGCCGCAGCGGAGGCCGCGGTCCCCGCGGGCGACCTCGAGCAGCTCGGCGCCGCCCTCGACCGCCTGTCGCAGGCCGACGCCGAGCTGGCGCAACTGGTGGACCTCCATTTCTTCTGCGGGTTCACCCTGACTGAGCTGGCGGAGCTCCGAGGCGTGTCCCGTCGCACGGTACAGCGCGACTGGACCCGCGCGCGGCTGCTCCTGCACCGCTTGCTCCAGGACTGACGGCCGGATGAAGGACGTCTCCGCGGATCTGCTGGCCACCCTGGATACCCTCCTCAAGCAGGCGCTGGAGCTCGACCAGCCGGAGCGAAACGCGTGGCTCGCCCGGTTGCGCCGCGACCAGCCCGCCCACGCCGCCGAGCTGGAGGCGCTGCTGGCGGAACAGGCCCGACTCGACGCGGCGGGATTCCTTCGCAGCCATGCGGAGAGCCCCGCGCCGGGTAAGCCCGGGCTCAACGGCCGGCGGCTGGGCGCCTACACCCTCGAGCGTCCGCTCGGACACGGCGGGATGGGCACGGTGTGGCTGGCCCGGCGGAGCGACGGCCGCTACGAGGGCCAGGCCGCGGTCAAGCTGCTCAACTTGGCTCTGCTGGATCCCGTTGGGAGCGAGCGGTTTCGCCGTGAGGGCACCCTGCTCGCCCGCCTCAACCATCCCAACATCGCCCGCCTGCTCGATGCCGGCGTCACCGATGGCGGTCAGCCGTTCCTGGTGTTGGAGTACGTCGAAGGCACCCGCATCGACCGCCATTGCGACGAACGCCGCCTGTCTCCCGATGCGCGGATCCACCTCTTCCTCGACGTCCTCGGCGCGGTTTCGCAGGCCCACGCCAACCTGATCGTCCACCGCGACCTCAAGCCCTCGAACATCCTGGTGACCGCGGACAGGACGGTGAAGCTGCTCGACTTCGGCATCGCCAAGCTGCTCCAGGATGAGGCGAGCGAAGCCGAAGCCTCGACGCTGACCGACGTGGGCGGACGCGTGCTGACGCCGGAGTACGCGGCACCGGAGCAGATTCGGGGCGAGTCCGTCACTATCGCCACCGACGTATACGCGCTCGGCGTGCTGCTCTACGTGCTGCTCGCGGGCCGACATCCGATCGGAGACCCGGGCCGTTCCGCGGCGGAATATCTGCACGGGGCGCTCGATACCGAGCCGCCCCGGCTGAGCGCCGCGGTGACCGCCCCGGAAGCGCGGGGCAGCTCGCTCGAGCGGCTCCGGCGGGTCTACGACGGCGACCTCGACAACATCGTGGCCAAGGCGCTGAAGAAACGCCCTGAGGAGCGCTACGCCACGGTCGCCGCGCTGGCCGAGGACCTGGGGCGATATCTCGATCACCTGCCGGTTCACGCGCGGCCCGAGTCATGGGGTTATCGGGCGGCCAAGTTCATCCGCCGGCATCGCGCCGCCGCGCTGGCCGCCACGGTCGCCCTGCTGTCCCTGGTCGGCGCAACGGCTTTTTCGTTGGTCCAGCTCCAGCAGGCGCGGCGGCAGCGGGATGCCGCCGTCGCGGAGTCGCGCCGCAGGCTGGCCATGGCGGACGTGCAGGGCGTGCTCGCCGGCGATACCCGCGGGGTCGGGGGGCGCACGCTGTCGGTGCTGGAGCGGATCGAGCTGGCGGAAGGGATGCTCCGGCGGAAGTACCGGACTGAGCCGGCAGTGGTGGTCGAAGTGATGGCCCACCTGTCTGCCCGGCTGTATGACATGGGCGACCTGCAGGGCCACCGGCGGGTGCTGGGCCGCGCGCTCGCGATCGCCGAGGCGGCCAATCTGCCGGCCCACGCGGCACTGGTGAACTGCCTCCGGGTGCTCAGCCTGACCTACGATGACCAGCTCGACTCGGCGCGGGCGGCGCTGGCGGCCGCGCGGGCGCAGGCGGCCAGGGCCGGCTCGGTGCCACGCGAGATCGAGGTTCAGTGCCTGGACGCGCAGGGGCAATTCCTGGTGGCCAGCGGCCGACCCGACTCGGCGATTCGCGTGCTCGGGCGCGCGGTCGAGCTCACACCCGAGCCCGGGATGATGCAGGGGCTCGAGAGCCGCAACGATCTCGCCAGTGCGCTTCGATCGGTCGGCCGAACCCGGGAGGCGACGCGGGTCCAGCAGGGCATCCTCCTCCAACTGGAGTCGTCCGGATACGGGGACACGGAGGTGTACCCGACGGTGCTCGCCTTCCTGGCATCCGCCCTGGCGGAGCTCGGGGAGTTCCGTGCCCTCGACTCGGTTGCCGGAGTCTACATTCGCGGCCTGGAGGCGACGTACGGGAAAGGCTCGGTCGACGGCCGGGTGGCGACCATCCACGGCCTCAACAAGCTGCGGATGGGGGACATCGACTCTGCAGCGGTGTGGCTGGCCGCCGCGGTGCGCGACACCAGCCAGACGGCGCGGTTGGTCACCGCGGGGTGGTTGCCGCCGGCGCTGGCGCAGTTGCACCTCGAGCAAGGGCGACTGGCGGACGTCCAGCGGACTGCTGCCGCGCTCGCGCGGGATACGCCCACCCGGCGAATCACCGCGGCGTGGCTGCGCGCGCGGCTCAGGCGGGCGGAGGGCGACTCGGCTGGCGCGCGAACCGTGCTCGACAGCGCGCTCGTGGCGGCGGACGCTCCGGCCAAGCCCGGCCCGTATCTGGTGTACGCGCTGCTGACCTCGGCGGAATGGCGCCAGCAGGCAGGCGACTTGCGCGGGGCGGACTCCCTCGCCGGCCTCGCAGTCAGGGCGGCGGGGCTGGATTCACTCGCGTTGTCGCGGAGCGCGCACGTCGGGCGGGCGGAGCTGATTCGGGCGCGCGTCGCGGCGGCTCGAGGTGACTCGGCCGCGGCTGTGCAGGCCGCGCGTCGGGCCGCCACGGCGCTGGCGAACGGGCTCGGCCGCGAGCACCCGCTGACGGTGGAGGCGGAGCGGCTGCGGGACAGCTTGGAATGAGTCAGCCTCCAATCCCCTCGAGCGGGGACTCGACAGCGCCAGCGGGCTGGGCTTCGTGCGGGAGCGCCTGGCGCGCTCCAGGGAACTAAATGGAACATGCCGGGCCGCCTTGTGTCAGGCGGCCGGCGAACATCCCAAATCACGAATAGGTCGAGCCATCAGGTGCCGACCGATATCAGGGCACCGGGCCCATGGTTGAACCGCGCAGTGCGTCGCTCTCCGGACCCGGGATCCGCTTCTGTGCAGACAGCGGCAGGTCTTCGCGCGAGACTGCCGGCACCTCGCCCCGTGCCGCGTAGACAATCGTGCCGGGAGCGGCCGGGCTCGTAAGTGTGAAGCTCAGTCTGCCGCCAGGCGCGAGCGCGTTCGAGCGGGTACCAGGTGGGGCGAGCTCCGCCTGCACAATAACCGCGGGGCGAGCCGATGGCGTGCCCGCCAGTACCGCTATCCAGCCGGCGGGCGCACGAACGTCGGCAATCGGGGCATCCGTGCGGAGCAGCAGGCTGCCCAGCCGTTGTGCGGCGCTGTGCCCGTTAGTCACGGTATACGTATACGTCCACATCCCGGATGCCGCATCGCGCTGGGTGGCGACTCGGATCGCCGGTGTGGCGCGGTCCGCCGGCTGCCATCCGGCCACGTCCACGCTGGTGACGGGCGGCGACTGCCCGTGCATGGCCGTCCCGGTGAAGAACAGGGCAGTGGCAAGCAGGGCAGCGCTCCGCGGGAGGAGGATTTTGGTCATCGGAGGACTCCTTTAGATGTCGTTGCAGTGGACGTGCCACTGGTCGCGCGAAAGCGTCACGCCTCGACGCATGACCTCGACGCTGCACAGGAGCTGGTTCTGGTTTCCGATCGCCGCGATACGCTGAAGTGCTATGAGATCCGGCACCTGGGCGATCTTGGAGTTCACCTTCTGCTTGACGTACTTGCCCACCATGTCCACTTCCTGCCCGGAGCGGTGCTCGCTATGCGGTGGCGCCCAGTTGTTCTTGACGTCGTTGAGCCCACCCTCGGGGGTGGATGCCGCAGTTACGACCACGCGGTCCTGATATCGTCCGAAGTACGCCTGATGCGTGGCGTACACCTTCGGGATGACGCCCGGGGTCGCATACCCTACCGAGGTGTGCTTCGAGGTGGGATCTGGCACGCTGATGCCGAACGTGCCATTGACGATCGGACGCAGCCCTGGCAGGGCGACTGAGTACCGTTCCTGAACAGTCGTCGTGCCAGTGCATCGGCTGATGCCGGTAACTGTGTAGTCGATCTCCTCTTCACCGGCGACTTCTGGTGCGGTGTAGGTCGACTCCCAAAGGCCATCGTCCTCCGTTACACCGGTCGCAGCGCTCCAGTCGCCCAGCGGCTTGGCGCCAATGCTGTGTGCGCTGCCTTCCGAGACATGCCCACCCGTGTTCTCCACGGGTTGCTGATGGAACGAGTTGATGATGACTGCGGTCGGCTGCCACACGCCGTTCGTCGTTTGATCGATGCAGCCCCAGTCGCGCGCGTAGTCGTAGGTCGTCTCGGTGCCCGTCGTGTTAGACGGATCGATCCGGAAAATCCCGGGATCGGCGAGCGAGAAGGACAGACCCGCCGCGTGCCCGGGCTCGCTTCGGAGCGCCCGGTTCGCCGCGACCAGGGCGTCGTGATCATTCCCGCCGACGAGTCGCACGGCGCGCAGATCGTTTCCGCGCCGCGCGAGCTCCACGCCGACCAGGCCGGCCAGGCCGGCATCCCGCGCTGCCCGCGCCACCTCCACCTGCCATGGCTCTGCCTCCGTTCCCGACGGCATGGCGTCCGTCGCGGTCTCCGAGCCGCACGCCGCGGCGGCGAGGCTGACGATCGCCGCCCATGCGCGGCATCCATTCCGAGCTTGCCATGTGATGCGCATACGTCCTCCTGTAGAGTCGGTTGACGACAGGTCGAATGCTGGCGAGCACGCCCTGACTCTGCGCGCTGATTTGCTATCAATTGGGCTGGGGACAGCCCGGGCGCGGGAACGTGCTCGCGCGGGTAGTGCCTTCTGCACGCGTGCTCAGATATGAACGGCCGGTCGCTGGGGAATTGCGGACCGTGAGGGCAAGGACTGCGATCCAGAGCAGTCCCGCCGATCGCCAGGAGTCATGTGTGACATGGCCGTTCTCCCTGTTCGTTCGTGACCATCGATAGGGGAAGCACTACGAGCCGCCTACCGCGCACGTCCTGGGACCGGGCGGACCTCGAAGGTCGGGCCTGCTGGGGCAGCCATAGCAGCGGACTCCTTGCCTCGCGCCCGGCCCCGGCCATCTTCCCCCCATGCCCAACCCAGACCGTGCTCTCCTCGAGCGGGGACTCGACAGCTCCAGCGGCCTGGGCTTCGTGCGCCAGCGCCTGGCGCTGCTCGGCAAGACGCTCTTCCTCGTCTCGTTCGGGTTCTACCTCTTCCTCCTCGCCAGCCTGGTCCTCCTCGGCGGCGCGCCGTTCGTCGCCGTGGTGCGCGGACCGGTGGCCCTCGGCCACCTCTGCGCCAGCCTGACCATGGCTCTGCTCTGGCTGCTGGCCACGCGGGCCACGCTCTCATTGTGGAGCCTGGGCGCGCTCGATGCCGTCAGCTTCGCCGTGGCCGGCGGTTTCCTCTCGCTCATGACGATCGAGGACGAAGGGCAGATCCTGCAGACGCTACTGGCCCTGACGGTCACCGTCATGGTCCGCGCCATCCTGATGCCCTCCAGGCCGGGGCGAACCACGCTGCTTTCGGCCCTGGTCTTCCTCCCGACCGTCATCGTGTGCATCGCGCGCCACCACCCGACGGCGTTCCTGCCCGGATTCAGCCCGGGCTACCAGAAGCTGCACATGACCCTCAACACCGTGCTCTGGAGCGTCTTGGGGACCACGCTGGCCACGATCGTTTCACGGGTCCTGTACGGGCTCCGGCGGCAGGTCGCCGAGGCGAGCGAGCTGGGGCAGTATCTGCTCGAGGAGAAGATCGGCGGCGGCGGCATGGGCGAGGTCTGGCGCGCGCGCCACCGCCTGCTGATCCGGCCGGCGGCGATCAAGCTCATCCGCCAGCGGGCGCTGGGCGCGATCTCGGGCGATCCCGAGCTGCTGGTGCGGCGCTTCGAGCGCGAGGCGCGCGCCACCGCCGCGCTCACGTCGCCCCATACCGTGCAGCTCTACGATTTCGGCGTCGCCGAGGACGGCCGGCTGTACTACGTGATGGAGCTGCTCGACGGTCTCGACCTCGAGACCATGGTCCGGCAGCACGGGCCGCTGCCGGCGGAACGGGTCGTCCACCTCCTGCGCCAGGTCTGCTCGGCGCTCGAGGACGCGCACGCGAACGGCCTGGTCCACCGCGACATCAAGCCGGCGAACGTGGTGGTCAGCCGGGCCGGCACCACCTTCGATTTCGTCAAGGTGCTCGACTTCGGCCTGGTCAAGCTCGACAGTCCGCGGGGCGCGAACCAGGACGCCATCAAGCTCAGCGCCGAGGACAGCTGGAGCGGCACGCCGGGCTACATGGCGCCCGAGGTGGTGCTCGGCCGCGCCGACACCGATCACCGGGTCGACCTGTACGCGCTGGGCTGCGTCGCCTACTGGCTCCTCACCGGCAAGATGGTCTTCGAGGGGGAGAACGCCATACAGGTGATGGTCCAGCACGTCCAGGCCGAGCCGAAGCGGCCGTCGCAGCGGGTCGATCTTCCCATCCCGGCGGCGCTCGAGGAGCTGGTCATGGAATGCCTGGCGAAGGACCCGTCCGGGCGTCCGGCCAGCGCGGAGGTCGTGAGCGAGCGGTTGGCCGCGGTTCCCCTGACCTCAGCGTGGACGGCGGAGCAGGCGGAGCAGTGGTGGGCAATGCATCGGCCGCGACCGCGGGACGCGCGGCCCGTGGCGGATGTGCTCCTGTCGCACGAGGGGCGTGAGCTGCGCATCGGGCCGCGGGTGCGGGCGCAAGGGTAGTCCCCTGGTGACTCCCCTGATCCAGGTCGCCGGCATCCGCGACCGCGCCGAGGCCGACCTGGTTCAGGCATGCGGCGTCCGCTACCTGGGCTTCCCGCTCCGGCTGCCCGTGAACCGGGAGGACCTCACCGAGGCCGAGGCCGCGGCGATCATCCGCTCGCTGCGGCCGCCCGCGCGCGGGGTGCTCATCACGTATCTGGCTGAGGCGGACGCCATCGCCGACTTCTGCCGCGCCCTCGGCGCGACCCTGGTGCAGCTGCACGGCGATATCTCGTCGGGGGAGCTCGCGCGTCTGCGCCAGCTGGAGCCGGGACTCACCATCATCAAGAGCCTGGTGGTCGGCTTGCACCCGATGCCGGCGCTGGAGCGGCTGGTGATGGAGCTCGGACCGCTGGTCGACGGGTTCCTGACCGACACGTATGCGCCCGAGAGCGGGGCCGCGGGGGCCACGGGGCGCACGCACGACTGGGCGCTGAGCCGCCGGCTGGTGCAGCTGTCGCCCCGGCCGGTGATGCTGGCGGGCGGACTCACGCCGGCGAACGTGCGGCCGGCGATCGCCGTGGTTCGGCCGGCAGGCGTCGACGTGCACACGGGCGTCGAGGACGCGAGCGGGCGGAAGGATCGCGCCAAGCTGATGGCGTTCGTGGCGGAGGCGAGCGCGGCGTTCGGGGAGTACGCTGGCTCACCTCATCGTGCGCCGTAACGGCCAGCGCGTGCGCACGCCGCCCTGGGGTATATTTGTCGCGTGCTCCACCTGGAATCCCTGTTCCGCGACCTGAACGATCGAGGCGGCCGCTACGTCCTTGTCGGCGGGCTGGCCGTCGTGCTTCACGGCCATCTCCGGGCCACCGGTGATGTCGATCTCGTAGTGGACCTCGTGCCCGATCAGGTCACCCGCACGCTCGCCGCGCTCGAGGCCGCGGGTTTCCGGCCATACGTACCGGTGGACGCGAGCGAGTTCGCCGACCCGGCCAGGCGA
>JBJMOX010000161.1:0-2912 GCA_045803515.1 Gemmatimonadales bacterium
ACCTCGCCCGGTCCGTCCAGGTCGTGTGCGAGGAGATCATGCTCCGCATGGCCCGCACGGTGCACCGGGAGACCGGTCTCGAGCGGCTGTGCCTTGCGGGGGGCGTCGCGCTCAACTGCGTGGGGAACGGTCGTCTCCTCCGGGAGAGCCCGTTCAAGGAGCTCTGGATTCAGCCCGCCGCCGGCGACGCCGGGGGTGCCCTCGGCGTGGCGCAGCTCGCCTGGCACCGGCACCTCCGGCAACCTCGGCAGGTCTCTCCAGGGAAGGACAGCATGAAGGGCGCGTATCTCGGGCCGGAATACACCGATTCGGAGATCGAGACCTACCTGGGATCGGTCGGGGCGTCGTATCGGAAGCTCGGTCGTGAGGAGCTCCTGACCACGGTCGCCCGGCTCCTCACCGAGGAGAAAGTGGTCGGCTGGTTCAACGGGCGCATGGAGTTCGGGCCCCGCGCGCTGGGCGCCCGGAGCATCCTGGGAGATCCGCGGAGCCCGCGGATGCAGGCGCAGATGAACATCAAGATCAAGTTTCGCGAGGGCTTCCGCCCCTTTGCGCCGAGCGTGCTCCGGGAGCGGGTGAGCGAATACTTCGAGCTCGACGCCGAGTCGCCGTACATGCTCCTGGTGGCCCCGGTCAAGAAGGAGCGCCAGATCCCCATGGATCAGGCCGCGGACCGGCTGTGGGGAATCGAAAAGCTGAACCTGCTGCGCTCCGATCTTCCCGCCGTAACCCACATCGATTACTCGGCCCGCATTCAGACCGTGAGCCGGGATACCAACCCCGATTACTACGATCTCATTCACGAGTTCGAGTGCCTCACGGGTTGCGCCGTGCTGGTCAACACATCCTTCAACGTCCGGGGTGAGCCCATCGTCTGCTCGCCCGCCGACGCGTATCGCTGCTTCATGCGGACCCATCTCGATTACCTGGTGCTCGGGCCCTTCCTGCTCGAAAAGGCGGGGCAGCCGGAGTGGAAGGAGAGCGGGAATTGGCGACAGGAGTTTCAGCTCGACTGACCCCGGCCGAGGGGCGGAAGTTCGGCCTCCTGGTCGGCGGCGCGTTTCTGCTGATCGGGATGCTCCTCTTGCGGCGCGCCCGACTCACCGAGGCATCGGTCGCTCTGGTGGTGGCGATCGCGCTGATCGCGGCGGGGCTCGCCGTGCCCACCCGTCTCGGCCCCGTGCATCACGCATGGATGGCGCTCGCCAAGATGATTTCGAAGGTGACGACCCCGGTGTTCATGGGGGTGATCTTCTTCCTCGTGCTCGCGCCCGCCGGCTTCCTGCTGCGGTTACTGGGCCACCGGCCCCTTTCCCAGGCGCGAGGTGCCGCGACCTACTGGCGGGACCGCCCGGCTGGAGCCAGGCGGGGTGAAATGGACCATCAATTCTGAGGCGCTGAGCTTATGAGTCAGGCGGGTATTACACGGGAACTGTGGAGCTTCATGAAGGTGCGCAAGAAGTGGTGGCTGCTCCCCATCATCGTCATCCTGCTGCTGGTCGGTGCGCTCCTGGTCTTTGCCCAGAGCTCGGTTCTCGCGCCGTTCATCTATACCGTCTTTTAGCGCGGCCGGCGCGATGCTCCCGCGCGCTTGGTGACGGTTCGCCGGTCGCACCGGAACGTCTCGCCGGCGGACGCAGGCAGGCTCATCGGGCGGTCAGATCAGGGGTGGGCCCGGTTCCCGACGAGTCGGCCAGCCGTCCGCCGAGCCACGAGGCGATGAGCTCGCCCGCGACCCGATTGCCCTCCTCGTTCCAATGTCCGACCCCAGAAACGCCC
This sequence comes from Gemmatimonadales bacterium, assembly GCA_045803515.1. Taxonomy (GTDB): domain Bacteria; phylum Gemmatimonadota; class Gemmatimonadetes; order Gemmatimonadales; family GWC2-71-9; genus CAVVWJ01. The sequence continues at coordinate 1,780 of JBJMOX010000161.1, forward strand.
TGGTGGGCGTGAAGATAGACGTGACGCTCCTCCGCCTGCTGGGCCATTGGAGGAGCCAGGTTGAGGACCGGGATGCTCTCAGCTTTCCCGAACTCGGCCAGCCGCCGCTCGGGATAGTAGAGGTCCTTCGCCCCGAGGTGGCGCAGGAATTTTTCCTTTTGCTCAGCCACGGGGGTGACCTGGACGCCCCTCGTGAGGGTGACGATCGCGAAGGGTGTGTGGTGCTTCCGGCAGTCAGCATGCATCACCCGAAGGAGTCCCGCGGTGACTCTCCAGGCCTCTTTCCAGTCGGGCGTGGGTGGCGGCAGCAGGACTTCATCGTTCAGTCCCATTTCATCCCCGGGACCTTCGCCCTCATCCCCTGCACTCCCGGCGGCGTTCCTTTGCTGGCGTTCGCCCTTCCGGCTCAGGTGGCGCACGCGATTGACGAGCTGCGCTAGACGTGAATGCTGCACTATGTCCAGCAGGTGTCTCGTCCCCAGGGTTCGGCCCTGATAGCCCTTCGATCGCAGGAAGCTGCTGTCCAGTACGAGAGTGTCGCCCCGGTACACGAAATACGGCACGTAATCAGTTCGTTTCAGAGGACGGTAATTGTCGGAGACGTCGTTTGAGGGAGTGAAGGCCAGCAAGACCAGATCGGGAGAGTACTTCCAGACCTCGTGCTGGAGGGTGAGCAGCTCCTGGCCGGTGCCGTAGCCTCCTTCGCCGAAGTTCAGGACCTCGACTGGTGCACCACGCAGGGCCGAGAGGCGATGCTCGAGCACCTGCCCAGCCGTCTTTTCGAAGGGGACCTCGAAGGCTTCGATGTAGGAGTCGCCGAGCAAAGCGATGCGTAACGTGCCCGCGGGAGGTTTCAGAGCAACCTCCGGTCCTCGCCAGCCATCGCTGTTGATCTCCACCCAGCCGCTCTTCACTCCGGGAATGTGCGCGACTCCTCGAACGGGATCGGTCCGGACGAACACCGGATAACTGATGCCGAGCAGGCGTAGGAGGAGCTCGCACACCACGAGGCTGGCCACCAAGCCCGCTCCGGCGAGGGCGATATTACCTGCCAGCCGTCGGCTCCAGCCCCTGGTCGTGCGATTGTCCGTCACCGAGGGTTCTATCGCCCCCGGCAGGACGTGGCTGGGTGC
>JBJMOX010000162.1:0-3703 GCA_045803515.1 Gemmatimonadales bacterium
CCGGTGGCGGCGGGGGCCGTGCTGCTCGGGCTCGGCTTCGGCGTCGCGCAGAACGCCAGTCTGACGCTCATGTTCGAGCGGGTGTCGCCCTCCGGCTACGACATGGTCAGCGCCGTGTGGAACCTGGCATATGACGCCGGGCTGGGGCTCGGTGCGGCGGGCTTCGGCGTAGTCGCCGCGCGGGCGGGATATATGGGGGCATTCGGGATCACGGCGGCGCTGATGCTCGCGGCGCTCGCACCGGTGTGGCGCGATCGCGCGTGGCTCGTGCCGGCTGATGAGCGCAGGGCGGCGGCAGATTCAGACTGACGGCGACCACCGCCGGCACCGGGCATCGTCACGTCCTGATCGAGGATCAGACCGCTCTGGCCGTGAATGAACCGGAGAGCGACAGCTGCAGACCCTCGCGGCTCCGCTCGAGCCCGGTCGTCTCCAAGGAGAACGTGCCGACCAGCCTCGCGTCGCTGGCCGAAACGATCGTCAGCGTTCCCGATCGCGCCTGAAACTCTCCAAACGGCCGCTCCACGGGGCCGAGCACCACGGTGGCGCGGACCGCGTCCGAGCCATCGCCGCGGCAGGAGATCGGATAGGTCCCCGGACCAGGCCGGGAGCCGCTCATCACCCGGAAGAAGACGGCGCCCTGCGCGCTGAGCGGACCAAGGGCGAGTCCGAACACCGGCCGCGCTCCGCGCTGCCCCGGTATCTGGCTGAAGGTCGCCTCGCCGACGAGTGTGGTCGTCACGTCACCGGTGAGTTGGGTACTGAACGAGGCGGAATGACGTGCCGGCGAGCGGAGTCGGGTGCACCGCGACGGCACGGCGGGGGATGTACGGGTCAGGACGATGGGCTTCACGGCAGGTCTCCTTCAACAACGGCAGGTCTCCTTCAACAGATGAGTGCGGTCGATAGTGACGCCTCGGACGGACGGTGTTGCCGCCCGGATTACGGCGCCCAGTATAGATCCGACACTCACGCTGAAATCACCTCGGAATCACCTGGGGCAGGCCCGCCGCGGGTGAGTCCTTGCTCGCGCGGGCTGCCAATGCGTTCAGTCGTCGGACCGCACTCCCAGCTCGTCGAGATGCTGCAGGAGATCGCCAGGGTCCTGGTAGACGCGGTAGGCTCCAGCGCGGACCAGCTCCTCGTCTCCATAACCGCCCGACAGGAGACCCACGCCGAGCGCCCGCGCGCGTCGTGCCGCCAGCAGGTCCCAGACGCTGTCCCCGACGACCGCCGAGTTCTCGATCGGCACACCGAGCTTGATCGCGGCGGCGAGGAACAGGTCCGGATCGGGCTTGGCATGGCGCACCTGGTCCCGCGTGACCACCGGAGTGTCCGCCCCGACACCGAGCATCTCCAGCCCCGGCCGCGCGCTCTCCAGCCACCCGCTGGTGGCAATGGCCCACCGGACTCCCACCCGCGTCAGGTGCTCGAGCAGCTCCCGCGCACCGGGGAGCGGACGCACCTGGCCGACCAGCCTCGCGTACGCCTCCGCGTGGCCCTCGCGGAGTCGGCTGGTCTGCTCGGGGGTGACCGGCAGGCCGGTCTCACGCAGCAGTGCGTTCACCAACAGCCCGCCGCTCATCCCAATCCGCCGGTGGATGCGCCACACGGAGAGCGAGATGCCCTCGCGCTCCAGGGCCTCGCGCCAGGCGAGGACGTGCTGGTAGACGCTGTCGACGAGGGTGCCGTCGAGGTCGAAGACGAAGGCGGTGGTGGGTGCTTCGGCGGACGGTGGCATGCTCATCCCCTCACTCGGCGGAAGGGCGGCAAGGTCGTTGGCTCCGGCCGACCCGCCGCCAGCTTGCCGCGCCGACCGAGGCTGCCGTCCCTTCGCCTACATCGCGCCCGGGACCTCCGAGCTATTGATGTCGGACAGCACCTTCCACTGGCCGTCCACCTTCTTCCATACGGTCACATAGTTGCCGTGGTCCTCGATCTTCTTTCCTCGGGATCCGGTGAACGAGAGCTTGTAGGTGCCACGCTCGGCTGCCAGATCGCCGGCGTCGGAGACCGTGATGGTGCTCGGCTCGAAGGTGAGCTTGAGGTCCTTGGTGGTCCGCACCATCGCGCCGGTCCCCTTGCGGATCTCCTCGGGACCTTTCATCGCCTTGGTGTTGGGCGGCATCTCGTAACCATCATCGGCAAACAGCGCCGCAATGCCCGAGGTGTCCCGGTCGGCGAACATCTTCTCCCACTTCCGGCCGATGTCCTTGATGGCCTGCTCCTCGGCGTTCTTGTCCACCCTGGGCGCTGCGGCCGCGGCAGTGTCGCGCGCCATGCTGGTATCGCGTGCCATGGCGCTGGTCCGGGGCCGATTGCAGGCAGCCGACGCGAAGGCGAGCGAGAGGAGGGTGAAGGCTGGTCCGATGCGAGTGCGCACAGGCTCCTCCGATGTGATGGGTAGGGTGCGAAGGTAATGCGGGGGCGCGCTGGAGCAAGGCCGGTGCCCGGCATGGTCGAAACTGGCTATGTCTTTCGCCGGACGCCTGCGTATCTTGGTAGATCCACATTCCCAGCCGGCCCGGTTACGTATGGTCAGACCGAAGATTCCGCAGGCATTGCTGCGGCCCGCGTTCGCCCCGCTCTACCCTGGCATCCCCCCCAACGAATGGCGCCCGGCGGCCGTGATGACCGACCAGGTACTCGCCCTTCGGCTTCGACGACACCGGGATGTCCCCTTTACCCGCGATCACGTGCTCGATGCGACGCATTTCGAGTTCCGGGACGTCGCCTCGAGCGCGTCCAGATTGTCGCGTGATCCTGCGTCGGGCAACAGGAACTAGGTGCCAGTGTCCTCCGCTCGCTGTCCCCAGTGCGGCCTCACGATCAGCTACGCCGTGGCGAGCTGTCCCCTCTGCCGGGCGAGTCTCATCCGGGTGAACGCCCGCCGTGTGCTGCTCTGGTCCGCCGTGATCGCCGAGTACCTGTTTGCCCTGGTGCTGCACCTGCGCCGCGGGTGAGTCCGCACTTCTGATAGTGGCTTTGGCTGTCGCAGTCAGTGCTCCGCATCGTCCGAGCGAGCACCCTGCTCGAGCCAGCCCCGGAAGTCCGCCGATGTCTCCGCGAGCCGCCACTCGGCCAGCACGTCGAGCGCCATCGCCCTGACGGGTCCGCTGGGAACCGAGTGCGCCGAGACACACCGTTCCAGCAGCCAGCCCTCGAACGCGGCGGGGTCGGGATCGTCCCGCACCGCCTCCTCCAGCAGGGTGCGCTTGATCGCCATGCCGATCCCGTCCGGTGTGGTGTCCCGTTTGCGCCGTCGACGGCGGCCCTCCGACACATCGAGGGCGGCCAGCAGCCGCCCGCAGATCTGGGCCGGGCGCACCTCAGGCACGGCCCACCACCCGGACATCGATTGGGAAGCCGCGCTCCTCCGGGCGGCGGTACCCCCGCCCCAACGCCACGAGATCGAGCTCCACCGTCTCGAGATCCTCCAAGAGCAGCTCGAAGCCAGGCATGCCCTGGAGCGTGGCGACTGACTTGAGGTACCCGCGGCAGCTTGCGCAGGTCTCCACCTTGAGCTTCTCCCCTCCATCCTCCAGGACCAGCGATCCCAGGCGCTCGTGCTCCCGCTCGCCGCAGTAGATGCAGCACAGCCACTGGATCTCCCAATCCCCGGCGCAGCGTCCGCAGCGCAGCCGGCGGGTGCGATCGAGCCCGCGCCGCTCCGAGAGGATCGGCCAGGCCGCGCAGATCGGAC
>JBJMOX010000020.1:0-12499 GCA_045803515.1 Gemmatimonadales bacterium
TAGAGCCTTCCCACCGCGTAGCCCAGGGCCGCGTTGGTGGCAAAGATGGCGCGCTTCCAACGCTCGCGCTGCTGCTTGGCGCCGGACAGCGTGGCCCCGAAGAACGCGAATCTCTCTTTGCCGAACTCGGCTGGCAGCACCGCCGCGTGGTCCTGGACGGCGTGGAACGTGAGCCAGGCCTTCCACGCATCGAGGGGCTCGCTCGCCACCAGGGCGGAGAGTCCGGTGACCGCTCTTGGCTGCCACACCACGAATCGCGCCGCTCTCTCCAGCCCGGCCGCGGCGAAGTAGGCGTCCCAATCGAGCCCCGGCGCCTTGGCCGTGAAGTCGCTGCGGGACCAGTGATTGTTGCCCTTCTGGACGTCCTCGCTGGCCTCCCGACCCAGGTGCACCCGCGCCATCCCGGTCTCGAGCCGCATGATGGCGGCAGCCTTGCCCTCGGGGTCCGGCACGCCGGCCAGCTTGAGCATCGCGGCCACGTGGGGCCGGTACTGCTCGCGCACGGCCGCGATCGCCGAGGACGAGTCGAGGTAATAGCTCCGGTCGGGCATCATCAACCCACCCTGGACCAGGAAGGGCGAGTAATGCGCCGGGTCGTCCAGGTCCTGGGCCACCCAGAGGCCCAGCAGGTTCGGGGTGTAGAGGTTGGTGGCGTTGAAGATGTCCACGTCGGCGCGGAGCGTAGTGCCGAGGTAGCGGCTCAGCGCCTTGCGATCGGCGAGCGCGGCGATCGAGTCGAGCGCGGGCTTGAGCGGCGTGAGCCCTTTTTCCTCGATCGATGTCGTATCCATGAAGCTGGCGTAGTAGTCCCGGATCTTCCGGCGGTCGGACCCGGCGGGAGCATCCGACTTGGCGACTTCCCTGATGAGGTCGGCGGTGCGCCGATCGGTGAGCTCGCTCAGAACGGCATCCGGGCTCCAGGAGCTTCGGTCGGCGGGGATCTCGGTCTGCTTGAGCCAGGTGCCGTTGGCGTACTGATAGAAGCTGTCGCCCGGCTGGACGGTGGTGTCCATCCCGGCCAGGTCGATGCCGAGGACGGGGCGTACTCGATTTGCCTGGGCGGATATCGGCCCTGCAAGGATCAGGGCGAGGGCGAGAGGGGCAGACGAGCGGAGACGGAGCATGATGATCCCGAGTAGGGTTGGTCGAACCTGGATCGCGTTCTGTTACCTACGGAAGTGAGAACCTTTAAGTGCCGCCAATGAGGATCTTCCCGCGACTCGCCTCACCTAGGCACGCTGCTCCTCCCGCATGAGCCTCGCCCAGATCACGATGACCACGACGGAGACCAGGAAGATCACGGCCGACGCCGCGTTCACCTCCGGCGTGATGCCCCGGCGGAGCAGCCCCCAGATCTGCAGCGGCAGCGTATTCTGCCGCCCGATGAGGAAGAAGGTGACGGCGATCTCGTCCAGGCTCAAGGTGAAGACCAGCAGCCCGGCCCCGAGCACGGCCGTCCGGATATTGGGGAAGGTGACGTAGCGGAAGGTCTGCCACTCGTTGGCATAGAGATCCTGGCTCGCCTCCTCCTGCGCGCGATCCAGTCGCTGCAGCCGGGCGAAGACCTGGGTGATAACCACCGACGTCAGCGCCGCCGAGTGCCCCAGCACGACGGGCCATCCCGGCACCAGGGGAAAGCCGCTCGACAGGCGGAGACCCACGAAACTGAAGAAGGTGAGGAGCGCCACGCCGGTGATGATCCCCGGCAGGATGAGCGGCAGCAGTACCAGCCGGCGGAACGCGGTCTTTCCGGGGAACTCCGAGCGGTCGAGCACGAAGGCGCCGGGGACCCCGACCATCAGCGCGATGGCGACCGCCAGCAGCGCGAGCTTCACGCTTGCCAGGGCCGCGTCGAGCATGCCCCGGTCGTGGGCCAGCGCCGTGAACCACCTCAAGGTGCCGAGCCGAAGGGGCCAGGCGATGATGGGCGAGTCGTGAAAGGCGTAGACGATCACCACGACCAGCGGGAGATAAATGAAGGCAAACACGGCGCCGCCCACGGCCCACAGCGACGCCGTGAGCCGGTCCACCGGTCGCGCCGCGCCGGTCACGGCACCACTCCGCCCCGCGCCGCGCCGACCATCCTGCCGGCCTGCTCAACGGGACGCTCGCCGGCGTAGTTCATCGCCATCTCCACCCGGTTGGCCAGCCAGAGCAGGAAGAGCGTGAGCAGCAACACGACGACCGAGACCGCGGCCCCGAGCGGCCAGTTGTACGCCACACCGAAGAGACTCCAGACCAGGTTGGAGACCATCAGTGCGCTGTCGTTGCCGCCGAGGAGCTGGGGTGCGAGAAAATCCCCCATGCTCAGCACGAAGGCGAAGGTCGACCCCGCGAGCACGCCCGGGAGCGATAGCGGGAGCACGATCCGGAGGAAGGTCTGCCACCGGCTGGCGTAGAGATCCTGGCTCGCCTCTTTGAGCGCCGGAGGAATCGCCTCGAGCACGGCGTAGATCGGCATGAGGGTGAACGGAGTGTAGATGTGGGTCAGCGCCAGGATCACGGCCCAGCGGCTGTAGAGCAGAAAGGTCAGCGGATGATCGATCAGACCCGCAGCGCTCAAGAGGCCATTCAGGATCCCGGTCTGCCCCAGGATGATCTTCCAGGCGTACGCGCGGACCAGATAGCTCACCCAGAGCGGAATGATCACCGCCATGTACATGAGCTGCTTGTGACGCCGCACCTTGAAGGCCAGCAGATAGGCCAACGGATAGGCCAGCAGCAGGGAGAACAGGGTGACCCGGATGGCGATCCCGGCGGAGAAGAGGATCGTGCTCGGATAGAGGTCAGTGCCGAAGAGCCGGCGATAGTTCTCCAGGGTGAGCTCGTGGGTGATCGCCCCGTTTCGGAGCCGCCAGAACGAGTGGAGCAGCAGCATCATGTAGGGGATGAAGAGCAGCAGGGTGACGAACCCCACCGGCAGCGCCGCCGCGAGGGTGGTGCGGAGCCAAGGGCGGGCGCGGATGCGATCGAGCAGGGACCCCGTGCTATTCGCCGACACAGCGGCCTCGCTCCACCGGCCAGGCGAGCGCGACCTCGGCACCGATCGCCACCCCGCTGCTGGATGTGACGTGCGCAACCAGCCGCTGCCCGCTCTCGAGCGCCACGTGCACCCGCAGCGTGGACCCGCCATACACCGCTTCACGCACCGTCCCGGCGACCCGGTTCCAGCCTTCCGGGGTCTCTCCTGAGTCGGTCACCTCGATCGCCTCCGGACGTACCGTGAGCCAAGCCTCGGCGCCTGGGGCGAGCGGCGCGTCGGTCAGCGCTCGCAGCGTCGTGCCGCCGGCCCGGAGTACGACCATTCCCGCGCCGCTCTCAGCCACGACCCCGGGCAACAGGTTGGTCTCTCCGATGAAGTCCGCGACGTAGCGGGACGCCGGCCGATCGTACAGATCCCGTGGCGCGCCGATCTGCGCGATCTGCCCCTGCCGCATCAGCACGATCCGGTCGCTCATGGTGAGCGCCTCTTCCTGATCGTGGGTGACGTAGACGAAGGTGATGCCGAGCTCGGTCTGCAGGTGCTTGAGCTCGAGCTGCATCTCCTTCCGCAGCTTGAGATCCAGTGCGCCCAGCGGCTCGTCGAGCAGCAGCACCCTCGGCCGGTTGACCAGGGCACGCGCCAGCGCCACCCGCTGTTGCTGGCCGCCAGAGAGCTGGCGGGGCGCGCGGCCTCCCAAGGGGGCGAGCTGCACCATGTCCAGCGCGCGATCCACCTGGCGTGACCGCTCCGCGGCGGGCACTCGCCTCATCCGCAGCCCGTACTCCACGTTCTGCCGCACGCTCATGTGGGGAAAGAGGGCGTAGTGCTGGAAGACGGTGTTGATGTCGCGCTTGAAGGGCGGAAGGCCGGTGATCGGAGCGCCGCCCATCAGGATTTCTCCCGCTGTCGGAAGCTCGAAGCCGGCGATCATCCGCAAGGTCGTCGTCTTGCCCGAGCCAGAGGCGCCGAGAAGCGTAAGGAATTCCCCGGCTCCAATGGCGAGCGAGAGCCCGTCGACGGCCGCGAAGCTGCCGAACCGCTTCGTGACCTGACGGAGCTCCAGGATCACTTCGCGGCCTTCACCTCGTTCCAGATCTCCTGGTATTTCTCCCGCCGAGGGCTCCACTGCCAGAAATTGACCTTGGTCCCATAGTCGGAGATGTCCCGCTGGCTGGCAGCCTGCTCCGGGCTCATGTAGGTCTTGGCACCGGGGTTGGCCACGATGTACGCGGTCACGTCGTAGAGCAGCTTCTGGGTGAACGGCTGGGCCGTATACTCGAGCCAGGCGTAGGCGGCATCCAGGTTCTTGGCGCCCTTGGTCAGCACCCAGTGATCCGCCCACGCGGTCGTCCCCTCCTTGGGGATGGTCTCGCCGGCCGGGAACTTGGCCTGACGGAGCTGGTTGGTCATGAGCGGCCAGCCCTCGCCCGCGACCACCTCGCCGCTCTGGAACAGTTGGGTCATGTCCCCGGCCGTCACCCAATATTTCCGGACGTTGGGCCGGAGCTCCAGCATCTTGGCCTTCACCTTGGCCAGGTCTTCATCGGAGAGATTGTAGAGCTTGCTGGGGTCGTTCGGATCGTCCAGGCCGAGGTACTGGGCCACCATGTAGAGGGTGGCGATGTCGTCCTGGAGCGAGAGCTTGCCGCGGAACTTCTTGTCCCAGAAGGCGCCCCAGGAATCGGGGGCGGGCTTCACCTTGGTGGTGTCGTAGATGAGCGGGTTGGGTCCGAACGCCCAGGGCACGCCGTACACAGTGCTGTCCTTCCGCACCACCTTGAGCTTCCTGAATCCTTCGCTCAGGTCGGCGTAGCTGGGGACCCGCGCCAGGTCGATCGGGGCGGCCAGGCCGGCGTCCACGATCGCGGTGGCCGCGTCGCTCGAGGGCGAGATCAGGTCGATCGTCTCGGCTCCGCCCGCGCGAAGCTTGGCCACCAGATCGTCGCTCGATCCCATATAGGTGGCGTTCACCTTGACCCCGCAGGCCTCCTCGAAGGGGCGGGTGAACAGCGTGTCGGTGTATCCCTCCCACACCATGAAATTGAGCTCGCCGCCGATCCGCTTAGGGCAGAGCTTGGCCAGGTACGTCTTGGCGTCGGCCCGCGCGTCACTGGTGGGAGTGATCGCGATCTTGGTGGCCGCGCCGGTGGCCGCGGCCCCCGACTTTTCGCCGCCACCGCCGCAAGCGGACCCGGCCAGCAGGGTGAGCCCGAAGACGATGGATCCAGGCAACCTCGAACGCCGCCAGGTCATGGCTGAACACTCCGGAATAGGGAAATCGTGAATTGGGGGCGTGCCGCCGTGCAGTACAATCCTACACTCCGAAAAGCCGTCTTCGCCAGAGAAACCGACGGGGGTGGCGGAACCGGCCTCGCTCTCCTACTCCTTCAGCTCCATTCCCCTCGCACCGAGGCCGTCATGTCCGGCGTCATCCACCTCAAGACCGAGATCCCCGGCCCCAACAGTCGTGCGCTCCTGGCCCGGCGCGCGAAGGCCGTGCCCAAGGGGGTCCCGGCCGTGACCCCGATCGCGGTGGTCCATGCCGAGGGATCCGTGCTGACCGACGCCGACGGCAACCGGCTGATCGATTTCGGCGGCGGCATCGGAGTAGTGAACACCGGCCATCGGCATCCTGGTGTCGTTCGGGCCGTCCGTGAGCAGCTCGACCACTTCGCCCACGTCTGCTTTCCGGTCTCGACCTATGAGCCCTACGTGGCGTTGGCGGAGCGCCTCAACCAGGTCACTCCGGGGGCGCACGAGAAGCGGACCTTCTTCTTGAACAGCGGAGCCGAGGCGGTGGAGAACGCCATCAAGGTGGCGCGCTGCTTCACCGGTCGCCAGGCCGTCGTCTGCTTCGAGCACGGGTTCCACGGGCGGACCAATCTGGCCATGGCACTCACCTCGAAGGTGATGCCCTACAAGAAGGGCTTCGGTCCGTTCGCGCCCGAGGTCTACCGGATTCCCTTTCCTTATTGCTACCGCTGCCATGAGGGCCAAGTAGCCGGGCGATGCTGTCAGGCGGATGCCAACCGGCTGGAACAGATCTTTGCCGCACTGGTGGATCCCGGTTCCGTCGCTGCCATCATCATGGAGCTGGAGCTGGGCGAGGGTGGGTTCGTCCCCGCCCCGGTCGAGTACGTGCAGACATTGGCCGGGTTCGCTCGCCAGCACGGCATTCTGTTCATTGCCGACGAGATCCAGACCGGGTTCGGCCGCACCGGCAGGCTGTTCGCCTGCGAGCATTACGACCTGGTGCCCGACATCATCGTCACGGCCAAATCGCTGGCCGGCGGACTCCCGCTGGCCGCCGTTACCGGACGGGCCGACGTGCTCGAAGCGGCCCATGTCGGTGGCCTCGGGGGGACGTACGGCGGCAATCCGCTGGCGTGTGCGGCGGCCCTCGCGGTGCTCGATGCCATGGACGCGGAGCGGATCCCGGCCCGTGCCGAACGAACCGGCGAGCGGGTCAAGGCGCGCTTCCGAAAATTGGCCGAACAGCACACCTGCATCGGCGACGTTCGGGGGCTCGGCGCCATGGTGGGGATGGAGCTGGTCACCGACCGCATCAGTCGCACGCCGGACAAGGCGCTGGCCGGCCGGCTGCTCGCCGCCGCGCTCGAGCGAGGCCTGCTCCTCCTCTCGGCCGGAACCTACGGCAACACCGTCCGGGTCCTCGCGCCGCTCACGGCCGACGACGCGGTGATCGACGAGGGACTGGACGTCATGGAGGCGGCGCTGGACGCCGCGGTGGGACGGGCGCCGGCGATGGTATGACCGTCGACCGCGCCCGACTGGCGTCGCTGCTGGCCGGCGAGACGGCGCGGTTCGTGGCGGAGCATCCGCGATCGAAGGCGCTGGCCAAGCGGGCCGAGGCGTCGCTCCTGGGCGGAGTGCCGATGCCCTGGATGGTGCGCTGGGCCGGTGGGTTTCCCATCTTCGCGGCCGGCGCGTCGGGCGCGCACCTCACCGATGTCGATGGCCACCGCTATCTCGACCTCTGTCTCGGCGACACCGGCGCGATGACCGGGCACGCGCCTCCCGCCACGGTCGAGGCCGTCCGCGGGCAGGCGCGCCGCGGGTTCACCTTCATGCTGCCGACGGAAGACGCTATCTGGGTGGGCGAGGAGCTCTCGCGCCGGTTCGGCTTGCCGTACTGGCAATTCGCCCTGACCGCGACCGACGCCAACCGGTTCGCCATCCGGCTGGCCCGCGAGATCACCGGCCGGCCGCTGATCCTGGTCTACAACTGGTGTTACCACGGCACCGTCGACGAGACGTTCGTGACGCTGCGGAACGGCCGGGTCGTCCCCCGCGACGGGAACATCGGGCCGCCGGTCGATCCCGCGCTCACCACCCGGGTCGTGGAGTTCAACGACCTCGCCGCCCTCGAGGCCGCGCTCGACCCCGGCGATGTCGCCTGCGTGCTGGCCGAGCCGGCGCTGACCAATGTCGGGATCGTTCATCCGGATCCGGGCTATCACACGGCCTTGCGCGAGATTACCCGGCGAACCGGGACGCTGCTCATCCTGGACGAGACCCACACGATCAGCGCCGGACCCGGTGGGTACACCCGGGTGCACGGCCTCGATCCCGATGTGCTGACCTTGGGAAAGCCGATTGCGGGCGGGGTGCCCGCCGCGGTGTATGGGGTCACTGAACCGGTGGCTGAGCGGATCCGCGCCCGATCGTCCGTCGATCTGGCCGACACGGGTGGCATCGGCGGCACCCTGGCGGCCAACCCGCTCGCGGCGGCCGCAATGCGTGCCACCCTGGAGACGGTGCTCACGGAATCCGCCTACCAGCGCACCATTCCGCTGGCGGAGCGGTTCGCCGTGGGTGTAGAGGCCGTGATCGGCGAGCACGGACTTCCGTGGACCGTCCAACGATTGGGCTGCCGGGCGGAGTACTGGTTCCGGCCGCTACCGCCACGGAACGGCGGGGAGGCTGCTGCCGTGGTGGATCCTGACCTGGAGCGCTACATGCACCTGGCCGCGCTCAATCGGGGCATCCTGCTGACGCCGTTCCACAACATGGCGCTCATCGCCCCGGCGGTGACCGAGGCCGACATCGACCGCCACACGGAGGTGTTTCGCGAGAGCGTCGAGGCCCTGACCTGCGGTGCCCGGCACGGTGCCGAGGTGGTCACCCGGCCGGGTCTCTGATGCGGGAGCGTTGCCTGTGGGCGGCCGACCCGCCGGGCAGCTCGGTCTCTGGGGCGGTGTCGCTTCCGGAGCGGACCGACGTCGCCATCGTCGGCGGCGGCTACACCGGGCTCGCGGCCGCCCGCGCACTCGCACGGCGCGGCATGGACGTCACCCTTCTCGAGCGCCACCACCTGGGATGGGGAGCCAGCGGCCGGAACGGCGGGTTCGTCCTCCCCGGGTACAAGCCCGACGTCCAGGTGCTCGCGAACAAGCACGGACTCGCCGCAGCTCGGAGACTGTTCGAAAGCTCGCTCGAGGCGGTGCGATGCCTGGAATCAATCATCGCCGAAGAGGCGATCGATTGTGACTACGCCCGGTGCGGCTCCCTGGTGCTCGCCGCCAAACCTGCCCACCTCCCCGGGTTGCAGGAAGGCCGGCGATTCCTCCGAGCCGAACTGGGGTACGAGACCGTCGTGCTTGGCCCGGACGAGGTCAGGAGGGAGATCGGCTCCGTCAGATACCACGGGGGACTGCTGGATCAGGCTGCCGGGGCGCTGCACCCGGTCCGGTATCTCCGGGGTCTCGCGGCGTCCGCCGTTCGCTCGGGAGCGCGGATCATCGAGGGGACTGAGGTCCGGCGCCTGACACGGGTAACGGGCGGCCTTACGCTCGAGACCTCACGGGGAGTCCTGCCGGCCCGCGACGTGCTCGTCGCCACCGACGGCTATACCGGGCCGCTCTTCCCGCCGCTCCAACGACGGGTCGTGCCTATCGGCAGCTACCTGATCGCGACCGCTCGGCTGGAGCCGTCGCTCGCGCGCCGGCTGATTCCTCAAGGCCGGGTCCTGAGCGATACCAAGAACCTGCTGTATTATTTCCGCCTGTCTCCCGATGGGCGGATGGTCTTCGGGGGACGCGCAGCGTTCACGCCGGCGCCGGTCGCCCGGAGCGCCGCGATCCTGGAGCGCGGCATGCGGGAGGTCTTCCCTGAGCTGGCGGGGGTGCCGGTGGAGTACGCGTGGGGCGGTAAGGTGGGATTCACCCTCGACCAGCTCCCGCACGCAGGACGGCTGGACGGCGTACACTACGCGCTGGGCTATTGCGGTCATGGGGTGGCGCTCTCGACCTGGCTGGGCACCCGGATCGGCGAGGCGCTGGCCGGGTATGGTGAGCTGCCGACGCTCGGACCGGGCCCGTTTCGGAGTGTGCCGCTCTACTTCGGCCGTCCCTGGTTTCTGCCGCTGGTGGGGGCGTGGTGTCGGGTGGCGGACTGGCGGTAGGACGGGAAAGGCGGGAAGGACGGGAAGGACGGGAAGGTGGTGCGTGAGCTGACGTCCCGGAGGTGGGGGAAGACCTTCCCGCCTTTCCCGCCCTTCCCGCCTTCTTCGCGAATGCCAACTCAACCCATTCCTCGAGAGGAGCGCCGCTTAATTGCGCATGTCGAACGCGGAGGTCCTGAAGCAGACGCAGCGTTACCTCGAGTTGATCGCGGGCCGGGAGATGGCGACGGAGGAGAAGCAGGCCTTCATCGCCGAAACGGTCGAGAGCTACGAGAAGTACTACAACCGGGGCTTCATCAGCTACCGGAAGTCGGTCACCCAGGCGGGTCAGTTCGCCGCGCTGGAATGGTCAGGGCATGGCTCCATCCTGCGTGACTTGCTCGGTCGCGAGTACATCGATTGTCTGGGGGGCTACGGCATCTTCAGCGCCGGAGTCAATCACCCGACGATCGTGAAGGCGGTGACTGACCAGCTCACTCGCATGGCGCTCAACAGCCAGGAGCTGCTCGAGCCCTGGCGCGCCGCGCTGGCCAAGATCCTCGCCGAGGTGACGCCCGGTGACCTGCAGAACTCGTTCTTCATCAACAACGGCACCGATGCCATCGAGGGGGCGATCAAGCTCGCCCGCCTCTACACCAAGCGCAGCACCTTCATCTCGACCCTCGGGGGGTTCCACGGGAAGTCGATGGGGTCGCTCTCGCTCATGGGCAAGGCGTCGTTCCGGGAGCCGTTCCAGCCGGGGCTGCAGGACGTGCGCTTCATTCCCTACGGCGACGCCGATGCGCTGGAGGCCGAGCTTCACCGCTCCGAGGCGGTCGGGGTGCGTATCGCCGGGGTCGTGCTGGAGCCGATTCAGGGGGAGGCGGGCGGCGTGGTGCCGCCCGAGGACTTCCTCCCGCGGGCGCGCGATCTCTGCACCGCGCACGGTGCGCTGCTCATCGCCGATGAGATCCAGACCGGCATGGGACGGACGGGAAAGATGTGGGGCGTGGACCACTGGAACGTGGTCCCCGACATCATGTGTGTCGGGAAGTCGATCGGCGGGGGCGTGATGCCGCTCTCGGCCTTCATCGCCAACCCGACGGTGTGGGAGGTGATGATTCCCAACCCGATCATCCACTCGACCACGTTCGGCGGCAACCCACTGGCGTGCGCGGCGGGTCTCGCCGCCATTCAGGTGACGCTCGAGGAGGACCTGCCCGGCCAGGCCGCCGCGAAGGGCGAGTTCCTCCTCCGGGAGCTGGCCTGCCTGCAGGCGAAGTACCCCCAGGTGCTGACCGAGGCGCACGGCAAGGGGCTGCTCATCGGGATGGAGTTCCCGGTCCAGGAGATCGGGTGGCAGGTGGCGGCGGGCCTGTTCAAGCGGGGTGTGCTGGTGGCGGGCACTTATTCCAGGGCCCAGGTGATTCGGATCGAGCCCGCGCTGGGGATCCCGCTGGAGCTGCTTCAGGAGATGCTGAACCGGCTGGAGGACACCTTTCGCGAGGTGGCCGGTACGTTGCCCTGATCGCGCCAAAGGGCCGGAGCGCGATGCTCGCCCGGCCCCTTGCCGCGATCAGACTGGTCCCCGAAGCTACTTCGTCTCCTCCGTGGCTTCCTCCGGCGCCTCACCCAAGGTCTTGGACCAACTGATGGTGACGCCACCCCAGAGCTTCGCGCCCTTATCTGTGTTGGTGGGAGACGTGATCTTGGTGAGATCGTCGCCGTTGATGACGACGTGGAGTGCGGGGGAGAAGCTCAACGGACCTGCGGTAAACGGTACGGCGGCCGACAGGTCGAGATGGGTGAACCCATCGTCGGCGAAATTGAAGAAGTCGACCGTCGGCGTCCCGGTGTTGTCGAGACTCGCGTCCTGGCCTGCGTTGAAGCCGGCCAGCGCTCCGAGGGTGACGCCGACCTTCTCGCTCGCCTGTACGGTGTGCGAGATGCTGGCCTCAGCATAGAGACCCTTGACCTTGTCCACATCATACCACGCCGCCAGCTTGGGGCTCAACGGCACGTCGAAGGCAACCTTCCCGTAGAGCTCGACGGTGTTGAAATCGCTGGTGAGTCCGAGCTTGTTGGGGTAGATGTATGCCGTCGCTCCCCCCGTAAGGGTCGCCTTGCCGACAGGATAGCTGATCTCCGCCCAGGGATCGAACTCGGCAAAGTTGAACGCCGACGTTCCGCCGCTCTCGCTGATGTCGTCGCCTCCATCGTCATACTTGCCCAGATCGATGTTGGCCCAGCCCCCCAGAGTCACAGACCCCTTCCCCGCGGGAATCGTCACGTAGAGATCCGGCTCGGCCACCGGCTTGTTGGTGAGGCTCAAGCCACGCCAGACGTACGAACTGAACAACGCCAGATCCGCGCCGACGGTCGCCTGCGCCGCCGCCGGTGTCGCGGTCGCGATCGTACCTGCGACGAGAAGGGCAGCTCCCAGAACGTTCGCTCGCGTCATGATGTCTCCCACGGGGATGAAGTGACGATGACTTCAGAGGCAACAAAAAAGCCCGCCGAATGCGTCGAGCGGGCCGGGAACTGCCACCAACATCATGCACCCGAACAGCTCGAGGTCTACGTGAACACGTAGTAATTCGCGGCGCGATTGCGATTGGAGTTGTTCACGGGATGCATTGACTCAATGTACGGGTTTGGACCTGCTCGTCAAGCCAACCCGGCCCGACCCGTGGCCCGACCGCTGCCGGCCACGTCTCCACCACTGTCGGCGCCGAAGGCAGCCGGGATCACCTGCCCCGGGCGACGAAAATGTGATATTTTCCATGCAGAGGTCGGGGTGCACCGTACCGCCCCCGCGCCACGGCCCAGATCCCGCTCGATTAGATATCGATTCGTCCGCGCCGCCACCTGGTCGCGCGCGCTGCTCATGGTCTGGTGCAGTGGAAGGGTCCAGCGTGAAGTCGGGCGCCCAATGGCGTGGAAACGCTCCGGAGATCCCGAGTTGCGCGGTTCACGATCGGAGTGCACCTTGGCAAGTCCCCAACTCCCCCCAACACAGAGGCTCGAGCGTGGACCTTAAGTCCACCTTTGTGAAGCGCTTCGGCGATCTCGTCGCGCTCCTCCGGGCGGATCCGGGGAACGACGCGGCGCAA
>JBJMOX010000163.1:0-3806 GCA_045803515.1 Gemmatimonadales bacterium
CCTACCGAGCGCTGATCGAGCTGCTCGGTCTCCGGCACTAGTCGCGGTCGACGCGGGGGCGTCCTGATCTCACGAATCGGGACGCCCCCTCGGTATTGATGTGTCCTGAGCAGCAAAGAAACCCGAGAAACTTCACCGAGAGAAGGTAGTGACCGTGCAACGGATCGAGACTCAGTTCGCCGGCCGTCCGCTCCTGCTGGAGACTGGACGCCTGGCGAAGCAGGCGGCAGGTTCCGCCGCCCTCCGCTTCGGCGATACGATGGTGCTGGCCGCAGTGACAGTATCCCCCACGCTTTCCACCCTGCCGTTCTTTCCCCTGACCGTCGAGTACCGCGAGAAGACCTATGCCGCGGGCAAGATCCCCGGGGGGTTCCTCAAGCGCGAGGGCCGTCCCTCCGACAAGGAGATCCTGGCGAGCCGGCAGATCGATCGCTCGATCCGGCCGCTCTTTCCGGAAGGGTTCAAGAACGAAGTGCAGGTGTTCGTGACGGTGCTGTCCGCCGACCAGGAGAACGATGCCGACATTCTCGGCGTCATCGCGGCCTCGACGGCGCTCAGCCTCTCCTCGGTGCCCTGGAACGGGCCGCTCGCCGCGGTCCGGGTGGGCCGGGTGGACGGCAACTGGATTCTCAACCCCACCTTCCAGCAGCTGGAGTTCTCCACCATCGACCTGGTGGTGAGCGGCTCGGCCGACTCGATCGTGATGGTCGAGGGCGGCTCGCTCGAGATCTCCGAGGCCGAGGTGCTGGAGGCGCTCAAGGTGGCGCAGAAAGGCATCAAGGAGCTGATCGGCCTGGAGAAGCAGCTGATCGAGAAGGCCGGGTCGGCCACCAAGATTCCCTGGATCAAGGCGGAGCCCGACCAGTCGCTGATCGCCCGGGTCCGGGAGGGCGCGGAGACCGCTATGGCCACGGCGATCAACGCCAAGGACAAGGCGTCCCGGGCCAAGGGCGTCAAAGCGGTGAGAGACCAGGTGCTCGCGACGCTGCTGATCGAGTTCCCCGAGCGGGGACGCGAGCTGGTGACCGAGCTGGAGGAGATCGAGTACCGGGTCATGCGGAAGCAGGTGCTGGAAAAGGGCGAGCGGGTCGACGGTCGCGACCTGGACACCATCCGTCCGATCAGCATCGAGACCGGCGTGCTTCCCCGGACCCACGGCTCGGCCCTGTTCACCCGGGGGCAGACTCAGGCGCTGGTGTCGGTGACGCTGGGAACCGCGGAGGACGAGCAGCGGATAGACAGCATCGACGTGGCCGGTGAGACCACCAAGTCCTTCATGCTGCACTACAACTTCCCGCCGTTCTCCACCGGCGAAGTCAAGATGATCCGGGGCACCAGCCGCCGCGAGATCGGGCACGGCGCGCTGGCCGAGCGGGCGCTGCAGCCGTTGCTGCCGAACTACGAGGACTTCCCCTACACGCTGCGCGTCGTCTCCGAGGTGCTGGAGTCGAACGGCTCGTCCTCCATGGCCACCGTGTGCGGCGGCTCGCTGGCGCTGATGGATGCGGGTGTCCCGATGAAGGCCGCCTGCGCCGGGGTGGCCATGGGCCTGGTCAAGGAGGGCGCCAAGGTGGCCGTCCTCACCGACATTCTGGGGTCGGAAGACGCGCTGGGCGACATGGACTTCAAGGTGGCGGGGACCGAGCGGGGCATCACCTCGATCCAGATGGACATCAAGATCGAGGGGCTCGACCTCAAGATCATGGAGCAGGCGCTGGAGCGCGCGCGCAAGGGCCGGCTGTTCATCCTGCAGGAGATGGCCAAGGTCCTGCCCATGGCCCGGCCGGATCTCTCGCAGTACGCGCCGCGCATCTTCACCATGCAGATCAAGCCGGACAAGATCGGTGACGTGATCGGACCCAAGGGCAAAACCATCCGCGGGATCCAGGACGCCACCGGTGCCAAGATCAGCATCGAGGACAGCGGGCTGGTCACGATTTCTGCCGTCGGCGGCGACGCGGGCGAGAAGGCCCGCGCCATGGTGGCCGCCATCACGACGGAGCCCGAGGTCGGCCGGACGTACGAGGGGCCGGTCAAGAGCACCACGGCGTTCGGGGCGTTCGTCGAGATCCTGCCCGGAGTCGAGGGGCTGCTCCACATCAGCGAGCTGCAGCACGGACGCACCGAGAAGACCGAAGACGTGGTCAAGAAAGGTGACATCGTCCAGGTCAAGCTGCTGGAAGTGGACGACCGCGGACGCATGAAGCTCTCCCGGAAGGCGCTCTTGCCCAAGGAGTAGCCTGGACGTGGATACGGTTCGCCTCGACGAAGGGCTGCTCCGCACCACGGCGCCGAACGGGATGATCGTCCTCACCGAGAAGCTGCCGGGCGTGCGCTCGGCAGCCGTCGGCATCTACGTGCGCACCGCCAGCGCGCACGAGCGGCGGGAGCAGCTGGGGATCTCCCATCTGCTCGAGCACATGGTGTTCAAGGGCACCGAGCGGCGCAGCGCCAAGCAGCTGGCGCTGGAGCTGGAGATCCGCGGCGGCGGGCTCGATGCCTTCACCGGGCGGGACTACACCAGCTACCAGGGCCACATCCTCGACGCCGACCTCCCCCTGGCGGTCGAGATTCTCACCGACCTCGTGCGGCACCCGCTGCTGCGCGAGAGCGACCTCGAGCCCGAGCGCAACGTCATTCTGGAAGAGATCAACGGCGTAGCCGATACGCCCGACGACCTCGTCTTCGAGCTGCACTCCGCCGCGCTCTGGCCCGAGCACCCGTACGGCTATTCCATCCTGGGGACCCCCGAGTCGCTGAGCGATCTTTCGGCGGCGGATCTCCACGCGCTGCATGGGTCCGGCTACTATCGCGGCAACTGCGTCATCGCAGCGGCCGGCAACGTCGAGCACGACCAGCTCCTGACCGTGCTCGAGCGGGAGGGCTGGTTCGAGGGCACCAAGCTCGAGCGGCCGCGGCCAGCGGTCACCGCGACGCCTGCCCGGCGGGGCTGCGGGCACCGGGAGGAGCGGGACACGGCGCAGACCCACATCGTGTTCGGAACCGACACCTTTCCGCTGAACGACCCCCGCCGGTTTCCCCTCGCCATCCTGACCAACGTGTTCGGCGGCGGGATGTCCAGCCGGCTGTTCCAGCGGGTGCGCGAGGAGCTGGGCCTGGCCTACGCCATCTTCGCCTTCAAGCACTTCTATCAGTCCTCGGGGCAGCTGGGGGTCTACGTGGGCACCCAGCCGGGCACCGCCGATCAGGCGGTCGAGGCGATCCGGGCGGAGTACGACCTGCTGGCTCGCGAGGGACTGCCACCAGCGGAGCTGATCGACGGGAAGCAGCAGCTCAAGGGCCAGATCATGCTGTCGCTCGAGAGCCCCGCCGCGCGCATGGGACGACTGGCCGGTTTCGTTCTCCACGACGACCACTACCGGCCGCTGGACGCGATGCTCGCGGAGATCGACGCGGTCACCGACGAACAAGTCGCCGCGGTCGCGGCGGAGTTCTTTCCCGCTGATCGGCAGACTGTGGTTCGGCTCGGGCCAGCGGCCTGATGCGGTCCATCGGCTAATTCACCACGGAAACACGGAACACACGGAGGCCGCACGGAACGACGGGCATAGTGCACACCATCGATTACCTTCTGTTGGCGCAGAATTCCGTGCGGCTTCCGTGTGTTCCGTGTTTCCGTGTTTCCGTGGTGAGCTTCTCAGCAGACCGTCTCCCTCCACATCCGAGGATCATCGATGCTGATCGGGGTACCCAAGGAGATCAAGACCAACGAGAACCGCGTCGCCCTGGTACCGGCCGGCGCGGAGGCCCTGGTGGCGGCGGGGCACACCGTCGTGATCGAGACG